>CAIOUK010000124.1 GCA_903861445.1 uncultured Verrucomicrobia subdivision 3 bacterium
ACGCCGAGCCATTGATGGCCGATCAAATTGCCCAGCCAGCCGTCCGCGAGCGGCTTGAACCACGCCGCCGGCAGCGCGAGAAAGAAAACCGACAGCGAGGAAATCAAACTGCCGACCGTCACCATGCGGTAGGCGGTGACTTTTTGGGTGAGCACACCGCAGATGGGAACCAGCACGAGGATCATGACTTCGTTCAACATCCCGCTCAACTGGCCGACCGGCGCGCCATCGCCAAGTTCGCGGATGCCGTATTTTGGAAATGTGTAAAAGACATGGTAAAAAATCATCCGCACGCCGACGACCAACGTCATGAACACTAAAAATCGGTAAAACGCCGGTTGCCGCCACAGGTCGGAAAAAATGTGGATGGTTTTTTTCGTCGTCTCGCGGCAACTGGTCAGCAGCGCGGAAAGCCATGAAATGGATTTCGCCCGCGCCGCCGGTTTTTCCGCGATGACCACGCCGCTCTCCGTCATCTCCACGCCATCGCGCAACCAGAACCACACCACCAGCAATCCCGGCACGGTGAATACAACGCCGAGCAAAATCAGCACGCGATAGCTGCTCAAGTCCGTGCCGAAAACCGGCAGCAGCCAGTGACCATGTTCGCCCAGACCGTTCGCGCCGCGCACGCGATCAAACAAACCGTCGCCGAGGGCATAGCCGAGATTCATCAGCGCGTAATACAGCGAGAATGCCACCGACCGTTGCGCCGCGTTGGAATATTTTTTCACCGCCGCGACCATCACCGGCACCATGAGCGCGATGCCAATCGCCTGCAAATACAGGCCGAACGGCAGCACGATCCATTTTTCCACCGTCATCGCCATCACGCTGCGCGACAGGAGGCAGATGACGAAGCCGAGCAGAAACGTCCGGCGGATGCCGAGCGCGTCCGTCAGCGAACCGATCATCACCGTGATGAGCGTCATGACGGCGGACCACGTCGCAATCATCGCGCCGGCCTGCACGTCGTTGAAGCCGAGGTCGGACGACAGCCACAACGGCAGCACGCCCGCCGCGCCGACTTTGTAGGCGAGATTTTCGAGGATGTAGGCGACGTAAATAATCCACAGCTCGCGCGGGGCACCATGCAGCACGGTGAATTTCTTGAGAAAATTCTTCAGCTTGGAATCGGTGGTGGCGGCGGCGGACGACATCAGTTCAGAGAAAATAATTCCCGGCACCGCGCCCGGCGAGGATTTTGTTCGCGTATTTCGCGTGGTTCGCGGTGAGAATTAACCGCGAAATACACGAAATACGCGAACGGAGCTATTTCAACCGCCACACACCTTCGCGAATATGAAACAAAAATCCCAAGTCGCGGAGAACTTGTAGTTGCTGGCGGATTTTGTCCTTCACATGCTTGTTGCGCGGGTGAAGTTTTTTGAGATGCGGCGCAAGTGTGTAGGCATCCTCGTTGGTGAACTCCAGTTTTTTGAGCGAACGAACGGCAATCAAAACATCAAACGTCCAGCCGTATGTGCGATTTGGTAATCGAGAATTGTCTTCGCGTTTCACCCCAAGACTAGATCAGAGTCTGATCCGGGGTTCAATGATTATTTAGACGGTCAGAGAAGCTGGTTTGGTGGCGTCATCTGGTTCCGGCAAGCCGAGCCATGCCAGCGGCAACGAACCAAATTTGTAATGGCAATTTACGCTTTGGATGTAAGCAAGGACATCTTTGTAGCGCGGGTCTTTGAACCAATCATTGAGGACATAGACGTATTCCACTTTGAGGCCAAGTGGCGTGACGAGTTTGAGATATTGTTTCCGTTTGAAATCGCACGTCTGTAATTTCTCATCCACCGAACCTTCAACTTGCTGATATTTCACTTCAATGATGAATAATGTTTCGCGCACAATCACGAGGAGCGCATCATCGGGCAAAAGTTTTTTGGAGAGAATCGGCTTCCAATCCACGCTTTCCTCTTCAAGAAATAAATAGAAATCGTGCTTCCGAAAACAACGCGCAACAAGTTTGTCGTGAAAGAAAACTCCCTTGCCCGCTTTGTCTTTGATTGGCTTCACCGAGTAACCAACTTTGGCGGCAAGCAAATCTTGGAAATCAACTTCGCGCTCAAAGTCCAAACCAGTGCGTGTGTTGCCGCCGCCGAATCCACCCGTTTTCATTTCACACCTCCGCAATGTAAATTGTCGCCGCAGTTCGAAACCGCGTCGCTTGTTCCTTGGCGGACAAGCAACCAACCAAAATCGAATGACATAAAAATCTTCACTTATTTTGTCGGGGGGGGGGGGGGTGAAAAGATCGGTGTTTTGCTCAAGTGCGGATTTGATTCGTTTCATAGCTAAATTGGCGTGGAGTTCGTCGAGTTCAATACCCACGCAGCCGCGTTTGAGGCGCACGGCAGCCACCGCCGTCGTGCCGCCGCCCAAAAACGGGTCGAGCACCAAGTCGCCGGCATTCGTGGAAGCCAGCAGGCAGCGTTCAATCAGCGCCACCGGTTTCTGCGTGGGATGTTTGCCAAAAGTTTTTTCGTCGCCGGTCGGCGCGGTCATGCTCCAGACGGTTTTCATCTGCTTGCCGCCGTTGGTCTGGCGCATGAGGTCGTAGTTGAAGGTGTGTTTGCTCTTTTCAGATTTGGCCGCCCACAAAACCGTTTCCGTCGAGTGTGTGAAACAGCGGCAACCGAGATTCGGCGGCGGGTTGGGTTTTTCCCAGGTGATTTCGTTGAGGATGCGAAAGCCAAGCTGCTGCATGGCGTAGCCGATGGAGTGGATGACGTGCAGCGTGCCGCTCACCCAAATCGTGCCGTTCGGCTTGAGCACGCGCTGGCAGCGGCGCAGCCATTCGGTGTTGAACTCGTGGTTCAGCTCCGGCCCGCGCGATTGATCCCAGTCGCCTTTGTGAACGCTGACCATTTTGCCGGCGTGGCAACTAATACCGCCGTTGGAGAGAAAATAAGGCGGGTCGGCAAAGATGGCGTCGAACCGGCCTTCGGGATATTTGGCGGCAATGGCGTCGAGCAGTTCGAGGCAATTGCCGTGGTAGAGCCAGAGCGCGCGGTCGGGGTCGGCAAAGGTTAAACGCGGTGGTGGCGTTTTGATAACCCGGGCTACCTCCGTGAAAGGGAGGTGTCCTATGCTGCCGTCTTCTTTGAGTTCAAAATGCGCAGTGGCGAGCGGTGTGGCTTGAACGAAATCATCGGTGGTAGGGCTGACCTGCGGGTCAGCCTTTAGATTGGGGCGGCGCAGCAACGCCGCCCTACCGGGTTTGGTTTTGTAAAGCGGTTGGGGAGTTTTGGGCTTGCGCGGCACGCCCAGATCAATTGATCAGAAGTGGGGATCGGATCAAGTTTAATCCGGTTTCACGCCTGCGACTTTTCTTCCATGCCCTGTAGCCGCTTCTTCGGCTCGCAATGTTTGGCGGTGTGAATTTAATTCGCGCCGGACGCGCCTGGATACCACGGCGGCAGCACCGTGACCGGTTCGGTGAAGACTTTTAGCATGTCCGCCGGCACATGGCGCTTGTTCACAATGACCATGTAAACGTGTTCATCGAACCAACTGTTGTAGAGTGCCCACGTTCCCTTGTCGCCTTTTTCTTCGCCCCAGCTATTTTCCACGAGCCATTTGACCGGCTGCTTGTCCACCACATCCACACCCATGAAGACCATCGCGTGATTCGCACCACCATCGCGGAAGAGGATGCGCTGGGCGCGGGCCAGATGAAGATTGACGTCAAAGAGCGGGCCGTAGTTGAAAAGATTGGCCGCCATGATTCCGTTTTTGTAGTGATCGTTGCCCACCTCGGCGGCAAACCACACCGGCTCGTTCGCCAGGATGGATTTCATCGCAATCTGCTTCAGCGCGTCGAGGCCGACGTTGACGAAATCGACTTCGGGTTTGTCGGCGCAATTGCGGGAGCGGGCGAAGGCATAA
>CAIOUK010000125.1 GCA_903861445.1 uncultured Verrucomicrobia subdivision 3 bacterium
CGCCGCGACGATGATGGTTTGCCAGCCCCAGAAATTGAACCAGCTCAACCAGTCGCTGAACATCCGCGCTTTGCACAGCCGTTGCAGCGAATAATAAATGCCCATGAACATGCCGTTGCCGACGAAGGCGAAAATGACGGCGTTCGTATGCAGCGGCCGGATGCGGCCAAACGTGATGAACTGGAGGTTCAGGTTCGCGTCCGGGAAAAATAATTGCACCGCCGCCAACAGGCCGACGAGCATACCGACGATGCCCCAGACGACCGTGGCGATGGCAAAGGCGCGCACGATTCGGTTATCATATTTGAAGGTTTCTATGTTCATTTTGGTTTCAGGGTTGAGTTGGAATCGGAAATTTTATTTTTGGCATCTTCGGCCAGCACGCGCAACGAAGGCGTCAACGTGTCCTCGTATTGCCCGCTGCGCACCGCCCAGACGAAGCCGGCCAAAAACACCAGCGCCACCGTCAGGCTCGCCAAAATCAAAAGGATGATCACACTCATGCGGCCTCCTTCGCGATGGGTTGAAGGTTGAAGGTTGAAGGTTGAAGGTTGAATTGAATGAGAGCGGCAACCGGCAACTCTTTAACGTGCAACTTCCTACCAAACCACGCCGTCGTGCCACAGGCAACCGCCACCACGGTGACCGAACTCAACGGCATCAAAATCGCGCAGACAATCGGCGACAACAATCCCGCCGCCGCGATGCTGACGCCGACAACATTGTAAAGTGCCGAGATGATAAAGCCGGCGCGCACCACGCGCGCCGCGCTGCGAGAAAACGCCAAAACCTTTGCCAGACGCGGCAATTCCGCGGCATCCAAAATCACATCACTCGCGGGTGAAAAAATTCCAATCTGCTCCACCACGGCCACACCGACTTCCGCCTGCTTGAGCGCGCCGGCGTCGTTCAGGCCGTCGCCGACCATCATCACCTTGCGCCCGCGCGCCTGCAGTTCGCGGACAAAGTTCAGTTTATCCGCCGGACTTTGGTTAAATTTCAAAACGGCGCGTTCGCCAAAAAGCTTTTGGAACCGTGCCGCTTCGCGTTCGTTGTCGCCACTCAACAAAGCCAGCTCATACTTGCCGCCAAGTTGCGCGATGAGTTTCTCCACTTCCGGCCGCAGCGAATTTTCCAGCGCAAACGCGCCGCGCCACGCGCCGTCAATCGCCACAAAAACCGAACTGCCACCGGTGGGGCGAGCGTCCCCGCGAGCCGCAACGCCGCACTTTTCCAGCCACGCGCGCGAACCGAGCAAAATCTTGTGTTCGTTAATTTCACCTTCGATACCGCCGCCCGGCGTCTCCTGGAAATTCCCCACGGGCAAAGTTGAAACCGAAAGTGATTTAGCGATGCGCACCGACTGTGGATGCGTCGAATGCCGCGCGAGCGAGCCGATCCAATTCCTTTCATCCGGCAATAATTCCGCGTTCCTCATTCCGCATTCGGTAATTTCATTAAACTCCACGCTGCGCGCATCCGCGCAGGTGAGCGTGCCGGTTTTGTCCAAAACAATCGTATCCACCTCGGCCATGCGCTCGATGACCAGCGCATTTTTCAGGAAGATTTTCAGCCGCGCCAAAATTCGCTGCGCCGTGCCGTGCGCCAGCGGTGCCGCCAGCGCGAGCGCGCACGGACACGCCACAATCAGCACGGAGGTGAAAGCTTTCAAGGCTTTCGTCGCGTCGCGGAAAATCCAAAACGCCGCCGCCGCCAGCGCGATGCCGATAACAAGTTTGGTAAAACGTTTGCTGTAGCGGTTCGTCAGCGAATCGAGATCGTGGTCGGGATTTTTGCGAAACGCTTCATTGTTCCAGAGCGCAGCGAGATAACTTTGCGCGACGGATTTTACTGTCTCGACTTCAATCGCGCCGCCGACTTGCCGCCCGCCCGCGTAAAGATGGTCGCCGGCAACGCGTGGAACCGGTTCAGATTCGCCAGTCACGAAGCTGTAATCCAAACACGCTTCGCCACTGACCAATTTCGCATCCGCCGGTAGCAATTCCCCGTTACGCAAAATCAAACGGTCGCCAATCTCCAACTGCGAAATGGCGACGGATTCTTCGGTAGGGCGCGTCACTCCGTGCGCGCCGTCGGCGGGCAGAGGACTGCCCGCCCTACCAACGCGGACGACCGAAAGCGGGAAAAACCCTTTGTAATCGCGGTCAAACGTGAGCCGGTCGTAGGTTTTTTTCTGAAACAGCCGGCCGCAGAGCAGAAAGAAAATCAGTCCGCAAAGCGAATCGCAGTAGCCGGGACCGCGCTGAGCCAGCACTTCAAAAACGCTCGAAATGTAAATCGCCGCCAAGCCCAACACGATGGGGATTTCCAGCGTGATGGTGCGCTGTCGCACGCTCAACCATGCCGCGCGCCAGAAATCGGCGGCGCTGAACGTGACCACCGGCAGTGCAAAAGCAAGTCCCAGCCAACCGGCGATGAGCTTGAACCACGGGCCGTTGAACGAATCCAGACCGAAATAAAACGGCAGCGACATCAGCATGATGTTGCCGAACGCAAAGCCGGCGACGCCGATTTGCAGCCACGCCTTTTTGCGCCACGGCGACGGCTGGGCTTTCTCCGTTTCGCCGAACGTCAGTTCCGGTTCGTAGCCGATGGACGCGAGCAACGCCACGAGTTCGCTTAATTTGATTTTATACGGCGCGAACGTGATGGCGGTTTCGCGGCGTGAAAAATTTACCTGCGAATGGCCGACGCCAGGATGCAATTTGAAAAGATTTTCCAGCAGCCAGACGCACGCGACACAGTGAATCGCCGGCAGATGCAGCGTGATTTTGGCCTGCGTTTTGTCCGCGTAATCCAGAAGTTTTTCCGCCACCGTCGGTTCATCGAGAAATGTCCATTTGGCAGCGGCAGACGCGGCGCGGATGCGCGTGCCGGGTGCGGTCTGCAACTGATAAAATTGTTCCAGCCCGTTTTCCTGTAGCAGACTGAAAACTATCTGGCAGCCAAAGCAGCAAAAGCTCCGACCCGCCAGCGCAAAGGAATGTTCTGGGCAGTTTTCCCCACAGTGAAAACACCGGACTGAACGCGCGGCGGTTTGCGCCGTAGCAGTTTGCACTTCTGGCTGATGGCTGAACATTTTTTGTCTGTTTCACCCATAAAATGCCAACCGGCAAGGCTGGCTAACTAACCATCTATTACCAAATAGAAGACTTTTTTTGTCATACCTTTATGGCCGCCCAAATAACCGCAAATCTCGTAGTCGGCCTCGGCCAAGGCGATTATTAACTATGGATGGACACAGATTTTTGAAGGTGCAATTTATTGACCCGCCGATGAGCCGGTGATTTTCTGTCCATGCTTGCTTTCCGTATCCATCCGTAGTTGAACGGGCGGTTTTAAGGTTTTATAAGGGCGGGCGCATTCCTCGCTGAAGATGACACGAACATCTCAACATTTCCCAGCGGGGGCGGGTTCATTGGTTGCCAGCGTGTTTTCAATGCAGTCGGGGCGCACGCGCGGCAGCGTTTGCTGAGGGGTTCGACCGGGCAGCGTTTGGCCAGCCGGAAGCGTCAAAATGAATGGTGGGTTGGGAGAGACTCGAACTCTCGACCAATGCCTTAAAAGGGCACTGCTCTACCGACTGAGCTACCAACCCACAAGGGTTGCCGAAAATAATTCAATGGCGGCGGAAAGCAAGGTTTTTCCCCGCTGCAATTGGGTTGGCAGAATCGCCCCGCGCCGTTTAACCTGCGGGATGCGGTTGCACGACCGATATCTTTTTCGCGAGTTGCTCACGCCTTTGGCCGGCTGCCTGGGCGGGTTCATGATTTTCTGGATTTCGTTTTTTTTCTTCACGCGGCTCGACGAGATGCGCGAGGCGAATCTGCATTTCTTGGACACGGTGGAATTTGCCCTCGCCGAACTGCCGGCGTTTTTTCTCCCCGTGCTGCCCTTTACGCTGCTGATTGCGCTGCTGATTGCGTTGACACAGCACACGCGGCACCACGAACTCACGGCGATGCGGGCGGCGGGTATCAGCCTTTGGCGGTTGTGCTTGCCGTATTTTTGTGTCGGGCTGGCGGCCAGTGCCATTTATTTTGTCCTCAACGAGCTGGCCGTGCCGCGTTGCGAAGCCTGGTCTCGGGAAATTCTCGCCCGCCACGGCAAAGGCCGCGTTGACATCAAAAACAAGGTGCTATTCCAAAGCACCGGATTTTCCAATCCCCAAGCGCATCGCGTCTGGGAGTTTGGCGAATATAACGCCCTCACCACTGAAATGGTCAACCCGCGGGTCATCAAAACCTTGCCAAGCGGCGAACAGCGCCAGTTGTGGGCGGAACGCGGCCTGCACACCAACGGGGTCTGGACATTTTTTAAGGTGCAACTGTTCACGCAAGCCGGCCCAAAAAAACCGCTGGTGCCGCTGGCGGCCACGAATCAGCTGACCGTCCCGGAATTCACCGAAACGCCACAACAGGTGCTGATCCAGCTTAAATTCAGTGACACGCAATTGCTGACCGGCTCGCGCAACGCGGATATTCCGCTGACGGAACTCTGGGAATATTTGCACCACAACCTCGGGCTCACCGACAAGGATGCCAGCCGGCTGCTAACCAAATTTCACGGGCGGCTGGCCCTGCCCTGGACCTGTCTGGTAGTTGTGTGCATCGCCATCCCGTTCGGCGCGGCGACGGGCCGGCGGAATTTGTTTTTCGGGGTGGCGGGCAGCATATTCATCGCCTTCACCTATTTTGTATTGCAGCAAATCGGGCTTGCGCTCGGCGCCGGCGGCACGCTGCCCGGCTGGGTGGCCGCCTGGTTGCCCAATTTTATCTTTGCGGCGGCGGGAACTTTCTTAATTTTCCGGCTGCGGTAATTTTTACGCGTGAGCGAGCAACTGGAAAAACTAAAATCGAGCCACGAACGTTTGCGCGCGTTGTATCAGGTCAGCAACGTCATTCACTCCACGCTCGATTCGCAGGAGGCGCTGCAACTCATCGTCAGCGAAGCCGTGCGCGTGATGCGGGCTTCGTCCGGTTCGCTGGTGCTCATCAATCCCACGACGAACTTTCTCGAAATCCACGCGGCACAAAATCTTTCGGCGGCGGCACGCAAACTGAAGCTCCGCGTTGGCGAGGGCGTGACCGGCTGGGTGGCGCAAAATGGCAAGCCCGTGCGCGTCGGCGACGTGACGCAGGACAAACGCTACGTCAGCGTCCGCCGCGACGTGCGTTCGGAACTCGCCGTGCCGCTCGATGTGCAAGGCGAAGTGCGCGGTGTTATCAACGTGGATTCTGATCGCGTGGATGCCTTCTCGGCGGACGATCAGGAGCTGTTGCAGGAGCTGGCGATTCAGGCCGCAAAGGTGATTCACAATACCTGGCTCTACGAACAATTGCGCCTGAAAGTAATGTTGTTTGAGTCGTTGTCCAGCGTTAGCCGCACGATTAATTCGACGTTGAATTTGGATGAGGCGTTGCGCGCCATCACCAAGGAGGCGTGTGAGCTGATGCGGGCGCGGATGTGTTCACTAATGTTGCTCGACGAAGCGCGCGAGTGGCTGGATTTGCGCGCGAGTTTCGGCGCGGGCAACGCCTACATCAACAAGCCGCGCTTGAGCGCCGGCGAAAGCCTCATTGGTGTGGTCGTGCGCCGTAAAAAACCGTTGCAAGTCGCCAATGTGCAGACCGACACGCGCTATCAAAACGTTGAGCTGGCTCGACGGGAAAATTTAGTGTCGCTCTTGAGCGTGCCGCTGATTTTCGCCGGGCAAAGCATCGGGGCGTTGAATGTCTACACGGCGCGCCCCTACAGTTTTTCCAACGAGGAAATAAAAATTCTCTCCGCCCTGGCGGAGTTGTCGGCCATCGCGATTGAGAAGGCGCGGCTTTACGAGCGCGTGGTGGATGTGGAGGAGCAGTTGCGCCAAAACGAAAAGCTTTCCGCGCTGGGCC
>CAIOUK010000126.1 GCA_903861445.1 uncultured Verrucomicrobia subdivision 3 bacterium
CCGCTATCGCGGTTCACGTCGCGAGTCGGCGGTGGCTCAGCTTTTTTCGTTAGGCGGCATCCGCGTATGCTTTTACTTATAGCCATCGCCATCATCGGTATCGTGATTTGGATTAGCATTGCCACGAAGTCAAAAGATGGCTCTGAAGTTCAGATAGGCAGCAAGATGATTCACGGCGTTGTTTTGCCGTTCGTCGCTTTTTTCGCCGCCGCCGTTCTTGTTGGCATGGCAGAGATTTCTCGCGGTTCCGATTACGGCATTTTGGCTGTTCCGATTAGTTTTTTTGTGCTTTTTTCTATTCCAGCAATTTTGACGATCAATGCACTGGCAATGATTCCGAAGTGGCGGACGCGACAGACAGTTTGGTTGGTTGGCGCGATTTTTCCGGTTTGCCTGTTTATTAGCGGGCTTATTTTACTTGTTGTTTATGTCAAATGACTATGCCGCCTAACAAGTCGCCGGAGCCAACCGCCGTTGGCGCTGGCCGTTCCGCTATCGCGGTTCACGTCGCGAGTCGGCGGTGGCTCAGCTTTTTTCGTTAGGCCACATTGCGCAATGAAGCTATTGCTCGCACTATTTGTTGTTCTCGGTTTCAGTGGATGCGCCACGAACCAAGCCGAAGCTCCGCAGGCATGGCAAGCTGTCCATGTCGGCATGAGCCGCCAGCAGGTTTATTCGTTGATTGGTCGCCCTGACGACACTTCACCAGATCCCGGCGGCCTTCGTGCCACTGTGTTATGGGATTGGGATCATTGGCAGAAGCATATTGCCTCGAATCAGAGTTGTGGACTGGACGTTCTTTATGACACCAATTGGTTGGTTAAGAGCATCAACATTTGGACAAACCGATAGATATGACCATGTGGCCTAACACCGCGCTGGAGCCAACGCCGACTGCCCCTTGAGTTTATGGATGGTTTTGGTTTTACTTTGATTTTGGAGTTTCGTGAGCCTGCCGCCGGTCGGCGTGGCTCAGCTTTGGATCGTTAGGCGGCATCCGTATATGCTCACACTTATTGCCATCGCCATCGTCGGAATCGTGATTTGGATTAGCATTGCCACGAAGTCAAAAGATGGCACCGAGGTTCAGATTGGTCGTAAGATGATTCATGGCGTTGTGTTGCCACTCGTGGCTTTTCTCGCCGCTGCATTTCTCGTCGGTATGTTTGAGATTTCTCGCGGTCCAGATGCCGGTATTTTGGTTGTCCCGATTAGTTTCGTTGTGCTTTTTTCCATTCCGTCCATTTTGACGATCAATTCACTGGTGATGATTCCGAAGTGGCGGACGCGACAGACAGTTTGGTTGGTTGGCGCGATTTTCCCGGTCTGCCTATTTATTGCTGGGCTTGTTTTACTTGCCATTTATGTCAGATGAGTATGAAAATGCCGCCTAACAAGTCGCCGGAGCCATCCGCTGTTGGTTTATACACAGTTCTTCAGAAGAAGGTAAGCCGCTAAAGGTTATAGCGATTTTTGTCCTGTCATTTTCTCCGTCTTTGAGTTCGATCCGCTCGAAAACCGTTTCCACGATTGAGCGTCTCCGGTCGATGTCCAGCTGAGGCCATTTCTCATAAAGCGTCTGCGCCTCGTGGGCTACCTCTTCCGACGACACTTGCTTGACCTTTAACCGGGCTACATCCGCTTCCAGCTTCGGCAAACGGGCAAGCATCTGGTTCAGCCGTTCTTCCGCTGGCTTGCAAAAATCCCCGATGGCTTGTTTGGTCAAATGGCCTTCGGCGTAAAGATTCACCATTCGGCGCATTTCTTCCCTAGCTTTGTGGACTTGGCTTTGCAACGCGGCCAGTTCTTCCTCATTTTCGACCAGATGCTTTTTGGCATCCTCTAGTCGCTTGGCAACCTGTTGCGGCGAGCCATAGAAATCGTGCAACTCTTCCCGCATCCGTTGCTCAAAAGCATCCACCGGCACTTTCCGGTTACACTTCCGGCAATGAAATTTGCCGGTGTTTTTCCGCTCATACATCCGACTGCCGCACCCGCACCAAATTCGATTCCCAAAAGGATTGACCGGAAGTTTTCCCGGTCGTTTGTATTCTTTCGAGGTGGTTTCGATAATTTGATTAACCTGATTCCAAATTTCTGCCGAAACAATGGGCGCACATTCCACTTGTCCCCATTCTTCTTCCGGCTTTTCGGTTCCTGCCCACGAGCCGGTTTTATGAAAGCGATTAAATTGATAAAGCCCCTTGGCGCTGGGACAAATGAGGAGGCGACCAATTTGCGTATCACTGAACAAGGATTTATTCCGGGTGCGATAGCCATCGGCATTTAACAATTTGGCGACGGTGCCTTTGCGCCGGTATTTCAAAAATAATTCGTAAGCTTTGCGGCGAATGGGGGCTTCCTCGGGATGAATCACCAGCTTGCGATCTTTCCACTGATAACCATAGGGCGCGCTGCCGTTGATGGTTTTGCCGAGTTTGGCGCGGACGAGCACAGAAGCTTTTTGGCGGTCGCCAATTTCTTCCCGCTCCCAAGTCGCCATCGCCGCGATGACGGTAAAAAACAAACGGCCGGCGGGCGAACCGGTATCAATCGTTTCCGACATGGAAACCAAATCGGCTCCATGAGTTTCAAAATATTTGGAAAACTCCAAAAGTTCGATGGTATTTCTAGCGAGCCGGGCGAGTTTTGAAAACAACAGGACGGAGATATGCTTGCGTTTGATGTCCGCCAGCATCCGCTTACATTCGGGATGGTCTTTGACAGACTTGCCGGAGATGCAGAGGCTTTGGCGTTGCAACACAACGCCTCCGGGTTAGGTAGTTTACAGCGCGCCAAAAAACTGGGCTTGCAGGGTGATTACATCGGCGGTCAGAAAGAACTGGCGGCGACGCTCACCGTTTTTCCTGACCACGCCGAGGCTAAGGCGCTGGCCGGCGAATACAAGCGCCGCGAACCGGAGCAACGGGAAAAGCTGCGGCTGGAACGGCTGAACCGCCCAAAGAACATATTCGATGCATTATCAGCCAAAAAAACGGATGCGAAGTTATTTGAAAGTCACGCACTCACGACAACCAAGCCGGTTCAAGAAGTGGTGTCGGCCATTGTAACGGCTTTGCAGCAGGTGCCATCGCCTTTCATCATCACGGCGAAAAACTCCCCCGAACCGGAAAACTATATCATCAGCGCCAAACAAACTGACACCGGTATTCTTTCGTCTGGCGGTTACCGGATATGTCTTATTGTTTGTGGTCAGGCGCGCGATGATGAAACGCAAATCTATTTCAAATTGCTCGATTACAAGGCGAAGCACGATGTCTCGATGCCGGGGTTGCTGGCATTCCGGGATGACGTGTCCTATGTTCCGATCCACCCGTCCCGAATTCCGGATATGACGGCTAAGTTGCAGGCTCAAGTGCAGGCTGGCGTTTCCAATTTGACAGTGCGAATTCAAGGTGCGATTGGCCAGACCCCGCCGCCTTCAACTCAATAAATAACTGATCCGGGCCAGAATTCCGCACAGCGGACAACGCTTCAAGCCGTCCGGCCAAAGGTCATTCCAATCGAAAACATTGCCGCAATTTTTACAGGTGACCTTAATGTGTGCCATGACTTGATTTGATTATCTGATAATATCTCCATTCTACCACGGCGATGGGAAAATTCTCCAATGGTTCAATTTGACAGGTGTATCATTTGTGATACACTTCAAAACAGATGAAAGCTGAACGCCCGCTTAAAGTCGTCTTTTTCAAGACGGACTCGGGCAATGAACCGGTGCGGGAATGGCTGAAAGAATTATCCAAGGACGACTGCAAGGTCATCGGCACGGATATTCTGACGGTGCAATACGCCTGGCCGATCGGCAAGCCGCTGGTTGACAATTTGGCTGACGGCATTTGGGAAGTTCGTTCACGGCTGGATAATCGCATCGCGCGAACGTTGCTCGCGATGGTGAATCAGGAAATCGTGCTGTTGCATGGTTTTATCAAGAAGCAGCAAAAGACACCAGCCGACGAACTGGAGCTGGCGAAGAAACGTAAAAAACAATACCTGCAAAATTTATGAGCAAGAACAATAAACATCACGGCGGTGACTTCCGGGATTTCCTCAAGGAAGAGGGCATCCTGGGCGAAGTCGAGGCGCGCGCCTTGAAACAGGCGTTGAGCCTGCAATTGGATCACCTCTTGAAGAAAGAGGAAATAACCAAAACGCAAATGGCGGCCCGGATGAAAACCAGCCGCGCGGCCGTGGATCGTTTGCTGGATGCGTCCAACTCTTCAGTTACCTTGAACACGCTCGGTAAAGCGGCTCGTGCGCTAGGTCGTAAAGTGCGGATTGAATTGGTGCCGGCATAATTTTTACGACACCAAATTTATTCAGCTAGCAGCCCGGCAACATGGCCGGAGTTGTAATTATTGGCTGTTGGGCTATTCTGGCTGCGGATTGAGAATTCTCGGTCGGTGGGCGTCTCGTGGCGAAAGCTTGAGACGCTCATTTAGTATGTGGAAACACCTACCACCTGCGGATCACATGAATCGCGCCAGCCTTACAGACTTGCTTCAACCGGAAAAATCAGCCATAGTATTTTCAAGGTAAAAGTTTGCTGACACTAATAATCAGGCACATGAATCACTCCGAAACCGATCAAGTGAGTCTGGAACTGGCCCGCCGCATTGCCGAACGGATGCGCTGGCAGCCAGAGGTGCTGGATTTTGCCCGCGCCAATCTTGCCCGCTGGTCGCAACAAAATAGCTCTGCTCCGTCGTTGCTGCATTGCTATGCAGAGTGGCAGCAAATTCTCTCCCGCCCGGTGGAAGAGATTTGCACCCTGCTTTGTTCCGAATCGGATAACGCCCAGCGGTTGCGTCAAAATTCGCCCTTCGCCGGCGTGCTGTCGCCGACGGAAGTCTGGGAAGTTAAATCCCGCTTCCGCCATGCACCGGCAACAGCTTGAACATATCATCCGCGCGGCCGCCGGCATCACCGGCGCGGCGGAATTTGTCATCGTTGGTAGCCAGTCCGTGCTGGGACAGTTTCCCCAGGCCCCTGATGAATTACTAATTTCCATCGAAGCCGATGTTTTTTCCCTGCGCGACCCGGCGGACAATGATTTGATTGACGGCTCCATTGGCGAAGGTTCGCCGTTTCATCAAACCTTTGGCTATTACGCGCACGGAGTCAGCCAGGAAACTGCTGTTCTGCCCGCTGGTTGGCGGGATCGCCTCGTGCCGGTTCGCAACCAGAATACCGGCGGTGGCACCGGACTGTGTCTGGAAATTCATGACTTGGCGGTTTCCAAACTGGTGGCAGGCCGCGAAAAAGATGTGGATTTTCTCGGTGGTTTGCTCCGTTATCGTCTCGTGCAAGTGCCGGTCATCCGGGAACGGTTGACCCAAACCATACTGCCTTCCGAGCGGCTTCAAATTTGCCTCGCCCGACTGGATCGGTTGGTCAACGCCAGTGGTAAATAATTTGCCGGCGGCGTGATTTCATCCATGCCCTAAATAAAAAGCCCCGGCCAGTAATGGTCGGGGTTGTTTTTTAGCTAAAGAAGAAGCCTAATTCTCTTAGCGAGCTATGATTCTGGTTGCCGATAACGACATGGTCGATCAACTCGATTTTCAGTAGTTGCCCCGCACGAATCAAATCGCGGGTTACTTTGATGTCGGCTTCGGATGGTGTGCTTTCACCACTGGGATGATTGTGGATGACCACGATGCAAGCAGCGGCGGCTATAATCGCACAGCGGAACACCTCACGCGGATGCACCAGAATGGTGTCCATCGTGCCGATGCTCAACAACTGATGCCCTTTGACTCGCTTGCGCGTGTTCAACAGCAACACCGCCATGCACTCGCATTCAGGATTGAAGTGCGGAGCCGTGGCAATGTGCAACCGCCAGTAATCCACCACCTGTCGCGGCGTCTCGCACACCAGCATTTCGCTGGGAACGGGACAGTCACGCAGGGACATCACCTTGAATTCCTGCGGATGGATCGCCCTCATGCCATCACCTCCGCCGGTTTCGGCGGCACTGAGATTTTGGGAATGATGTCTTCCGCCGGAATCTCCGGTTTATGGCCGAGGATAAAGTCCGCCGCCTTCTGCGCCTGCGCCGCCGCGTGGACGATGAGCGTTTTGTCTTCCCGCAACTGTTTCAACCAGCCTTCGAGATAGGCCGCCGAACTGTCAATGGTGCGATCCACGATGCCGGCGTAACCGCAAAGAAATGCACTACCCATTTCGGCAATCAATTCCTCCTTGGCGTAAGGGTCGGAACCATAACCGTTCCGTTCCATGATGCTGGCACGTTTCAATCGCTTTTCATGGCCGGTCGAATGCACCAACTCATGAAACAACGTGGCATGATAATGGTCTTCCGATTTGAAACGCACCGGGTCGGGCATATTCACCACGTCACTGACGGGGGAATAGGACGCCATATTCATCCCGTGCTTGATGACGGGACGCTGCGGCATGTTGGCCACGAGTTCCGCCGGCAAGGTTTGGATGAACGCGGATTCATCCGCCGGGGGAATATTCTTCAGTCCCGTGCATTGCGACACGTTGAAGACGTGATACAGGC
>CAIOUK010000127.1 GCA_903861445.1 uncultured Verrucomicrobia subdivision 3 bacterium
GTGCTCGGCATCGGCGCGTTTCCGGTGAACTGGCCCATCGGCAACGGCCCGGAATTTCAAGGCATCTACGACCGCAAGACGAAGATGATGCACACGTTCGAACGCGTGGTCGGCGGCAAACATCGTGCGCCGGTGGCTGTCGGTGGCCTGCATGATCCCGAAGTGCGTGGAAATTTGAGCGACGCGGAATTCGCCAAGACGGTGGAAGAATTGGAGATGCTCGAACTCGCCGGCGAGGAGTTCGACGAGGCCGCCGTGCTCGCCGGCAAAACGACGCCCGTGTTCTTCGGCAGCGGCGTGAATAATTTCGGCGTGCAACTTTTGCTGGACGGTTTTCTGAAACATTCGCCGGCGCCGAAATCGCGCGTGATGGGCGGCATCGAGATCGCTCCGGAAAATCCGGCGTTCAGCGGTTTTATTTTCAAGATCCAGGCGAACATGGATCCCAAGCACCGCGACCGTATCGCGTTCATCCGCGTTTGCTCCGGCAAATTTGAGCGCGACATGACGGTGCAACATGCGCAGACGGGCAAAAAAATTCGCCTGTCCAGCTCTCACAAATTGTTCGGCAACGAACGCGAAACCGTGGACGAAGCTTATCCCGGCGATGTCATCGGCCTCGTCGGCCACGACGGCTTTGGCATCGGCGACACGCTTACGACCGATCCCAAAATTCTCTACAAGGAAATCCCGCGCTTCACGCCGGAAGCCTTCAGCTACCTGCACAATCCGAACACGGGAAAATATAAACAATTTCGCCAGGGTCTCGACCAGTTGTTGCAGGAAGGTGTCATTCAGGCGTTGTATCTGCGCAACTCGTCCATCAAGACTCCGCTGCTGGCCGCCGTCGGGCCGTTGCAATTCGAAGTCGTGCAATTCCGTCTCGAAAGCGAATACGGCGCGGAATCGCGCCTTGAAGCCGCGCCGTGGAATGTCGTCCGTTGGCTGCCGACGGATGTCACGGAAGACGCGCTGGATGCGCTGACGTTGCCCACGGGAGCGAAGCTCGCCTACGACATCGGCAAAAATCCCGTCATCCTGTTCCAGAACGAGTGGTCGGCGAACTATTTCCACGAGACGAACAAAAACACCCCGCTCTCCGCCCTGCCCGTGCAGACGGCGAAGGAGTAACTAGGCCAACCACTGAAAGATCTATGTTTTTCGTGTCCATACGATGAATATCGAGACAACACAGCAAACCAAAACACAGACGAATTGGCTCGCCGTTTTCGCTGCAACGTTAGTCTGGTGGATTATTCCGTTAGTGGTCCGACTTCAACCGCAGAATTATAAACCATCGGTGGGTTTGGCGTTTGCTTGCTTGATTGGGATGGGGGTTGCCATTTCACTCTGTGCACTGCTCCGCAAAACGCGCTGGATTATTCTGATTTGGATTCCAGTCTTCATCTGGGCTTGTCTCGGTGCAGTTATGACTTTTGGCGCAATTGCAAAAGAGCCGCATGGCGGGCCGAACGCTGCTCCGCTCGAAGGCGTCGCAATTCTAATAGGCATCGTGGTGGGACTCCTCCTTACCGTTACTGCAATCCTGTGTATTGTCTGGCGGCCGAAGGTCTATTCCATTCCATTGCTGATTCTAGCAGTCGGAAATACAGCGGCCGTCACCTATGCGACTCGGCACTCGGAACGGCAGGCCACGCGTCAGGAGATGTTTCTTCAAGTCCTCGATTCGAGCGGTAAACCACTTTCTGGTGCTTCCGTTCGATACACCCGCTATGGCTACGGTCCGGGTGGCTCGGATGTTTTTGATGGCGAAGGCGGGCCGATTTTTTCCGACAATAATGGCATTGCGAAAATACCCTCTCGCCGGATGCGCTACGAAACCAAAGGCACAATCACCAAACCTGGATTTCGTGAAGTGCGGTTTGACGTTGGTATGCAATTTAACGAATCAGATCAAAGTCGCGATGTCTGGATATCTACACCTGAAACGGAACATATCGCATTTGGCAGCATCCAAACGGCTGAACTTGTCACATTGTCAATTTACCTCCCTCCGCAAAGCGATGCTCCTGATCCTCTTCACCCCGTGAAGCGTATGCAGGTGCAAGCAGACATTGGCCAAGGCAACCAAGCAACACACGTTCTCAATCTTGAAACTGGTAAATTTAGCAATGGCCCTGAAGGTGATCTTCGAATCGATTTATTTTCTGAAATGGAAGATGGCCGATACATACGAAACCGGCTTCGGATCACTGGAGTCAACGGAGCGAAGGTCTTCCAAGTGCCACCAACGGTTTGTTTATCAGGAGCTTTATCTTCTTACGAACACATATTTAAGGTTGCGCCACAAAATGGCTACCAAGATGAGATTGTCATACAAAATCCCGGCAGTTTGCCCGGGCCAATGATTTATGTTTCAGCACGCGATGGTCATCTTTACGCGCGAATGAGCGTTGATGTTTATGGAAGAGCCAACGAACCGAGGGCAAGATGTGAAGTTAAATTATTTCTAAATCCCACTGGGAATCGGCAACTCGAATATCCGAAAACCTCGCCCGGCTTGAACGAATAGGAAGGCTTTTTAGAGCGAACAAAGCGGTGTCTTGTTACTGCCGAATTTTTTGCTACTGTTCGCACCCATTGTAAATGATTTTTGAACCGTCAGCCGCCCGTCGCTAATACAAAATGTCCACTCTTATTTCCGCCTCCGAAGTCTCCGTGCGCTACAATGAACGCACGGTGCTCGACAACATCACGCTTGGCATCCAGGACGGCGACCGCATCGGCCTCGTCGGGCGCAACGGCTGCGGCAAGACCACCTTCTTGAAAATCCTCGCGGGACTGCAACAGCCGGACAGCGGCGAAGTGGATCGCGCTCACGATCTCGTGGCCAGCTATCTGCCGCAGGATTTCATGCTCGATGACACGAAGAATGTCCACGACAACGTTCGCGACGGCGCGTCACACGTCTTCAAGTTGATTGCAGAATTTGAATCGCTGCCGCACGACTCCAAGCGGCACGAGGAACTGGAGCAACGCATTCATGCGCTGGACGGCTGGACGGTGGAACGCCGCATCGAAATTGCGCTCGCGCACTTGAACTGTCCCGGCGCTGACCGGCGTGTCGAATCGTTGTCTGGCGGAGAGAAACGCCGCGTGGCGATGGCGCGGGCGATTGTCTCGCAGCCGGATTTTCTGATGCTCGACGAGCCGACAAACCATCTCGACCCGGAATCCATCGAGTGGGTCGCCGAGTTTTTGGAATCGTTCAGCGGCGCATTTTTGGTCGTCACGCATGATCGTTATTTTCTGGATCGAGTGGCGGGCAGCATTCTGGAACTGTCGAACGGCAAGTTCTTTTCGCACGCCGGAAACTACACCGACTATCTGCTCGCCAAATCGGAACGGCAGGAGGCCGACGCGACCATCGAGCACAAGCGCCAGATGTTTCTGAAGAAGGAGCTCGCGTGGGTGCGCCAAGGCCCGCGCGCCCAGCGCAGCAAGCAGAAGGATCGTTTCGAGCGCTATTACGACGAGGCCGCCAAGGACGGTCCGGTCATCGAGGAAGATGTGGAACTCTGCATCCCGCCGCCGCCGCAGCTTGGCAATCGCACCGTCGAGGTCGCCAATCTCGGCATGGAACTCGGCGGCAAAAAACTATTTTCCGCATTCAATTTCACCTTTGAGAACGGCAAACGCGTCGGCATCTGCGGGCGCAACGGCCTCGGCAAATCCACGTTGCTCAAAATCGTCATCGGCCAGCTCACGCCCACCGAAGGCACGGTGAAAATCGGCCAGCTCACAAAATTTAACTACGTTGACCAGGGCCGCTTGCACATGAACGAGGAGCGCACCGTCCTCGACGAGGTGGCCGACGGCACCGAGTTCGTGCAATGGGGCGACACCAAGCTCTCCGTGCGGTCTTATCTCAAGCGGTTTCTGTTTGCCGACGACCGCATCATGACGCAGGTGAAAAAACTTTCCGGCGGCGAACGCAGCCGTTTGTTGCTGGCGAAGATTTTGAAGAGCGGCGGCAACTTCCTGATTCTCGACGAGCCGACCAACGACCTCGACCTGCCGACCCTGCGCGTGTTGGAAGAGGCGTTGATCGCATTCCCCGGCGTGACCTGCGTGGTGAGCCATGACCGCTATTTTCTCAACCGCGTCTGCACCGATATTCTTGCCTTCGAAGGCGACGGCAAAATCCATCACAGCGTCGGCGACTACGATTATTACCTGGAGAAAAAAAAGAAGGCGGAAGTAGCGGCGGCAAAGCATAGCGCTGCCATATTATCGGTGAATAAAAATGCGGCACTGTCCCAAGCCGCCGCGGCGAAGCCAAAAGCACGCAAGCTATCCTTCAAGGAGCAGCGCGAATTAGACGGCATGGAAGCGCAAATTCACGCGGTCGAAGCCGAAGTCGCACGCATCGAAGGACTGTTTGCCGACCCAGATTTTTTCCGCAAGCAAGGCGCGCAGGTCAACCAGCTCACGCAAGATTTGGAAGCGGCCAAGGAAAAACTCCCGAAGCTTTACAAGCGTTGGGAAGAACTCGAAGCCATCCGCGCCGCTTCCGCTTAACCCAAACGGGGCGACTCTCGTCACCGGTAAAATAAAAAACCACGCGAAGCGTTTTCGCGTGGCTCGTGTATTTCGCGTTTAAAAACTCAATGGCGGAAATGGCGCGCGCCGGTGAACGCCATCGCCATGCCGCGCGCATCCGCCGCCGCAATCACTTCTGGGTCTTTCACCGAGCCGCCGGGCTGAATTGCTGCCGTCGCGCCCGCGTCCGCTGCCGCGATGAGTCCGTCGGGGAACGGGAAGAACGCGTCACTGCACACCACGCTGCCGACGAGCGGCAACTTTGCCTCGCCCGCTTTCCACACCGCGATACGACTGGAATCCACGCGGCTCATCTGACCCGCGCCGGTGCCGAGCGTGCGGCCTTCACCGACGTAAAGAATCGCATTTGATTTCAGATGCTTCACCACGCGCCAGCCGAACAGCATCGCTTTCAACTCGGCTTCGGTCGGTTGCCGTTTCGTGACAATTTTCAAATCCGCCGCCGTCGTCACCTTCAAGTCGCGCTGTTGGAGCAGGAACGAATCCGCGCCGACGCTGCGCACGTCCCAAGGCTGCGCCGAGAGCGGACATTTCTGGAGTTGCAGCAGACGTAGATTTTTCTTCTTCTTCAAAATCGCCAGCGCCTCCGGCGAAAAATCCGGCGCGACGATGACCTCGCTGAAAATTTCCGCGATGGCCTCGGCACACGCAGCGTCCAGGGTTTTATTTACCGCGATGATGCCGCCAAACGGCGCCTGTTTGTCCGTGGCGAACGCCTTGTCCCACGCCTCGCGCAAATTCGCGCCTTGGCCGACGCCGCACGGATTCGTGTGCTTGAGGATCGCCAGCGTCGGCGCGTCCTCGCGAAATTCCGCGATCAGCGCGGTGGCGGCGGTGAGATCTAAAATGTTGTTGTAGGAAAGTTCCTTGCCGTGGAGTTGCTTGAAAAATTCGTGGAATTTCCCGTAGAGCGCGGCGGTCTGATGCGGATTCTCGCCGTAGCGCAACGGCTGCGCGAGCGGCGCGGAAATCGTCAGCACTTGCGGCAATGCCATTTTGTCAGCGGCAAATTCCTTTTGCAGATGCGCGGCAATGGCGGCGTCATAGGCCGCTGTGCGCGCATAGACTTTCGCACACAGTTTCCGGCGCAGTTCCAAAGTGGTGTTGCCGGTCGCGGTAATCTGTTTCGCCACTTCGGAATAATCGAACGGATCCACGATCACGGTGACGCTGTCGTGATTTTTCGCCGCGCTGCGGAGCATCGAAGGCCCGCCGATGTCAATGTTCTCAATGGCGTCGTGCAGTTTCACGTCCGGCTTGGCGACGGTGGCCTCGAACGGATAAAGATTCACCACGACCAAATCAATCGGCTTGATGGCGTGGACTTTCACCGCCGCCTCGTGCGTGGCGTTGCCGCGGATGTAGAGCAGTCCGCCGTGGACCAGCGGATGCAGCGTCTTGACGCGGCCATCGAGCATTTCGGGAAAGCCAGTGTGCTCGGAAATATCTTTGACCGTCAAACCGGCTTCGCGGAGCGCCTTGGCGGTGCCGCCGGTGGAAATGAGTTCGACGCCGGCGGCGGCGAGGATTTGAGCGAAGGCCACGAGGCCGGTCTTGTCGGAAACGGAAAGCAATGCACGTTGAATTTTCACGCGCAATAAAATCGGCGAAAGCTGCCGTCACCGCAACCGGCAAATTGTTTTCCGCGAAACAATTTTTGCCGGCCGCGCCGGACGAAAATTATTTCGCCGGTGCCAGATCCGCGCCGATGGCGCGTTCCAGCCGGGCGCGGGCGGTGGCGTAATCGTGCTGCGCGGTGATTTGCGTCGTGCGCGCCTGCGTGAGCGAGGTCTCAGCATTCAGCACGTCGAGCTGCGTGCCGGTGCCGGCCTCGGCGCGGGCATTGGCTTCGCGCAGGGCTTCGGCGGCCTGCTCCTGCACCTTCGATTGCGATTCCAAGGTTTCCTTCGCCTGAATGAAATCGGAATACGCCGTGCGCACGGCAAGTTCAATCTGGCGCGACTGGTCGTCCAAATCGGTTTTAGATTTTTGGTAAAGCGCCTTGGCCTGCGTGATTTTGCCGGCGGTGAGCGCGCCATCAAAAATATTCCACGTCAACTGAGCGCCGGCGTTCCAGCCGTCCAGCTTGTCGCCGACATCGGTGCTGAAAGAGGAATTCATCCAGTTGTAACCGGCAAACACGGAGACGGACGGTTTGTAACCAGACCTGGCGTTGACGACGCTTAACTTTTGCAATTCGATATTCTGGCGCGCGGCGATGAGTTCCGTGCGGCTACCGAGCGCCTGCTGGATGGCGTCCGGCAGATTCACGGCGAACGGCGCGGGGTCGAGTCCGTCGGTAAGATTGAACGGGATGTCCTCCCAGATTTCGCGCGGCAGATTGTAGCCAAGCAGATTCGCGAGATTATTTTTGGCGATGCGATAGCCGTTACGCGCCTGAATCAAAAACGGCTTTTCATTCGCCACCGAAACTTCGGCGCGGAGGACGTTGAAATGCGGCACGGTGCCGGCATCGTAGCGGTGTTGCTGGTCTTCGAGTTCCTTTTGCAATAATTTCACCGACGCCTCGCGCACGGTGATCTGCTGCGCGGCGAGCAGCACGTCGTAATAGGCGAGGCGCACGTTCAACAGCGCATCCGCCACGGCGGTTTGATAAACGGCGAGCGCCTGCCGCTGGGTGGCTCCGGCGGCACGGATGGCAGCGACAAGTTTGCCGCCCGAATAAACCGTCTGCGAAATCTGGACGCCGGCATTCCAGTCCTGGTGCGGCGACTGAACACCCGGAGCGGGAAAATTTTGCACCAGCGTGATTTCATTGTCGGTATATTTGCCGCCCGCCGTCACCTGCGGCAGCGCCACGGCGCGCGTCTGCACGACGAGGCCGTGCGCGGCTTCGAGATCGTTCTTGGCCTTGAGAATCGCGGCATTCTGCAACAGGGCGGTGTTGAGCGCGTCGGTCAGCGACAGCGGGCGTGTGAGCCACGCGGCGGAATTGGTATCAGCGGCGGCGACCGCAAAAGTGAAGCCGAGCAGCAGCGAAAGCAGCGTCAGTTTTTTCATACAGCGTGGTCATCCTACCATTCGGTAGGTTAAAAGTCGAATGAATCGTTTCATTCCGAACGGAGCGCGAGTTGTCCCAACTCGCAGCGGGCTGCATGGCTGGCGAAGCGCTGCGGATTGAGACAATCCGCGCTCCATCGTTTCGCTCGTAAATTTTGGCCGTCGTGCTAATGTCGGGACAGGTTTGTATGAAAACTTTTCTGAACGCACTACTGGCCGTTTTACTGACCGCGCTGTTTGCTGGTTGCTCCAAAAATTCCACCGGCAGCTTTCAGGGCTACATCGAAGGCGAATATGTTTATGTCGCCGCACCGCTGGCGGGCGCACTCACCCACCTCGCCGTCGCGCGCGGTGATGCCGTGAAAGCCGGGCAATTGCTCTTTGAACTCGAACGGCAGTCCGAAGCCGCCGCGCTCGCACAGGCGGAGAAAAATCTTGCGCAGGCGCAGGCGCAACTGGACGACTTGACCAAAGGTAGACGCCCGACAGAAATCGCGTCGCTTGAAGCGCAGTTGTCGCAGGCCGAGGCGAATTTGAAATTGTCCGCCGATGAGTTGGCGCGGCGTGAACGGCTCGGCGGCGATGACGTGATTTCCAAAGAAGAACTGGATCAGTCCCACGCGCAGAAGGACGCGAGCCAGGCGCAGGTCAACCAGCTCACGGCGGATTTGGCGACCGCGAAGCTCGGTGGCCGCGACGACGCCATCCGCGCCGCGCAAGCCGCCGTCGAATCGCAACAGGCCGCACGGGACAAGGCGAAGTGGGCGTTCGACCAGAAACAGCAGTTCGCGCCGGCCAACGGGCAGGTTCACGACACGCTTTATCGGCAAGGCGAATTTGTGGCGGCGGGCAATCCCGTCGTCGTGTTGCTGCCGCCGGAAAATCTGAAGGTGCGCTTCTTCGTGCCGCAGGAAAAATTGGCGTCGGTGAAAATCGGCGGGTCGGTTTCCGTGTCGGCCGACGGCGCGGGGAAAAATTATTCTGCCATGGTGAATTATATTTCCACGCAGGCCGAATACACGCCGCCGGTGATTTACAGCCGCGAGACGCGGGCGGAGCTGGTGTTCATGATTGAGGCGAAATTTTCCCCGGCGGACGCGGCGGCACTGCGCCCCGGCCAGCCGGTGGACGTGGAGTTGCGATGAAAACTTTCATTTCTCTGATTGCATTGACGATTCTGAGTTTTGGGTGCGCTTCTCAGAACGATGGGGTTGTGTCGGCAAATGCAAAAAATATAGATTTGCTCAGGGAGAAAATAATCAGCCCGCGACTAATGGCTGAGCCAATTCCTCTTCCGAAAGAAACTCCTTACGATTCGGATGTAACGCAACGCGAAACCTATCTCGATGGCTTTGCACAAGGTTGGAAATGGGGAGCTTCCGGCGCCGTTTTCCACGGTTTAAGAGGTTTCGTGGGTGAAAAAGAAAATTCAAAATCTTTTCAAGCAGGTTGGAAAGATGGTTGTAAAGTTGCAATCGACCGATGGCAGCGGGAGTCTGAAATGTTGCAGGCAGCAGAATCTTCACGGACTAAATCCTTACCATGAGCACGGCAGGATTCGCCATCGACGTGCGCGGCGTGACGAAAAAATTCGGCGCGCGCACGGTCGTCAACGACATCGCCATGCAGGTGCGGCCTGGCGAGATTTACGGCTTTCTCGGTCCGAACGGCAGTGGTAAGACGACTTTTCTGCGGATGCTCTGCGGCCTGCTCACGCCGGACGGTGGCGAAGGCAAATGTCTCAGCCTCGATTTCCGCCGCGAATCTTCCGAGATCAAAAAACGCGTCGGCTATATGACGCAGAAGTTTTCGTTCTACGAAGATTTGACCATCGAGGAAAATCTGGATTTCATCGCGCGGCTTTATGGCATGCCGCAACGCAAGGTCGCCGTGGAAAAAAGTTTGGAACGCCTCGGCATGGTGGAGCGCCGCACGCAACTGGCCGGCACGCTTTCCGGCGGCTGGAAACAACGCCTCGCGCTCGCCGCGTGCCTGATCCACGAGCCGCAACTGCTGTTGCTCGACGAACCGACCGCCGGCGTGGACCCGAAAGCACGGCGCGATTTCTGGGAGGAGATTCACAAGCTGGCCGCGTCAGGATTGACGTTTCTCATCACCACGCATTACATGGACGAAGCGTCGCGCTGTCATCGGCTCGGCTACATCGCCTACGGAAATTTACTCGCGCACGGCTCGGTGGACGAGGTGGTGCGCGCCGGCGGGCTGACGACGTGGGAAATTTCCGGCGAAAATCTTTGGGCGCTCGCAGATAAAATACGCGGGCTGCCGGGAGTTGAACAGGTTGTCGCGTTTGGCACCACGCTGCATGTGAGCGGACGTGAAGCGGAAAAATTGCACGCGAGCATCGCGCCGTTCACGGCCAACGGCCATCGCTGGACAAAAATTGAACCGGGCTTGGAAGACGTGTTCATCAGCCTGATGGAAACGGCGAAGGATAATTTCTCGTGAAGCCGCACGCCTTCAACTTTCACCGGCTGTTCGCCATCGTGCTGAAGGAGTTCATCCAGATGCGGCGCGACCGCCTGACGTTCGGCATGATGATTGGCATCCCGATGATTCAGCTCATCCTGTTCGGCTACGCCATCAACTCGAATCCCAAACATCTGCCGACGGCAATTTATGCGGCGGACAACAGCCCGTTTTCGCGCACGATTGTCTGGGGACTACGCAACAGCAGCTACTTCGACCTCACGCGCGAGGCGCATAGCGCGGCGGAAATCAAAACCTGGCTCGCGGAAAACAAGGTGCAGTTCGCCGTGACCGTGCCAGTGGATTTTTCACGGAAATTGTTGCGCGGCGAAAAGCCGGATTTGCTGCTGGAAGCCGACGCGACTGATCCGTCCGCCGTGGGTTTTGCGCAGGCAGCGGTCAGCCAGCTCGCGACGACCGTCATTAACCGCGACCTCATCGGCCCGCTCATGCCGCTGCGCGCTTCCGCGCCGCCGTTCAACCTCGTCACGCACCAGCATTACAACCCCGAAAGCATCAGCCAATACAACATCGTTCCCGGCCTGATGGGCGTGATGCTGACGATGACGATGATCATGATCACCGGCCTCGCGATCCCGCGCGAGCGCGAGCGCGGCACGATGGAAAACCTGCTCTCCACGCCGGTGCATCCGGGCGAAGTCATCGTCGGAAAAATAATTCCTTACATTTTCGTCGGCTACGTGCAGGTGACGCTGGTGTTGCTGGCGGCGAAATTCGTTTTCGGCGTGCCGGTCATGGGCAGCGTGCCGTTGCTGGTGGCGCTGACGTTTTTGTTCATCGTGGCGAATCTCGCGGTGGGCATCACGTTTTCGACTGTCGCCAAAAACCAGTTGCAGGCGGTGCAGATGGCGTTTTTCTTTTTCCTGCCGTCGCTGCTGTTGTCGGGCTACATGTTTCCCTTTCGCGGGATGCCGGGCTGGGCGCAAAACATCGGCGAATGTCTGCCGCTCACGCATTTTCTGCGCATCGTGCGCGGGATTCTGCTCAAGGGAAATGGCGTTGCCGAATGTGCGCCGGATCTGTGGCCGATTGCGTTTTTTGTCGCCGTGGTGCTGACGCTGGCGGTGAAACGCTACCGGCAGACGCTGGATTGATTCGCTCGCTGCCGTCGGCTTCCAGTGTGAATCGATTGGCAGAGTTTGGGAGCCTGACAATAACACCCACTAAAAATTTGACGAACCGGCAACTTCGGCGAAACTTGTCGCCGTTCTGCGGTGAAAAAGCCATTTCTGAAACTTCACACGCAATGCCAGACATTCCTTGTGTTTGCATTGTTGATTTTTTTTGTCTGCACGGCCGCCGCCAAACCGGTCGTCGTGGAAAAAGACTATGGCCTGACCAATCGCCCGGTGGTCGGTGCATTCCTGAACGGCACGATGCCGGAAATTGCGCCCAGTATTTCCGGCAACTGGTCGGCGGTCAACGCCTTCACCAACCTGCTTTTCACCAACAGCGTCGGCCTGGCGCCGGTTCCTGGCACGGATGAACTGTGTGTGTGGGAACGCGAAGGCCGGGTCTGGACTTTTCACAATGCGCCCGGCACCACCGAAAAAAAACTGGTGCTCGACCTCCATGACCAATGCCAGGGCTGGGATGATTCCGGACTGCTGGGCGTGGCTTTCCATCCGGGCTTTGCGACGAACCATTTCATTTTTGTCTATTATACTTGGGTGAAGCCCGGCACCGTGGACGGTGATGCGATGACGCGCCCAAATCCGGTTCTGCCCAACACCTATCATGACCGGCTGGAACGCTACACGCTCGATACGAACGGCGTGGCCATTCCCGGTTCGGTCGCTATCTTTGTGGATCTTACCAACCAGACTGTCTGGCATCACGGCGGCGGTATGTTTTTTCATCCGGCCAACGGATTTTTATATTACACCGATGGCGACAATGCCGTGGGCGACAACGATCAGCTCATCAACAAAAGCCTGTATTCCGGTGTGTTTCGGATTGATGTGGACTGCCGGGGCGGAACGGTCAGCCACCCGCCGCCGCGCCTGCCGGTGCATGGTTTCACCGCCCATTATTTTATTCCCAACGACAACCCGTTTGTCGGCCAGCCGGGCGTGCTGGAGGAATTTTTCTGCCTCGGCTTGCGCAGTCCGCATCGCATGACGCTCGATCCGCCGACGGGTCGGATTTACATCGGCGATGTCGGCGAAAGCGCCCGCGAGGAAATTGACGTGATCGAGCCGGGCGAATCCGCCTTGAATTTCCAATGGAACCGCTGCGAAGGCACGCTCGGGGAAATGAAGCCGTCCTACCTCGGCATCAGCCGTGGGCCGGTGCTGGATTATCCGCACACCGACGGACGGGCTGTCATCGGCGGCTATGTTTATCGCGGCCAGAAATTTGCGCGCGACCTCGGCGGCAAATATATTTTTGGCGACAACGTTTTTCACATCGTCTGGGTGATGGATGAAACCACGACGCCTGCGCGAAAAATCCTTTTGTGCGTCATGCCCAAGGGTTCCGGCCCGAATTCCGGTTCGGACTACACCGGGCTGTCCTCGTTCGGGCTGGATGCGAACGGCGAGATTTATTTCTGCCAGATGAGCAGCATTGGCGGACGCATCTACACCTTGCAACGCGGCGGCCCGCCGCCGCCCACGCACCCGTTGCCGGCGCGGCTCTCCGAGACGGGCGCTTTTGCCGACTTAAAAAATTTTCAGCCGTCGGCCAGCCTCATCCCTTACACGGTCAATTCGCCGCTGTGGTCAGATGGCGCGGTCAAGCAACGCTGGCTGGCGTTGCCAACGGACGCCAAAATTCTTTTTGCCGACAAGGGAGAATGGACATTCCCGGCGGGCACCGTGTTCGTCAAAAATTTCAACCTGCCCGTGGACGACACCAATCCCAACGTGGTGCGCCGACTGGAAACGCGCCTGCTCGTGTGCGACACCAACGGCGGCGTTTATGGCGCCAGCTACAAATGGCGCGCGGACAATTCGGACGCCGACCTCATCAACGCCGGAACCAACGAGGAAATCGCGATCAAAACGGCAACCAGCTTCCGCCAGCAACGCTGGTTTTATCCGGGTCGGCAGGATTGTCTGACCTGTCACACGCCGCAATCCGGCGGCATTCTCGGCGTCAAAACGCGCCAGTTGAACGGCAATTACAAATATCCCAACGGAGTCACCGACAACCAGCTTCGGGCTTGGAATCATCTGGGGTTGTTTGAGCCGAAATTAGATGAAGCCCGCCTGCCGTTCTATACTCAGCTGGTCAATGTCACCAACACCGCCGCTCCGCTCGAGTTGCGCGTGCGTTCCTACCTCGACTCCAACTGTTCGCAATGCCACCGGCCCGGCGGTGCCGGAGCTTTTTTTGACGCGCGCTTCGACACGCCGCTGAAACACCAGAATCTCATCAATGGGCCGGTGCAAAATTCACTTGGCCTTGCGGGAGCCAAAGTCGTCGTGCCGGACGACACTCACCGCTCAATTCTGTTCCATCGCGTGAGCATCGTGGGCGACGGCCAAATGCCGCCCATCGGCAAAAACGTGGTGGACACCAACGCCGTTGCCGTCATCCGCCAATGGATCAATTCGCTGCGCAGCAAGGCCGCCAAACTTCCCCGAAGCTGGCTGGATTTTGACATTGGCAATGTCGGCATATCCGGCGCGGCCAGCGCGTTGAACGGGCTGTTCAACTTGATCGGCTCCGGCAATGATATTTGGGGCAACGCGGATTCCTTCAACTTTGCCAGCCGAACCTGGAGCGGCGACGGCCAGATTGTCGCGCATATCCGTTCGCTGCAATACACCGACTCTTGGGCCAAGGCCGGGGTGATGTTCCGGGAAAATTTCACGCCCGGAGCCAAATATGTCATGATGGCGGTGACCGCCCACAATAGCTCCGTTTATCAATGGCGTTCGGCGATCGACCAAAACTCGCACAACACGGATGGCTCCGCTGAAATCATTCCTTCCTGGGTGCGGTTGACCCGTCAGGGCGACCTTTTTACCGGCGAAATTTCCGTGGATGGCAAAAACTGGCAAACCGTAGATCACATCTCCGTGCCGATGAAAAAATCCATTTACGTCGGCCTTGCCTTGACCGGCCATAACAATTCCGAAATCAACTCCACCCTGTTCGACGACGTGACGGTGGGTGCAGCCGGCCATCACCGATTTTGAATGGAGTCGGTGCGCCGCCGAAATTCCGCACAAGCCTTGGCAATGTCCGGCGCATTGAGAATCGCCGAGACCACGCAGATTCTTTTTGCACCCGCCGCCAGCACTTCATCAATCGTCTGCAAATTAATCCCACCGATGGAGAACCACGGCACCGTCACGTTCGTCGCCGCCCAGCGGACGTAATCCAGCGTCACCGGTTTGGCCGTCGGCTTGGTGCCGGTGGCGTAAATCGGGCCAATGGCGAGGTATTTCGCGCCCGCCGCGAGCGCGCGTTGCGCCTGCGCGGGCGCGTGGGTGGACAAGCCGATTTTTAGTTTTGAATTTTTAGTTTTGAGTTCGGCAACGTGCGTAAAGCCGGCGTCAAAAAAATCTTCCTGTCCGAGGTGACAAATGTCCGCACCAATTTCTTTGGCGATTTCAAGATGGTCGTTGATGACAAGGCCGACATTCGCGCGGCGCGTGACCGGCAAAATTTTTTCCGCCATGCGCCGGATTTCGTCAGCCGTGGAATTTTTGGCGCGTAATTGAATCAAATCACTGCCGCCGTCGCAGAGTTGTTGCGCGACGAGTTCGGGCGCGCGGCCGTGCAAATAGGCCGTGTCCACAAAGGTGTAAAGCTGGCAGTCCGCGAGCGGTTTCATCGGAAAAAGTTTAGCAAATCAACGTGTGCGTTCAAAGGCCATCCGCCAAAAGCCGTCGCTGCGGGCGGCGAGAAAGGTCAGCGGATTTTGCAGCGCGGGTGTTAGCACCAGCCGTTGCAACCAGTGCGCCCAGCGCAGGCGGCGGGAAAATTGTTCGTCACACGTCTGCGCAATTTGTTGTCGCGCCGCCGCCCAGGAGATCTCCCCGCGACTCCACGCAGCCAGCGGCGCGACAGCCAGCTCTGCTGATTCAAAGGCCATGGACATGCCGTTGCCGGTGACGGGTGGAATCATCGTGATGGCGTCGCCTACACAAATTTCTGGCCGTTCGACCGCGCGCTGTGGCCGCAATGAAAGGCCGGCAACGGCGCAAAATGAAGTCTCGTCGAACTCTGCCGAAGCGAGCCGTTCGCGTAACGGCGAGCCGGGCAAACCACGCAGGAGTTCGCGGGAATTGGCCGGAAGATTTTCGCCGGCCTGACGGCGGAATAGGCCGCAGACATTCACCTCGCCGTCAGCCAAGCGGCACAGCCCGACATAGCCTTGCGGGGAAAAGTGCATTTCGAGATCGGCCGTCAGCGCCACCTTGCGCGCGTGGAGTTTCAAGCCGAACCAATGTGTGCCATGCTCTTTGGTCTGCGCTCGCCGCCCGCTGGCACGGATGACGCCCTCGGTGAAATCTTCTACTGCAGCACGCCGGCCTTCATTTAATTCGCCACCCAGTTCGCGAAATTTTCCGGCCAGCGCGGCGTCGAGCTTGAAGCGCGGTAGGCAAAGCGCGGGCGACGGCAACGGGCGCGGCGGAGTGGAATGAGCCGTTGAAAAAAACGCCGCCGTGTGTGCGCGAATTACCCCGGTCTCGTCGAACATTTCGCGCAGGCCGAGCCGCGCAATGGATTCCTGCCCGCGGCCGCTGATGAATTCGCCGCAGACGCGATGGCGTGGATAATTTCCAGCCTCGTCAATCGTCACTGGAATTTCCAGTCGTCGCAGTGCAATGCCGAGCGTGAGTCCCGCTAGGCCGCCACCGACGATTCGAATAGGTTTGGGCATGGTCATTTTATTCGCGGCGGCACGCGATGAACAGGTGGCTGAATAGACCGGCACGGCGTTCGGTCAATCGCCAGTTTTCTTTGTCCGGCCAGAGCGCGGAGATTTCCGGTCCCGCAAATCCGGCGCGAATACTGACCACGGCGTCGTGGCGCGTCACGTCATTGCAACCGATCAACCAGAGCAGTTGGCCAACGAGCGATGGCTGGGTGAAACGATGCGGCTCGACCGCGACGAACAGGTTGGTGCTTTGGGAAATTTTATGGAGCAGCGCGGACAATGGCGCATCCTCGAAGTGGTGCAAAAACAGATTGGCTACGACCACGGGTTTCACGTCGGCGGGCGACCAGTTAAACGCATCGGCAACCACGGCCTCCGCGCGCCAGTGCAGCTTGGCGAAAGATACAAGCGTCTCGGCGGAAATATTGTTCTGCAAGTCCAGCAGCGTGGTTTGCACATCCGGCCAGCGTGGGGAAAGCCGTTGGGCGACGCGTAGCAGAAAATTTCCGTCACCGGCGCCCAGTTCAACGATTTGTTTTGGCGTGGCAGAGAGATTGTTTTCCAAGACCCGCGCCAGGATGATATGGTTGCGCATCCACCAATTGATGCGGCGCAGGTCGCGGCGCGAGCGGCGGGCGCGCGGATCGGCCGGCGGCAGCGCGTCGAGCCATTCGGGTTGGACGAGGCGTTTCACGAGCCGACTTTCAGCAACGCGCCGTGACAACTGAAACCGGCCCCGAACGCCGACATCCACCACAAGCCGTCTGGAACCGGGTCGCGCAGGGCGCGTTCAAGCACGAAGTAAACGGTGGGGCTGCTGATGTTGCCAAACTCGCGCAGGATGGCAGCGCTGTGACGCACGTCGGTTTCGGCGAGGCCGAGTTTATCGCGCAAGGCGAGCAGCACATCGCGCCCGCCGGTGTGGAGAATCCAGCCGGTAATCTGATTCCGTTTCACACCAGCGGCGGCGAGCGTGGTGGAAAATAATTTGGCGGCTTCGGCTCCGGCAATCTGTGGCACTTCCGGCATCAAGATGTTGCGCAGCATTCCGTTTTTGTGGCTGAAGCGAAGGATGTCACGTTTCTCCGGAGCGAGGTGAGACGCGGCGGTCTGCCATTTCACCCGCCGCCGATCGGGCACAGGTTCATTTGCTAAAACCGCCGCGCCCGCGCCGTCGCCGAACAAGCAGGCGCTGATAAGCACACCGGGGTCGTTATCCAGATAAAATGCCGCACTGCAAACTTCGACGCAGATGGAGAGAATTTTTTTTGCGCGACCGGCGGCAAGAATGGATTCGGCTGTTCGAAAATTCGGCAACGCTGCGCCGCAACCTTGGCCGACAAGGTCGAGGGCGAAAATATCCGGACGCAAGCTAAGTTGCTCGGCGACATAACTCGTCAGACCGGGACAAAGATAACCGGTGCAGGTGCTGATGAGCACGGCGTCCATTTCGGCCGCCGAACAGTTTGCATCGGCGAGTGCGCGGCGGGCGGCTTCCGTGGCGAGCATGGGCGCGTGCCGGGTGAAGCGGGACTGTAACGCATCGGGAGTCTGATCAAATACCTCGGCCAGCGGTTCGAGGGCGAGGTGGCGAGCGTCAATACCGTTGTCGCCGCAGAGCACTTTCTTGAGAATGGCGCGCGCGCGTGGCTCAAGCTTTGGGAACGGCGCCGATTTTTGCAACGCCGCCCAGGATTCGCGTTGGGAGTATCGTTGTGTTGGGGCGGCGGTTCCAAGCCCGATGAAAAACATGACCGACTTTAGCGCAGGTGTGGCGGTTGCGCGAATTTTTAGAAAATAAAAACGGCGGCGGAAATATTTCCGCCGCCGTTTCGCATTAAAATAATTTTAATTTTTACTTGAGACCGGCGAGATAGCCGAAGCGTTTCTTAAATTCTTCCGGCGTCACCTTGATGATAGCGGCGAGCTTCGCGAGCTGCTTGGCATCGTCGAAATCCTCGCGTTCGAGGCGGATCATGTAGGCCTGCGCGCATTCAAAAGCTTCGCCGTCCACGTTGACCTTGCGGTTCTGCATCCGGCCGGTCTTGGGGTCAAGCATGTCGTCAAAGGGCAGGGGATTCATTTTGCCGTCCACAAAGCTGATGATGGCGCCGAATTTTTCGGCGGCGGGCGAGCGGAGAAATTTCACCGCCGCGTAGCCGAGGTCGCGGGTGTATTCGGCGTCGAACGGAATCGGGTCGGCGCAGCGCAACTCGTAGCCGAGATCCTTGTCAATGAACGTCATTTTGATGCCGAGCTTTTCCAGGCGCACGGTCAAAAGTTCTTTCATCAGGCGGCCAAATTCGATTTCGCCGAGGCGCAGATGGCCGTGGTCGTCGCGGATGACTTTGCCGAAACGCTCCAACTGGCCTTTGGGCAGCGCGGCGACGAGACCTTTTTCGCCGAGCGATTCAATCAAGCCTTCCGCCAAAACCACCAACCCGTAACGCGAGCCTTCCGCCGTGCGTTTGATGATGGAGCCGATGATGATGTCGCAAACTTCGTCCACCGTGACCGGACGGCCGCGAAACTCCTCGGAAATAATGGAGAGCGTCGCCGCCGAAGCCTTGGCGATGCCGAGCGCGAGATGCCCCGCCGCGCGCCCCATGCTGATGATCAAATACCAGCGCGACGTGGTGCGCGCGTCTTCGATCAGGTTGCGGACGATTTGCACGCCGTAGTGTCGGGCGGTTTCGTAGCCAAACGTCGGCGCAGTGCCGGGCAGCGGCAGATCGTTATCAATCGTCTTCGGAACGTGGGCAACCTTGATTTTACCCTTGCTGTATTTGGCGACGTAGCTGGCGGAAAAGGCCGTGTCGTCGCCGCCGATGCTGACCAGCGCGGTGATGCCGAGCTTCTCGAAC
>CAIOUK010000128.1 GCA_903861445.1 uncultured Verrucomicrobia subdivision 3 bacterium
ACACCTGCACGCAGGAACCGTGACCGGGTTTTTTGATGATGCCCAGCAGCTTGATGGTATAACCAAGCTGGGCGGCGAGCTTCATGTCCAACGGCGTGACGTGTCGGATGCCTTCCGTGTAAATTTTTTTGGGATTGATCCAAAATCCGTGCGCGAGCGACGCCAGAATGCCGATCTTGTGCGCGGCGTCATGGCCGTCCACGTCCAAGTCCGGCGGCGTCTCGGCGTAGCCCAAGCGCTGCGCCTCAGCCACGGCCGCGGCAAAGTCCACGCCTTGCAGCTTCATGCGCGACAGGATGAAATTGCAGGTGCCGTTCACGATGCCGTAAAGCGCGTTGATGCGGTTGCCCACAAACCCTTCGCGCAAGGATTTGATGATGGGAATGCCGCCGCACACGCTGGCTTCGTAATAAAGATTCGCGCCGTATTTTTTGGCGGCGGCGAAGAGTTCCTCGCCGTGCGCGGAGAGCAGCGCCTTGTTGGCGGTGACGACGGGCTTGCCCAATTTCAACGCGGCCAGAATGACTTCCCGCGCGGTCGTCGTGCCGCCGATGAGTTCGGCGACGAGTTGAACTTTCGGATCAAAAACCACTTCGCGCCAGTCGGTCGTGAGCAGCGCGCGGGGAATTTTGGTGGCGCGTTGTTTTTTCAGCTCGCGCACGGCGATGCGGTGGACGACGACTTTCGCGCCGATGCGGGAGGCGAGGAGCGCGCCGTTGTGCTGCAACGCTTCGTGAACGCCGCTGCCGACTGTGCCGCCGCCGATGATGCCGAGATTGACCTGCTGCATAATTAAGCGCACAGCTTGCCGCGAAATAGGGCAGGGGACAATTTTATTTTGAAGACCGGAAATTGTGTCGCGCGAAGAACGCGAAGGTGGCGAAGTGCTTTTGCAGCTCACCTAGTTATTAGGTGATTAGGTTATACATTATACATAAATGCGCCATCAGTGGATTTGATCAAGACCGACAGACTTTGCCCATATTAAAACCGGGATCTGAATTGGCGATGTGGCTACGTCAACTGGAACTGTTAATGGCAACCACAAATAATATCCAGGGTATTCAACTCCATATTTGGAAACCATGTTACCTTTCTCATCTTTATGCCTTACCTCTCCTGAACCACGAGCCTTCTCACACATTCTTGACGAAACGCAACTGCTACCGCAAACAAGCGCGCAAATAAAAACTAGATAGGTGAATGTTTTCATGCCCTCATTTTGCTACAAGTCGCGTGCTTGGCATAATTGATAAACTTTTGGCTTCATTGAAATACTCAATGTCGTGCGAACCCCGCCTAATAGATAATGGACGGCGGGTTGTGCCGTTAATCAGGTTTTCGCCGCGTCGCCGGCGCGGTAATGCAGCACCTTCACCTTTTCCAGCGTCACGAGGCCGCCGCCCATCATCTTTTCGAGCGTGGGCAGGAAGGTATTGATTTTCTCCTCGCTGTCCACGATTTCAATGACCAGCGGCAGGTCGTCGGAGAGTCGGAGAATTTTGGAGGTGTGGACGCGGCTGGATTTGCCGAAGCCCATCGGCCCGCGCAGCACCGTCGCGCCGGCGAGGTGCAGTTCGCGCGCCTTGAGCACGATGGCTTCGTAGAGCGGCGTGTGTTCCCAGCGGTCGCTTTCGCCAAGGAAGATGCGGAGTTGAACGGCTTCAGTGGGTATTTGCATAATTTTATTTAGCCACAAATGGACACAGATGAAACACAGATGAAGAATCATCCGCAGATTTCACAGATTGGCGCAGATTTTTTATGAAAAATAATCTGCGGAAATCGGCGCAATCTGCGGTTAAAAATCTGTGTTTCATTTGTGTTTATCTGTGGCTCTTGATGTTTATTTGGTTGAGTTGAAAACGGAGCCGAGCAGGAAGCCGAGCCACACCGCGACCATGCAGAGCAGCACGGACAGCAGCACATTGCCACCGGCGTAAAGCCATTCGCGCTCGCGGAGGAGGTTCAATGTTTGCAGGCTGAACGAGGAAAACGTGGTGTAGCCGCCGCAAACGCCGATCATGAGAAATTGCGTGGTGAACTGGCGCGCCGCCGGGTCGAGCCGGCCTTCCGGCAGTGCCAGTCCGGCGAAGACACCGATAAGCAGCGAGCCGGAAACATTTACGGCGAGCGTGCCCCACGGAAACGCCGCGCCGAACTTGTCGGACACGACGCCGTTCAACGCGAACCGCGCCACGCTGCCCATCGCGCCGCCGAGGGCGACCCAGAGATACGCAATCATCACCTGATTGTTTATCCGGTTGCCGTGTGCTGGCAAATTAATTCTCATCTTCACTTCCGGTTAAAACTGCGCCAACCGCAATGCCTGTCTTGACTCGCTGCAACGGCGATTTATCATGCGGTTTCGTTTTTATTCTGAATTTAACAAACAAACTATGAGCAAAATCGTTGATATCCAGGCGCGCCAAGTCCTCGACTCGCGCGGTAACCCCACCGTTGAAGCTGACGTGAAATTGTGCTGCGGCACGATTGGTCGTGCGGCCGTTCCTTCCGGCGCCAGCACCGGCGAACACGAAGCCATCGAGCTTCGCGACGGCGACAAAAAAGTTTATCTCGGCAAAGGCGTGCTGAAGGCCGTCGCCAATGTGAACGGCGCGATCAAGAAAGCGCTCGTCGGCCATTGCGCGTGTGATCAGGTCGGTATTGACGCCGCGATGATCAAGCTCGACGGCACGGAAACCAAATCCAAGCTCGGCGCGAACGCCATTCTCGCCGTTTCGCTCGCTGCGGCCAAAGCCGCCGCGCAGTCCAAAGGCATGCCGCTCTACCGCTATATCGGCGGCACGAACGCGAAAGTTTTGCCGGTGCCGATGGCCAATGTTATCAATGGCGGCGCGCATTCCGATGCGCCGATTGATTTCCAGGAATTCATGATCCAGCCGCACGGTTTTAACACCTTCAGCGAAGGGTTGCAGGCGATCACGGAAATTTTCCACGCGCTCAAGGGCGTGTTGAAAAAACGCGGCCTGTCCACCGCCGTCGGTGACGAAGGTGGTTTTGCGCCGAAGCTCAACAGCGTGGAAGACGCGATTGAATCCATTCTCGAAGCCGTGAAGAACGCGGGCTACAAAGCGGGCAAGCAGGTCAATCTCGCGCTCGATGTGGCGGCGTCGGAATTTTACAACCACGACGGCACTTACACGTTCAAGAAATCCACCGGCAAGACCGTGACCGGCGCGGA
>CAIOUK010000129.1 GCA_903861445.1 uncultured Verrucomicrobia subdivision 3 bacterium
CCTGGCTGGCCGTATTTCTTGCGCTCGCGGGCGCGCGGGTCGCGCGTGAGAAACCCTTCCGCTTTCAGCGCGGGGCGCAGGGCAGCGTCGAACTTGAGCAGCGCGCGGGAAATGCCGTGGCGCACCGCACCGGCTTGGCCGTTCGGGCCGCCGCCGGTGACATTCACGCGCACGTCCAGCTTGTCCGACGTGGCGGTAATGGTCAGCGGCTGGGTGACCGCAGAGCGCTGGGTGTCGAGCGGAAAATAATTTTCAAGCGGGCGACCGTTAACGGTGATTTTGCCGCTGCCGCTCGCGATGCGAACGCGGGCGATAGCAGTTTTGCGGCGACCGGTGCCGAGGAATTCGTTGGTGGTTTTGGCCATAACAGAAATTATTTGCCGGCGGCGAGCACGGCAGGCGTCTGGGCCTGATGGTCGTGCTTCGGACCTTTGAAGACTTTGAGTTTGGTTAGCAGCACGCGGCCGAGGCGGTTCTTCGGAATCATCCCCTTCACGGCGTGTTCAATGAGCTTTTCCGGATTCTTGGCGCGAACCTGCTCGACGGTGGCGTATTTTTCGCCGCCCTTCCAGCCGGAATAGGTCATGTATTCCTTGGCGGTTTCTTTTTTGCCGGTGACCTTGACCTTTTCGGCGTTGACGACGATGACAAAGTCACCGGCGTCGAGGTGGGCGGTGTAAACGGGTTTATTTTTCCCGCGCAAAATATCAGCCACCTGCACGGCCAGTCGGCCAAGCACGGCGCCGTCGGCATCAATAACATGCCACTTGCGCTGATCCAGATTCACTTTCGGCAAATGCGTTTTCATTTCAAATTCCTAAACAAAGGGACGTGGAAACTATCAAACGGACGCCTGAAGTCAACACGCGATTTCAATTTATTGGATTGGGCTTTACAGCTGCCGTGGTTGGGCAAAAGATATTTCCCATGAAGCGAATCTTAATTCTACTGCCCCTCGCAGTATTTCTCTGGCTGCCGCTAGCGGCGGTCGCCCAAAGCGCCAGCGCCAAGCCGGCCGACCCGAATCCGCAGGCCAAAAAACTCGCCGAGACCGTCTCGATGATTACTGGCGTGGCGATTTCGCCGTTGCTCGGGGTCAGCGCGGTCGGCGCGTATGATTATTATCAGGCCAAAACGCCGGAGCAAAAGGCGAAGCTGCCGTGGTTCGCCAACCCGCTGTTCTGGGTGCCGGCGATGTTGCTGGTCGGCGCGTGCTTTCTGAAAGACTCCGCCGGCGTCGTGGTGCCAACGGCGTTAAAGAAACCGTTCGACGTGATGGAAACCGCCGAGCACAAAGTTTCCGGTCTCGTCGCCACTGGCGCGTTTGTGCCGATTGCTGCTTCCATTTTTCACGCACCTGACCAAACAGGCGCATCGCTCGCATCGCTCGGCTTCGCGACGATTGACCTGCATTGGCTTTACAACGCGCTGATGGTGCCGGTGGCGATGGCGGCGTTCTTCATCGTGTTCCTCGCGTCCAACGCCATCAATATTTTGATTCTCTTGAGTCCGTTCACCACCGTGGACCTCGCGCTAAAATCCTTTCGCACGGCTATTCTGGCCAGCGTCGTCGGCACGTCGTTCGTCAACCCGTGGCTCGGCGCGGCTTGGGCGCTTATCGTCATTTTGATTTCCTATCTCATCGCCGGCTGGAGCTTTAGGCTCTCGCACTTCGGGTTGGTATTCATCTGGGATTTTTTCACCGGCCGCAAAAACCGTTTCAAACCGGACGTGAAGGAAAATAAAATGTTCCTCGGTCGCAAAATTGAAAAAACGCCCACGCGCACCTACGGCAAATTGTCGCGCAATGAAAAGGGCGAACTCATCTTCAACTACCGTCCGTGGCTGGTGTTGCCGGCGCGCACGCTCGTCCTGCCCGCGGGCAACTACGAAGCCGGCCGCGGATTGTTCTACTCCGAAATCTTGCGTGTCGAAGGTGACTCCGCCAAAACCGTCATCCTGCTGCCACCGCGCTATCGCGGCCACGAGGAAGAAATCGCTAAAATTTACCAGTTTGCCGGCGTGCGCGATGTCGGGCTACGCGCCGCGTGGGCGTGGTTCAAGAGTCTGTTCGGCGGTAAAACGGCGGCGGCGTGATTTCAGCGCATTTGCTTGACGGCGGCGGCAGAAAGCGGCATTTAACCGCTCCAACAAACGCGGTTATTTTCCCATGAAACTTTTCCGACGCAAACACGCTGCCGACTTGCAGACCGAGGCCGCCAACGACCAGAGCCTCAAACGCGCGCTCGGCCCCGTCAACCTCACCTCGCTCGGCATCGGCGGTATCATTGGCGCGGGCATTTTTGTGCTGACCGGCCACGCCGCCGCGCAATACGCCGGGCCGGCGATTGTCCTGTCGTTTATTTTCGCGGGCATCGCCTGCGCGTTCGCCGGCCTTTGCTACGCGGAATTTGCTTCGATGATTCCGCTGTCCGGTTCGGCTTACACTTACGGCTACGCGACGCTCGGCGAATTGATCGCGTGGATCATCGGTTGGGATTTGATTTTGGAATATTTATTTGCGGCCTCGACCGTCGCCGTCGGCTGGAGCGGCTACATCGTTTCGTTCCTGAAAGATTTTGGCATCACGATTCCCACCGCGTTCACCTCCGCGCCCTACAACCACGTCACGCCGCCCGACGCGCAATGGTGGAATCTCTGGCAGCTTTTCGTCAAAGGCTGGGTCAGCACCGGCGCGGTTTTGAACGTGCCGGCCATGGTCGTCGTCGGCGTCATCACCATTTTGCTCATCATCGGAATCAAAGAGTCGGCAAATTTTAATAACTTCATTGTCGCCTTGAAACTCGCGGTCATCCTGACTTTCATCGGCGTCGGCGCGTTCTACATTAACAAAGTCAATTGGCATCCGTTCGTGCCGCCGGCGGATGCGAACGGCAATTTCGGCTGGCACGGCGTGATTCACGGCGCAGCGGTGATTTTCTTCGCCTACATTGGATTTGACGCCGTCTCCACCGCCGCGCAGGAGGCGCGACGACCGCAGCGCGACATGCCCATCGGCCTGCTCGGTTCGCTCGGCATCTGCACCATACTTTATATTGCCGTCTCGTTGGTGCTGACCGGCATCGTCAATTATTCGCAGCTCAACGTGTCCGCGCCGATTGCGCTCGCCATCAATTCCCTCGGCTCCTCGCTCGCGTGGCTGACGTATTTCATCAAGATTGGCGCCATCGCCGGATTGTCGTCCGTCATCCTCGTGCTGCTGCTCGGCCAGTCGCGGATTTTTTACACGATGTCCAAGGACGGGTTGCTGCCGCCGGTGTTCAGCGCCGTGCATCCGAAATTCCGCACGCCGTGGCTCGCGCAGCTTTTGACCGGCGCGGTCGCCATGCTCATCGCCGGACTGTTTCCCATCGGCCTGCTCGGCGAACTGGTTTCCATCGGCACGCTGCTGGCCTTCGCCATCGTCTGCGCCGGCGTGCTGGTCTTGCGCTGCACCGACCCGCACATCGCGCGGCCATTCCGCACGCCCGCCGTCTGGCTGATTGCGCCGCTCGGCGTCGGCTCCTGCATTTTTCTCATGGCCGCCGGTTTGCCCGCCGACACCTGGGCGCGGCTCATCGTCTGGATGGCCATCGGCTTCGTCATTTATTTTGCCTACGGTCATCGTCATTCCAAACTTCACAAAGGATTGGCGGGTAAAAACCGTTGAGCCGTCGTTCGCCAAAAAATTCCAATTTGACAAAGCCCGCGCTCTTACCTACCGTTCGGTAGGTTATGTTAAAACACGGCCCCGAAACCCGCCGCCAAATCCTGCGCGCCGCGCTCAAGCGCTTCGCCGATGCCGGCTATTCGGCGGCTTCCGTCCAGCAGATTGTGGACGACGCCAAGGTTTCCAAGCCCGCGCTCTATTATCATTTTGCCGACAAGGCGGGCTTGTTTCAGGCGCTCGTGCACGAGGCGCACGACCAGCGTTACCGCGTGTTGCAGGAAGCCACGGCGCGCGGCGGCGATTTCCGGCAGCAGGCGGAAAATATTTTGGCCGGACTGTTCGCCTATTTTCGCGAGAACCGCGAACTGATGCGCATCGCGTTCGCCACCATGTTCGCCGCGCCGGGCGAAGTGCCGGAAAATCTTTCTTACGCGGACAAGTGCGAGCGCAATTTTGAATTCATTCATTCGCTCATCAAGCGCGCCCAGAAGAACGGCGAGCTGGACAAGCGGTTCAAAAGCGAAGAACTCGCGTTTGGTTTTTACGGCATGGCGAATTTTTATCTCGTCGCGCACCTCGTCGCGCCGGATTGCGAGCCGGATCAGTTGACGGCGAAGAAAATTGTGGAACTGTTCCTCGCCGGCGCGGCGCCGAAAAAGCGGGGCGGGAAAAAGTAATTTCAAACCAAGGAGAACTATGAAAAATATTGTTGTGGGAGCGATAATTGTTCTGTGTGCCGCCCTAGTCTTGGGCGGCATCAAGGCGTTGCAAATCCGCGCCATGATCGCCGCCGGCCAAAACGCATCCTACCCGCCGGAATCCGTCAGCATCGCCGTGGCCACCGAGGAACAATGGCGCGAATCGTTGTCCGCCGTCGGTTCTATCACCGCCGAGCAGGGCGTGGTGGTGGCGCCGGAAATCGCCGGCACGGTGGTGGAAATCGCCTTTGAATCCGGCGCGACCGTGAAGGCGGGTGATTTGCTGGTGCGGCTGGATACGACGACTGAAGCGGCCCAGTTGCGCGCCGCCGAAGCGCAGGCCGAACTCGCGCGGCTCAATGCCGAGCGCAGCCGGAAATTGCGCGGTGAAAACGCCGTCTCCCAATCCGAACTCGATGCGGCGGAAGCCAGTTTGAAACAAGCGCAAGCCAACGCCGATGCCATCCGTGCGGCGATTGACAAGAAGACCATTCGCGCGCCGTTTAGCGGCCAGCTTGGCATCCGGTTGGTCAACCTCGGCGAACAGGTGGCGGTGGGACACGGTCTGGTGTCGCTGCAATCGCTCACGCCGGCATTCGCCGATTTTTCACTCCCGCAGCAGGAATTGGAAAAAATTTCTCCCGGCTTGGCGGTTCGCATTGTCAGCGACACCTATCCCGGCAAAGTTTTTGAAGGACAAATCGCCGCGATCAATCCTGATCTCGACGCGGCCACGCGCAGCGTGCGGGTGCGCGCGCTGATGCCGAACGCCGACCGGCTGTTGCGCCCTGGAATGTTCGTGCGCGTCGAGACGGCGTTGCCCGGCAACGCGACGGTGGTGGCGGTTCCCGCGAGCGCCGTCATCAGTGCGCCGTATGGCGACTCCGTTTTTGTGGTGGAACCGCAAACGCAGAAGGACGGTAAGTCGATGCTTGTGGCTGTGCAGAAATTCATCAAGCCGGGCCGCGCCCAAGGCGATTTCGTGAGTGTTGCCTCTGGCTTGAACAAAGGCGACAAGGTGGTTTCTGCCGGTGCGTTCAAACTACATTCTGGCACGCCCGTGACCGAGAGCAAACTTTCCGCGCCCACACCCAGCCGCACGCCAACCCCGCCGAACACCTGACCCATGAAGTCATTCACGGACATTTTTATCCGCCGGCCCGTGCTGGCGGTTGCGGTGAACCTCATCATCCTGTTCGCCGGCTTGCAGGCCATCCGCACGCTGGTGGTGCGGCAATATCCGCGCAGCGAAAACGCGACCATCACCGTGACCACCGCCTACGTCGGCGCGAGCGCGGAACTCGTGCGCGGCTTCGTCACGCAGCCGCTCGAACGCGCCATTGCGGCGGCGGACGGCATTGATTACCTCGAATCCAGCAGCGCGCTCGGCGTCTCCAAAATCACCGCACGGTTGAAGTTGAATTACGACGCAAAGAAGGCGCTGGCCGAAGTCAACGCCAAGATCAACGAAGTGCGCAATGATCTGCCGCCGGAAGCGGAAATTCCGACGATGGACGTAAAGATGGCCGATTCGCCTTTCGCGGCGGCCTACTTGAGTTTTTCGTCCGAGATTCTCCAGCCAAACCAGATCACGGATTATCTCGTCCGCATCATCCAGCCGCGTCTCGCGGCATTGGACGGCGTGCAAAAAATCGAGCTGCTCGGCGGGCGCGTGTTCGCGATGCGCGTGTGGCTCAAGCCCGACCGGCTCGCGGCTTACAACATCAGCCCGAACCAAATCCGGCAGGCGCTGACGGCGAACAACTTTCTTGCCGCCGTCGGCCAGACGAAAGGTTCGCTCATCCAGGTCAACCTGACGGCCAACACGGACCTGCGTTCCGTGGATGAATTCAAACAGCTCGTCGTGAAGGAAAACGGCGGCCAGCTCGTGCGTTTGAGCGATGTGGCGGATGTCGTGCTCGGCGCGGAAGATTACGACAGCGATGTGCGTTTCAGCGGCGAGCACGCGGTGTTCGCCGGCGTCTGGGTGCTGCCGAACGCCAATTCCCTCGACGTTATCAAGCGCGTGCGCACGGAGATGGCCGCGATTCAAAGGGAGTTGCCGCAGGGCTTGCACGGACGCATCGCCTATGACGCGACGAAATACATCGAAGACTCGATCCATGAAGTGTTGAAGACGCTGACGGAAACGCTGCTCATCGTGAGCGTGGTGATTTTCCTTTTCCTTGGTTCGTTCCGCTCGGTGCTGATTCCGCTGGCGGCGATTCCGCTGTCGCTCATCGGCGGCGTGTTTTTGATGCAGAGCTTCGGCTTCTCGCTGAACCTCCTCACGCTGCTGGCCATCGTGCTGTCCGTCGGGCTCGTGGTGGACGACGCCATCGTGGTCGTCGAAAACGTGGAGCGCCATGTGCGCGAAGGGCGGACGCCGTTTGACGCCGCGATTTTGGGCGCGCGCGAATTGGTCGGCCCGATCATCGCCATGACCATCACGCTGGCGACGGTTTATATTCCCATCGCGTTCCAAGGCGGCTTGACCGGTTCGCTGTTCCGGGAATTTGCGCTGACGCTGGCCGGCGCGGTATTCATTTCCGGCGTGGTCGCGCTGACGTTGTCGCCGGTCATGTCGTCGCGGCTGCTGAGCCACGACCGCGAGGAACGCGGTTTGCCGGGGCGCATCAACCGCGACTTCGAGCGGCTGAAGAAATTTTACGGCCGCATCGTGGACGCCACGCTGGCGCGGCGCTCAATGGTCTATGTCGTGTGGATCGGCCTGAGTTTGCTGATGATTCCGATGTTCCGCATGGTGTGGAACGGCAAGGAACTCGCGCCGGTCGAAGACCAAAGCGTCGTGTTCGGCATTCTGGACGGCCCGGCGGATGCGAGCATCGAAGCCTCGTCCTTTTACGCCGACGAAGTTTTTCAGATTTTCACCAACGTGCCGGAATACGACCACGCGTTTCAACTCACCTTCGCCAACAACGGTTTCGGCGGCATCGTGACCAAGCCCTGGGGCGAACGCAAACGCACCACGGCGCAGATCCAGCCGGTGGTGCAGGGCGCGGTCAACGTCGTGCCCGGCATCCGCATGTTCATGGTCACGCCGCCCGCGCTGCCCGGCGGCGGCCAGTTCCCGGTGGAATTCGTCATCTCCTCGACGGCCGAACCGCAGGCGCTGTTGCCCTTCGCGCAGGCCATCGCGCAGAAGGCCGCGACGAACGGGATGTTCGCCTTTCCGCCCATCATTGACACCAAGATTGACCAGCCGGAAGTGGAACTCGTGATTGACCGCGACAAGGTCGCCGCGCTCGGTCTCAACCTAGCCACCGTCGGCTCCGACCTCTCGGCGCTCGTCGGCGGCAACTACGTCAACCGCTTCAGCCTCGCCGGCCGCAGCTACAAGGTCATCCCGCAATTGAACCGCCTTTCCCGCCTGAACCCCGAGCAGTTGGAAAATAATTATGTCACCGGGCCGAACGGCAAACTGATTCCCGTCAGCACCTTCGCGCATCTGGAAAAGCGGACCACGCCGCGCGCGCTGAACCGCTTCCAGCAGTTGAACTCCATCAAACTCAGTGGCGTCGCCATGGTGCCGCTGGACACCGCGCTGAAATTTCTGGAGGACGAATGTGCCCGGACGCTGCCCGCCGGCTCCCGCGTGGATTACACCGGCGAATCGCGCCAGTTGCGGACGGAAGGCAACAAATTTTTGCCCGCGCTCATCCTGTCGCTCGCGCTGATTTTTCTCGTGCTGGCCGCGCAATTCAACAGCTTCCGCGACCCGTTCATCATTCTGCTCGGCTCCGTGCCGCTGGCGATTTTCGGCGCGCTCATTTTCTGTTTCCTGAAAATTCCCAGCCCCGCCGTGCCGTTCTGGACCAACGGCTGGACCACCACGTTGAACATCTACGCGCAAGTCGGCCTCGTGACGCTCGTCGGCCTCGTGTCGAAAAACGGCATTCACATCGTGCAATTCGCCAACGAACTGCAGCGGCAGGGACGCACGAAAATCGAGGCCATCCGCGAGGCCTCCTTGCTGCGGTTGCGCCCG
>CAIOUK010000130.1 GCA_903861445.1 uncultured Verrucomicrobia subdivision 3 bacterium
CAGGACATCTGGCCGATGGAGTCCGCATTGATGGTGAGCAATAAAGTCTGGCAACCAATCCGAGCCGAAGCCAGGGCAGCTTCCACTCCAGCGTGACCTGCCCCTACGACAATAACATCGTAGCGTTTAGGATAAACAAACATGAGGCAGGCTAAATCGTTTTATAGTGAGCTGCAAATACGTTTGCCGTTTTTTTCTTTTTAATCTTACGACTTTTATTCGCGGAAAGATGCTCACAAATTTTAAATATTATTTCTATTTCATCTTCTTGACCAATATTTTTTGAAATTTCTTCGGCGGAAAAACCCTGATTGATATTGGATTTCAGGAAGGCAATAATCTGACGCTGGAGTGTCAGAACATTTCCTGCTGCTTTTTTCCCAGCTTCAACTCCAGGTTGATGGTAGGCATTAATGTTTACAAGGCTGGCGTAGAAGCCGACGGCGCGTTCGAATAATGCAATCAGCAATCCAACCGTGTTTGCATTGACTTCATTAACGGTAATAGTTATTGACTCTCGGCTATTTTCCGCCAAAGCAGTTCTAGTTCCTAGAAAAAACCCTTGCAAAAAGTCTCCCGATGTTGCATCTGATTCGGTAAACACTGGGTCACCGGCTTCATCTTTTTGGACTTCAATAAAGGTTGCAAAATAATCGTTCAATCCATCTCTTAATTGTTGGATATAAGAATGTTGATCGGTTGCGCCTTTATTGCCAAAGACACACAAACCTTGATTCACGATTTTCCCATCTAAATCCCGCTCTTTGCCCAGAGATTCCATGATTAACTGCTGAAGATATTTTGAAAACAGCTCTAAACGGTCTTTATATGGCAAAACAACCATATTGTTTGTTCCATTACCGTTACCTGAAGCAAACCAAGCGAGCGCAAGCTGTGCGGATGGGTTGATTTTAACGGTTTTGGCTCGGGATGCCACATCGGCCATGTTTGCTCCGGCAAGTAGTCCATCAATATCAATGCCTTGCAACGCTGCCGGCAAAAGTCCTACAGCCGATAGTTCACTGGTGCGTCCGCCAATCCAGTCCCACATGGGAAACCGATCGATCCATTGATTACTCACGGCATATTTGTCCAACTCGCTTCCGGCCATGGTTACGGCCATTGCATGCTGTGCGAAATTCAAGCCGGCTTTTTCGTAGGCGGCTTGGGCCACCAACATGCCATTGCGCGTCTCCTTGGTGCCACCGGACTTGGAAATGATGATGCATAGCGTCCGATTCAATTTTTTACCGATGGTTGCGAGTGTGCGGTTCATGCCATCGGGATCCGTATTGTCGAAGAAGTGTGGTTTCAGCTTGTCTTTGCGGGGATTTCCGAGCGCATGGGCAACAAACTGCGGCCCCAGTGCGGAGCCGCCGATGCCGATGAGCAGAAAATTTTTGAATGTCCCGCCGGCCCCGGTAATTTCACCGACGTGAACTTTCGCCGTGAAAGCCTTGATTTTCGCCAGCGCCTCCTCGATTTCGCTTCGGATTTCCGGGGTTGGGGCAAGGGCGGGATTCCGCAGCCAGTAATGGCCGACCATGCGTTTTTCGTCTGGATTGGCAATCGCACCGGCTTCCAAGGCATCCATATCAACGAAGGCTTTTTGAATTTTTGGTTCCATCGTGGCGAAAAATATGTCGTCCACGTTCATGCGGCTCAAATCAATCGCCAGACCGAGTTCGGGAAATGCGGTGTAATATTTCTGAAAACGTTCCCACCACTGTAATTTTGTATAATTCATAAAAGCAGCAGCGATTGAATGCTTTTGCCGCCGGCTCTGGCAAGAAAATTCGCCGGTGAATTCGCGCGGGAAGAAATCCGCACGCAGCCTTATTTTATGGGCAAGGTGATTTGCATCGTCGTGCCACGTCTGAGGCGCGACAAGATGCGGATTTGACCTTGATGGGTTTCAATGACCCGACTGACAATGGCGAGACCAAGCCCTGTGCCTTTGGCCTTCGTAGTGGCCAGCACGGTCTTGAAAGCACGCTGCTGCTGTTCCTTGCTCATGCCGCCGCCGGTATCCTTGAATGACACCATGACTGATCCTGATCCCGGCGCGGTGGTTTTGATGGTGAGCATGCCACCATTGGGCATGGCTTCCGCCGCGTTTAAAATCAAATTCAAAAAGGCCTGTTCCAACTGCGTGGCATCGCCCGACACCAAAGGCAAGTCGGCTTGCAAATCATGCACCAGCTTGATGCTCTGATTCGCCAGCTTGTGGCGCACGAGCAAACTTAATTCGTCTACGAGATCGTTCAGGTTTACCGGCGCAAATTTCGGCTCTGTTGTTCGCGCAAAATCCAAGATCTGCTCCACAATCTTGTTCAGGTGCTCAATCTTCGCCTCAATAATCTGCGCGTCCTTACTGCGCGGATCCTTCGGCTCAAACTTCAAGTTCAACGAGTGATACAGCAGCTTCATCACCGTGAGCGGATTGCGGATTTCGTGCGCGACCTCCGCCGCGAGCAG
>CAIOUK010000131.1 GCA_903861445.1 uncultured Verrucomicrobia subdivision 3 bacterium
CAAATGGCAGCCACTTTGCGGCGACCGCGCCACCCAGATTCCGCTGGTCATTGGTGGTGAAGAAATTTTGGAAGGCCGCGCCGTGCGCGAATGTCTCGATCCGTCACGGCCTGGCGTGGTGGTCGGCAAATACCGGCAGGCAAACGAAGCGGATGTGGTGCGGGCAGTTGAAGTTGCCGCCAACGATCCGGATGGCTGGCGCACGCTGTCGCCGGAAAAGCGTTATGAAATTCTCGGCGACGTGGCGCAGGAATTGCGATTGGCGCGTGCCGATTTGATGGGCGTGGCGCTGGCTGACGGCGGGAAGACATTGCCGGAAACCGACCCGGAAGTTTCCGAGGCCATTGATTTCCTCGAATTTTACCGCGACACCGCGCGCTGGTGGCAGCAATTGCCCACGCTCAAAGCGAAGGGCAAGGGCGTCGTGGTGGTCGTGTCGCCGTGGAATTTTCCCGTGGCGATTCCCTGCGGCGGCGTGGCCGCGGCGTTGGCGGCCGGCAACACGGTCATTCTCAAGCCCGCGTCCGACACCGTGCTGGTGGCGTATGAATTTTGCAAATGTTTCTGGCGCGCCGGCGTGTCCAAAAACGCGCTCCAGTTTGTGCCGTGTTCCGGCGGCAAGGAAGGGCGCAAACTCATCAACCATCCGAAAGTTAATTCCGTCATCCTGACTGGCGGCACGGAAACGGCGCTGACGATGTTGAAAGATAATCCGCGCCTGCAACTGTTTGCTGAAACCGGCGGCAAGGATGCGACCATTGTCACGGCGGTTTCCGATCGCGACCAAGCGATCAAACACATTTTGCACTCCGCCTTCGGCCATGCGGGACAAAAATGTTCAGCCACTTCGTTGCTGTTGTTGCAAGACGAAGTTTACGATGACCCGGCCTTCCGCCGTAATCTGTGCGAAGCCGTGGCCACGTTGAAAGTTGGATCCGCGTGGGAACTCGACACCAAGATGGGTCCGCTGATTCGCCCGCCCAGCGGCGATTTGGAGACGGCGCTGAAAGTTTTGGAGTCTGGCGAGGAATGGGCGTTGATGCCGCAGCCCAGCGAAAGTAATCCGAATTTGTGGACGCCGGGTATCAAATACGGCGTGCGCCCCGGCAGCTTCACGCACATGACAGAATTTTTCGGGCCGGTGCTGGCGGTGATGCGCTTCTCGACACTGCGCGAAGCCGTCGCGCTCGTGAATCAAACCGGCTTCGGCTTGACGAGTGGCTTGGAAAGTTTGGACGAGCGCGAGTGGGATTATTGGAAGGCCAATATCCATGCCGGTAATCTTTACATCAATCGCGTGACCACTGGGGCGATTGTGTTGCGGCAGCCGTTTGGCGGCATGGGCAAATCGGTTTTCGGTCCCGGCATGAAAGCCGGTGGCCCGAATTACGTCGCGCAGTTCATGGATTTTCAAGATGTGCCGGTGACGACCTCTGCCAAAATGCCGGCGAAGCCAACGCTGCTTGCGTTGGCTGGGGGATTGACGCAAAAAAAACAGGCTGAAGCCGGACGTATCATCGCCGGTATTTTGAGCTACGAAACCGCCTTCCGCGAAGAATTCGGTGCGGAGCATGATCATTTCAAGCTGGTCGGTCAGGACAACGTGCGCCGCTATCTGCCAGTCGGCAATGTCCGCATTCGCGTTCACGCCAATGATAGCGCCTTTGAAGTGTTCGCCCGCATTTGTGCAGCGCATGTTGCCGGTTGCCGGGTGACTGTCAGTGCACCGGCCAAGTTACCGGTGGTGTTATTACTGGAAGAACTGAATGAATCCTGGGCTGGCGCGGTGGAATTTGTCGAGGAGACCGATGCCCAATTGATCCAAGCCATTCGTGAAGGCCAGACAGATCGTGTGCGTTATGCCCGTCCCGAACACGCTCCGCTCGACGTATTGCAGGCGGGCAATGCAGCGGGCGGCATAGTCATCAGCACGCCGGTTTC
>CAIOUK010000132.1 GCA_903861445.1 uncultured Verrucomicrobia subdivision 3 bacterium
CGTGTTCCCACGGCGGGCGCTCGGCACTTCGTTGCGGGCGCTGGCCCTCGGCCAACCTTTTCGCCAAAGGCCGGGCGAGCAATACGAATTAAAATGTTAGCTCTTGCTCTAGTCTGCTTAATTACACACCACAGATTGAAAAAAGTTGCAAACCGTTTTCAGCGGATTTTTGGGGATGCAAAAAACAGCCAGAAAGCTTTTAGGCTGGACGCTGCTGCGTCAGTTTGTGCTCCGCTTGATGACTAGCGCTGGCGCGCAAATCTTCGCGTCTATGTCTGGCGGAAGGTTCCGCCGAAGTAGCCACCCCAAAAACCTTTTGTCGCACTACAAATTTGAAACTAAATCCCACAAACGGCGGTCTTGCTGCTGCAACATCGCCAGAACCTTCTCGGTCGGTAACGTCCGGTTGGCGTGTCGAGTTCTATTCGACTGCGGCGTTGACAGAAGCACTGTTCGTGATGTTGAAGGTTGCGTTGCCGCTGATCCCAAAATAGCCTTGGTGGGTTGTCCGAAAGAAAGCGAAAATCACCGAAAGCAGGAAACCAAGAAAAATCACCAAGCCAAGACCAATAAGCCAACCACGCCAAGAGTCGCCATGACTGAAATCGAACAAAAGACCAAACGACAACCTTCAAATGGATTCGGCAATACAGCTGCCGGAGGTTTCTTGATGATAGCCACGCTGTTGTGCGTTTGCGCTTGCGCGCTCTCGTGTCACGGCGGTGAAAAGAGTGATCCCTTCTACTACCGCCCGGCAACGGCGCGCAAGCCGGCGCAGATCGAATGTGAGGTCGCGGTTTATGGCGGCACCCCCGCGGGAGTCACCGCAGCCATCCAAGCCGCGCGCATGGGCCGCAAGACCCTGCTGCTCTCCTTCGACCGGCACGTCGGCGGGATGACCTCGGGCGGGCTCACCGCCACCGATCTCGGCAAGAAGGAATCCATCGGCGGTCTCGCGCTGGACTTCTACACGCGGCTCGGGAAGAACAAGGACTTCAGCCCTTCGGAAGCCGAAGCGCTCTTCCTGACCATGCTCCGAGAGGCGGGCGTGAAGGTGCTTCTCGGGCGCTGTCTGGAGTCCGTCGAGATGAAGGACAACCGCATCGTTTCCGCCACTTTTGAAACGGGCGAGCTGATCAAGGCGGCGGTGTTCATCGATTCAACTTACGAGGGCGATTTGCTGGCGGCGGCCAAGGTGTCTTACCGCGTGGGGCGGGAGTCGAGGAGTGCCTTCGACGAATCGCTGGCCGGCCAGTGGCAGAAGGCTTCATGGCGGAGCGTCTATAAATTCTGCCAGCTGCCGATTAGCCCATTTGTAATCCCGGACGATCCATCCTCCGGCCTGCTACCGGAGATTTCCCCACACAAACCGGGCGCGCCGGGTGAGGGTGATTACCGGGTGCAGGCTTACAACTTCCGCATGTTTCTCTCGAATAAGGAGGGACGCGTCCCCTTTCCGAAACCCAGCGGCTACGATCCCGCCCGCTACGGTCTGCTTGCCCGCTTCCTGAACTTCGACCCGGGCATCAAATGGACGCTCGACTACACGACCAAGCCGATGACGGACGGCCCCGTTCAGATGCGCAAGGGAGACTCGAACAACGCGGGCAGCTTCTCTTCGGATTTCGTGGATGGCAGCCACCGCTGGCCAGACGGAACCTTTGAGCCGGTCTCCTTTTCCGAAATGCCGCCGCCGCGCCGCGGCCTCGCGCTGCCCTTGCCACAGCTATACGAACTGCGCGAAAAAATCTTCCAAGACCACGTGAGCTATCAGCAGGGGTTGCTTTATTTTCTCGCCAATGACTCACAGGTCCCCAAGGAACTGCAGGAACGGGTGCGGCGTTTCGGTCTCGACCCGGATGAATTTTGGGAAACCGGCCACTGGCCGCATCAACTCTATGTTCGCGAAGGGCGCCGCATGGTTTCCGCATACATCATGACGCAGGCGAACTGTGAATCGATACGCACGGTGGAGGATTCCGTCGGTCTGGCATCCTATCCGATGGACTCCCACTTTTGCCAACGGGTGGTGGTGGAGGAAAATGGCAAGAAGATCGTGCGCAACGAAGGCGGCCTTGGCGGAGCCCGCACCCCGAAGCCCTACCCGGTGGCCTACCGCGCCATGGTTCCCAAGCGGGAGGAATGCGCCAACTTGCTGGTGCCGGTCTGCCTGTCGGCGACGCACGTCGCCTACGGTTCCATCCGCATGGAACCGGTGTTCATGATTCTCGGCCAGAGCGCGGGCGCGGCGGCTTCCCTCGCAATCGCGGACAAGGTTGCCGTTCAGGAAGTGAACTATGGCAAGCTCAAGGCACGGCTGATGGCCGACAAGCAGCGGCTGTAAACAATGCCCAAAGTGCGGGCGTGAAAGGGAATTTTGCGCGGCGCACCGGAGAAGGTGTTTGCAACCGCCACCGCACCGCCTCGCTGTCCGCGTCTGAATTAGCGCCCACCAATTTTATGAGGAATGAATTATGAGGAATGCAATCAAGTGCGGAACCGCCGGGCTGGCGTTTCTGCTAGCGGCGGCGGCAGGTGAAAGGCTTGCGGGCGCGGCTTCCATCGCGAAACCGAATATCGTCATCATTTTCACCGACGACCAGGGCTATGCCGACGTCGGCAAATTTGGCGCGGAAGGTTTTACGACGCCGAATTTGGATCGCATGGCGGAGGAAGGCGCAGTCTTCCGGAATTTTCACGTTGCCCAGCCGGTCTGCTCGGCGTCGCGCTGCGCGTTGCTGACGGGTTGTTATCCCAACCGCCTCGGCATCCCTGGTGCGCTTCGGCCCAAGACGAAAGTCGGCATCAGCGACCAAGAGGTGACGCTCGCGCAGTTGCTCAAGTCGCGCGGCTACGCCACTGGCCTGTTCGGGAAATGGCACTTGGGCGATTCGCCGCAGTTCCTGCCGCTTCGCCACGGGTTTGACGAGTATTTCGGACTGCCGTTGTCGTGCGACTACTGGCCGGACCATCCAAATTTGATCACGAATTTGCCGCCGAAACTCGCCGCGATCAAACGTGAATATCCGAATCTACCGATTTGGGACGGCGACAAAAAATTCCGCGAGGAAATGTCCATTGACGACCTGAATCATTTGACGACGTGGTATGCCGAGCGCGCGGTGAAGTTTATTGAGAAAAACAAGGGCCAGCCGTTTTTCCTCTACGTCGCGCACAGCATGCCGCACGTGCCGCTGGGGGTGAGCGACAAATTCCGCGGCAAAACCGCGCGCGGACTCTACGGCGATGTAATCGAGGAAATTGACTGGTCGGTCGGCCAGATTCTCGACGCGCTCAAGCGGAACGGTCTCGATGAAAACACTTTTGTCATTTTCACGTCGGACAACGGCCCGTGGCTGTGCTACGGCAACCACGCCGGCTCGGCCAAGCCGTTGCGCGAGGGCAAGGGCACGAATTGGGAAGGCGGCACGCGCGTGCCGTGCATCATGCGCTGGCCCGGCCAAATTCCCGCCGGCGCGGATACGGGGGACATGCTCATGACGATTGATTTGCTGCCGACCATCGCGAGGCTTGCCGGGGCGGAGTTGCCGAAAAATAAAATCGACGGCCGCGATGTGTGGCCGATTATCTCCCGCCAGCCCGCCGCGAAAAATCCACATGGGGCCTACTGGTTTTATTACGGCGTCAACGATCTTGAAGCCGTCACCACCGGCGACGGCAAATGGAAGCTCCAGTTGCCGCACACATACCGGACCCTGCTCGGCCAGAAACCCGGACGCGATGGCGTGCCGGGGAATTACACGAACAGAAAAATTGAAGCCGCCGAACTTTACGATCTCGTTCACGACAACAGCGAAACCACCGATGTTTCCGCGCAGCATCCGGAAATTGTGAAACAGCTCGAAACCGAGGCGGAAAAAGCCCGGGCGGATTTGGGCGATGGACTGACGAAACGGGCGGGTTCGGGTCGGCGTGAACCGGGGCGCTTGACGATGCCGGATCCTCAAGACCGTGGTGAGACCAGTCGCCATAACGACTGAATGAAAGCGCCGCCTGAAAAATCACTGCCACAATTGCCAGCAATTTGCTAATTTCCCTTTACTGAATCATGTGTTGCAGGTCGCAGCGCGCCATCCCTACCGGTTAAAGGCGGGAACTGGCCGGCGCCAACGGCGGTTGGCTCCGGCGACTTCCATGAGAAGGCAGTCAAGGGGGAATTTCTGTTCACATGGTTTTTTATGCTGAATGAGCGCCGATAGCAAGGCGGGAAAGGATCGCACTACCGTGGTCGCAGGATATGGGGCAGTTTAGGGTTGCAAATGCCATTTGTCCAACTTATTAACGAATCATGGATTCCGGCGATTCCCTTAACCAAAGACCACAGGCACCACTAGAGCGGTTTATCCCCAATGCCAACCTCAAATCTCTTCGTTCATGCCGGAAACTGCACCGCATCGCGGTATTGCACCACATCCTCGACCTTCTCCTGCTGATAAATCTGGTGAACCAGTTCCGAGGAGTGATTGACCAGACGCATTGCCGCCTCACGTGGCACACCCGCACGCCGTAACCGGTTGACGTAGGTGACCCGCAGACAATGGAATGTAAGATGCGTCTTTTTAATCTTGATGAAAAACTGCTGCCAGCGCCGCGACGGTTGAAACGGAAATTCCAACGTGAACTTTCGCTTGGTCTTGCGGAGTCTTTCAAACAAGGAGCGCAAAGCCGTAGGCATCGGCACCGAGAACGCCCTCTCTTCGCCACCTTTGGGTGAGGGAAACGTGATTTTGTCTTCCTTAAAATCAATGCAGGCAAGCGGCAGGTGAGTTTCCCGCAACCGACAGCCGGTGTGCAGCGATATATCAAAGGCAATTTGCATCCACTCCGGCTCCTCTTTCAATGCTTCCCGAATCTCGGCTACCTCTTTATCGGTCAGTTCCGGCTTCTTCGCAGCCTTGTCCCGCCGCAATTTGAGGCTGACGAGCGGGTTGGCTTCGGCATGACCGAGCCGGACGGCTTCGCCCATAATCATGGCGAGCATCTTCAACTCCATGATGGCGGTATTGCGTCCTACCGTCTTGCCAGTGCGTTTTTTGTAGGTGGTGCGCCACTCGATGTAGTCCAGCGCATTGCGGTAGGTAATGGCGCGCGGGGAGTGCAAATGCCTTTCTTGCAGCCAGAAGGCCAGCCATTGCCAGTTGCCGAGGTAGCGTTGCAATGTGCTGGGACTTTCGCAATGCCGTTCCAAGTATTGCGTCACCCAGATGTCCCAACTGCTGCCGTTAATCTCGCCGGCGTTGCGATTGAGTTCCTTGGCTTCAGTCTGGGCGCGCAGGGTGCGAGCCCGGACGGTTTCGGCTTGGTTGTCGGCACGGAAACCGGTGGAGCGGTTGCGGCGCGTGCCGTCAGCGTCAATAAACTGGATGAACCAGAACGGCGAGTTTTTCTTGCGGTAGAGGGAGGCCATAGTGCAGTTAGTGCAGTAACCCTGCCGCGAACACCCCTAAAAGTCCAATGTTTTCAACCACTCGTTACCACTATAAACCACTCCGCCTTTAACGAGGGTTCGATTCCCTTCGCCCGCTCCACTTCTAAAAACTGTCGCAGGACTACTTATTTAATTCCGGGAAACGCCATGTAGTTTTTGGCGTTTGCGTAGCAAATGTTTTTGATCATCGGGCCAACGAGGCTGTCGTCGTCGGGTAGCAAACCATTCTTGATGTCGCGACCAATGAGGTTGCAGAGCGTGCGTCGAAAATATTCGTGGCGCGGATAGCTCATGAACGAACGCGAATCCGTGATCATTCCGATGAAACGCGAGAGCAAACCAAGCTGCGACAGCGCGTTGAGCTGCCATTCCATGCCTTCCTTCTGATCCAGAAACCACCAGCCGGAGCCGTATTGAATTTTGCCGGGAATCGTGCCGTCCTGAAAATTCCCGATCATCGCCGCGAAAACATAATTATCCGCCGGGTTCAAGTTGTAGATGATTGTTTTCGGCAGCAGGTTGTCTGAATCCAGCTTGTTCAAATAGGCCGAGAGCGTCTGTGCCTGCGGGAAATCGCCGATGGAATCAAAGCCGGTATCCGGGCCAAGCTGCGTGAGCAGACGGTTATTGTTGTTGCGCAGCGCCCCGACGTGGAGCTGCTTGGTCCAGCCGCGCTTCGCGTCGAGGTGGCCAAAGAACACCATCATGAACGACGCAAACTGCGAATGTTCCAGCGACGAAACCGGTTCACCTTTGCGGGCCTTGTCAAAAATTTCGGCGGCCACCTTCTCGGAGCAAAAATCCGTAAAACAGTGGTTCAAGCCGTGATCCGACAGGCGACAGCCCTGCGCATGAAAATATTCGTGCCGCTTTTCGAGCGCGCTGATGAAGGCGCTAAAACCGTTGATGTCCACGTTCGCGGCGGCGGCAAGCTGCTCGACCCATTTATTGAAACCGACCGGTTGATTGACCGTCAGCGCCTTGTCCGGACGGAAGGCGGGAAGCATTTTCGTCGGATGACCGGATTTGGCAAACACGCGGTGATGCTCAAGATTGTCCACTGGGTCGTCCGTGGTGCAGACCACTTTGACTTTCATTTTTTTAAGAATGCCCTGCGTCGTGAACGCCGGCGTGGCGAGCTTGGCATTCGCCTGCTTCCAGATTTTCGCAGCGGTTTTCTCGTTCAGCAAATCCGTGATGCCGAAATAGCGCTTCAACTCCAGATGCGTCCAGTGATAAAGCGGATTACGGAGCGTGTGCGGCACGGTTTTCGCCCACGCCTTGAACTTGTCCTCCGGCGAGGCCTTGCCGGTAACAAATTTCTCGGCCACGCCGTTTGCCCGCAGCGCGCGCCATTTGTAATGATCGCCTTCCAGCCAGATTTCAAACAGGTTTTTGAACTGCCGGTTTTCCGCGATGTCCATCGGCGAAATGTGGCAGTGATAATCAAAAATCGGCTCCGCTTCGGCAAACTGGTGATACAGCCGGCGCGCGGGCTTGTTGCCCAATAGAAAATCGTCGTGGATAAAGGCCTTCGACATAGTTCAAGAACAATAAAGGTTTTGATGGCGCTTTGAAAAGATTTTCCTTGAACCAGTCGCGAAACAAAAAAGCACCGGCGAACCGGTGCTTGAAGCAAAAACTATTTTATCCCTGCGGACGAATTTTTTTCCAGAGCCAGCCGAGCGGATCGTAGTATTCATCTACCACGCGCTCTTTCAACGGAATGATTGCGTTGTCCGTGATGGTGATGTGCTCAGGACAAACCTTGGTGCAGCACTTGGTGATGTTGCAAAAGCCGATGCCTTGCGACTGCTTCAATTCCGCCAGACGGTCTTCCGTATCGAGCGGGTGCATCTCCAGCGCGGCGGTGTAAACCAGAAAACGCGGGCCGATGAATTCTTCGTGCTTGTGATGGTCGCGCAAAACATGGCAGACGTCCTGGCACAGAAAGCATTCGATGCACTTGCGGAATTCCTGAACGCGATCCACGTCCTGCTGCTGCATCCGCCAGGTGCCGTCTTCGCAGTCGGGCTTGCGCGGATTGAATTTCTTGATTTTCGTTTTGACGCGGAAGTTCCAGGAAACATCCGTCGCCAAATCGCGGATGCTTGGAAACGCGCGCATCGGCTCGACGGTGATGGGCTTGCTCGTGTCAAGCGTGTCCATTCGCGTCATGCACATGAGCTTGGGCATGCCGTTGACTTCGGCGGAGCAGGAGCCGCACTTGCCGGCCTTGCAATTCCAGCGGCACGCGAGATCGTTCGCCTGCGTCGCCTGAATCTTGTGGATGACGTCGAGCACCACGAGACCTTCGGTGATCTCGGTTTTGTATTCGACGAATTCGCCGCCCTTCGCGTCGCCGCGCCAGATTTTAAAAGTAACTTCTTTATTCATTTCATCTCCTCGATGACTTGTTTGAGATCTTCACGCATCGCCGGAATCAGTTCGCGGCGCAATTTCATGGAACCATCCGTCGCTTTGGAAATCACGGAATTATATTTCTGCGCCTCGGGATCTTTGTTCGGGAAATCCTCGCGGAAATGTCCGCCACGGCTTTCTTTGCGGTCAATCGAGGAGAGCGTAATGGCCTCGGAAATCGTCAGCAGATGTTTCAAATCAATCGCCGTGTGCCAGCCGGGATTGTATTCGAGATGACCTTGCACGGCGACTTTCGCCGCGCGCGTTTTGAGCTTCTGGATGCCGTCGAGCGCAAATTCCATTTCGTTCTGCAAGCGCACGATACCGACATTGGCCTGCATCATATTCTGCAAATCATATTGCACCTGATACGGCCCTTCGCTGCCGCTGCCCGCCGGACGTTCGAACGATTCAATCGCCTCCTTGTAGTCCGCTTCGACCTGTGCGTCGTTGATTTTGCCGGCGGCATTTTCCTTGGCGTATTTCGCGGCGTATTCGCCGGCGCGTTTGCCAAAGACGATGAGGTCGGAAAGGGAATTACCACCGAGACGATTCGCCCCGTGCAGACCGGCGGCGCATTCACCCGCCGCAAACAGACCGGGAATATTCGTCGCCTGCGTTTCGCCATTCACGCGAATGCCGCCCATCGCGTAATGCGTGGTCGGGCCGACTTCCATCGGCTCCTTGGTGATGTCCAGATTCGCGAGCTGCATAAACTGGTGATACATCGAAGGCAGCTTGCGCTTGATGTGCTCGGCCGAGTTCGGAATTTTTTCTTTGATCCACGAAATATCGAGGAACACCCCGCCGTGCGGGCTGCCGCGCCCAGCTTTCACTTCGCGATTGATGCAGCGGGCGACGTGATCGCGTGTCAAAAGTTCCGGCGGACGCTTGGCGTTCTTGTCATTCTGCGTATAGCGCCAGCCTTCTTCGGGATCCGTCGAAGTCTGCGAACGATAATTTTCCGGCACGTCGTCATACATGAAACGCTTGCCGTCCTTGTTACGCAACACGCCGCCTTCGCCGCGCACGCTTTCCGTGACCAAAATTCCCTTCACGCTCGGCGGCCAGATCATGCCGGTCGGATGGAACTGGATGAATTCCATATCGAGCAATTCCGCGCCTGCGTGATACGCGAGGGAAACGCCATCGCCCGTGCCTTCCCAAGAATTACTCGTCACGGCATACGCGCGGCCCAAACCGCCGGTGCAAACGACAACAGCCTTCGCTTTAAAAATCCGAAAACGTCCGCGCTCCCGATCGTAACCAAACGCGCCGACGACGCGGTCGCCGTCTTTCAACAGCGACACGATGGTGTATTCCATGTGAACGGAAATGCCTTGATGAATTCCGTGATCTTGCAACGTGCGAATGAGTTCCAGCCCCGTGCGGTCGCCAACGTGCGCAAGACGCGGATAGCGATGACCGCCAAAATTGCGCTGCGAAATTTTTCCTTCCTTCGTGCGGTCGAACACCGCGCCCCACGCTTCGAGTTCGTGAACGCGCGCCGGCGCTTCCTTGGCGTGCAACTCGGCCATGCGCCAGTTGTTGACGTATTGACCGCCGCGCATCGTATCGGCGAAATGCACCTTCCAACTGTCGCGGTCGTCCACATTGCCCATCGCCGCCGCCATGCC
>CAIOUK010000133.1 GCA_903861445.1 uncultured Verrucomicrobia subdivision 3 bacterium
GAATACAAAGTCCAGTTCGAGGTCTTCGAAGGCCCGCTCGACCTCCTTCTTTATCTCATTAAGAAGGAGGAGGTGGACGTCTACGAAGTCAACCTCACGAAGCTCGCCACGCAGTTCATCGAATACGTGGACTTGATGCGGCAGTTCGACCTCGAAGTCGCCGGCGAATTTCTCGTGATGGCTTCGACGCTGATGTATATCAAAAGTAAGGAGCTGCTGCCGGTGGATCAGCAGGTCGCCGTCGAGGAAGAGGACGAAGGCGAGGACCCGCGCTGGGAACTCATCCGCCAGCTCGTTGAATACAAAAAATTCAAGGATGCCGCCGCGCAATTGCAGACGCTCGAGGAACGGCAGGAAAATATTTTCCCGCGCGTCGCGCCGAAGCTGGAATTTCACGCCGAGACGGAACCGGTGAAACCGGAGGTCGGCATCTTCGATCTGCTCAACGCCGTCAACGGCATTCTCAAGCGCTTCGCTGCCAAGGAAGCCGGCACGCGCGAGATTTACGAGGACAAGTGGACGGTCAGCGAGAAGATTGAGTTCGTCCGCGAACAGATTGCCACGCGCGGTTCCGTCAAGTTTTCCGAGCTGTTTGAAAAAGCCGCCAACCGTGCGGAAGTCGTCTGCACCTTTCTGGCGTTGCTGGAATTGATTCGGCTGAAACAGCTCGCCTGCGTGCAGCCGGAGCCGTTCGCGGAAATTGAAATCGGTCAAGCCGTCGCGCAACCCGCACCGACCGAAACGCCCGCACCCGAAGCCGAAGCTCCCGCTGAAACCCAGCCCGCAGCCGTCGCAGCGGAACCGGCCGTTGAGGAAACTGAAGCCGAAGATTCTGAGGACGAGGAAGATGAATTTGACGACGAGGACGACGAGGACGATGAGGACGATGACAGCGATGAAGACGAAACAGCAGAGCAACCACCGAAATAATTTTTAAGATGGAACTGAAACATATTCTCGAATCGCTGTTGTTCTCCGCGCAACGCCCGATGAGCGTGAAGGAACTGCGCGAAATTTTTGTCAACGCCGCCACCGTCGAGGACGCGGACGAGGCCGCCAAGCCGTTCAAAAAAATCAAGGAAGATGATTTGTCTGCCGCGCTGGAAGAACTGGCGCGCGAACACGAAACCGCCGCGCGCAGCTACCGGCTTGCGTGCGTCGCGGGCGCGTGGCAATTCGTCACGCAGCCGGAATTTGCGCCGTGGCTCAAGGCGATGGTTGGCGTGAAGAACCGCCCATCGCGCCTGTCGCAGGCGGCGCTGGAGACGCTCGCCATCATCGCGTATCGCCAGCCGATCACGCGCGCGGAAGTCGAGCAGGTGCGCGGCGTGAACGTGGATGGCACGATGCAGACGATTCTCGAACGAGGCCTGGTGGAGCAAAGCGGTCGCGCGGAAGTCGTCGGCCGCCCCGCGCTTTACAGCACCACGCCGTTGTTTCTGGAATATTTTGGTTTGCGCGGTCTGGAAGATTTGCCGGCGGCGGATGAACTGCGCCGCATTCCGATTGAAAAACCGATTGCGCCCGTCACCGCCGATGCCGGTCTCGCGACGGTGCCGCCGGAACAGTTACGCTTGGACGAAGTGGCTGCGGCCAAACCGGAAGAACCACCGGCCCCGGAATCGCCGGCCGCAAGCTGAATAATCCTCGCTGGTCATCGGCATTCTGGCCGTGATTTTTCTGGATGATTTCTGGGAAGATTTGTTGCAGTGATTGCCGGCGCTCAAAAATCTTCCGCTCCGTCTTCACTTCGGTTGCCGTTTCAGGAACGGTCTTTTTACCCGGTAAAAATTCGTTCGGTTTTTGCCAATTAACGTCCAGCCAATTCGCTGCAGCATAGTTATTTCTTTCACAACTACAAACTGCAATGACAACATCTAATAAACAAACTTCACCGCGCATCCAGCGCACCCTGCCCAAGACGGGTGTAGATTGGCTGCACAACCCCGTCTTCAACAAAGGCACCGCGTTCACCGAGGCGGAACGCGACGCGCTGGGATTGCGCGGGCTGCTGCCGCCGCACGTCCAGACGATGGCCGAGCAGGTGCAGCGCGTGATGGCGAATTTCCGCAGCAAGTCCAGCGACCTCGAACGCTACATCCAGATTGCCGGCTTGCAGGATCGGAATGAGACGCTCTTCTATCGCGTGGTCATGGATAATCTGGAAGAGCTGATGCCCATCATCTACACGCCCACGGTCGGCAAGGCGTGCCAGGAATACGGCCATATTTTCCGCCGCTCGCGCGGCTGCTATATCTCCAGCAACGACCGCGGTCTGGTGGAAAAAGTTTTGGCCAACTGGCCGACGCGCGATGTGAAGGTCATCGTCGTCACGGACGGCGAACGAATTCTTGGTCTCGGCGATTTGGGCGCGTCCGGCATGGGCATTCCGGTCGGCAAGCTGTCGCTCTACACCGCCTGCGCGGGAATTCATCCGACGCAATGTTTGCCGGTGACGATTGATGTCGGCACGGACAATGAGACGTTGCTGGCGGATCCGCTTTACATCGGTCTGCGGCAAAAGCGCATTCGCGGCGGGGAATACGACGCGCTCATCGAGGAATTCGTGGTTGCCGCCGAAAAACTTTTCCCCGGCGTGCTGATTCAGTTTGAAGATTTTGGCAACCGTAACGCCTTCCGGCTACTGGAAAAATACCGCGACCGCGCCTGCACGTTCAATGACGACATTCAGGGCACCGGCTCCGTGGCGCTGGCGGGAATTTTGTCCGCGCTCCGCATCACCGGCCAGAAACTTGCCGACCAGCGCGTGCTATTTCTCGGCGCGGGCGAAGCTGGCATCGGCATTGCGGAAAACATCGTGGCCTGTCTCGTCGAAGAAGGGTTACCGCTCGCCGAGGCTCGGAAACGCTGCTGGTTTGTGGATTCAAAGGGGCTGGTCATCAAGAGCCGCAAGGATTTGACCGAGCACAAACTTCATTTCGCCCACGACCACGCGCCGTGCGGCGATTTGTTATCCGCCGTGAAATTATTGAAGCCCACCATGCTGCTGGGCGTCTCTGGCCAGCCAAAAACTTTCACCGAAGAAATCGTCAAATTGATGGCCGAAGCGAATCCGCGGCCGGTGATTTTTGCGCTGTCCAATCCGACCTCCAAAGCCGAATGCACGGCGGAAGAAGCCTATCGCTGGACCGGCGGCCGCGCCGTGTTCGCCAGTGGCAGTCCGTTTGCGCCGGTGACGGTTGGCGGAAAAACGCTCGTGCCGGGGCAGGGCAACAACGCCTACATTTTCCCCGGCGTCGGGCTGGGCGTGGTCTGCACCGGTGCGCGACGCGTGACGGACGCCATGTTCATCAAGGCCGCGCGCACGCTCGCTTCGCTCATCCGTGACAATGAACTGGCCGAAGGGCGCGTGTATCCGTCGCTCAGCCGGATTCACGAAGTTTCGCACGCCATCGCCGTGGCGGTCGCGCAGGAAGTGTATGCAAAAAAATTGAACACCTTGTCGCGCCCGGAAGATTTACCCGGCTATATTCGTTCACAAATGTTCAAGCCGGAATATCCTAATTACACCGCCAAGTAAGTTCGCCCAGCGCTGACGGTCAGTGGGTTATAAATAAAATAGCGCGGTCATTTCGATTATGACCGCGCTTTTTCACCTCCCTGACCAACTGAACCGAATTCCAATTTCACTCATTAAGGCCGTCGTGATTGTAGCCCGGAATGCCTTTCAGAATCGCCGTCAGCTTCGTGGCGCGAAACGTGTAGGATTCCGGCGGGCTGCCGTCGGAACGGGCCGGGCGCGCGACCGATGATTTTTGGGTCAGGAGCAATTGGGTGGAAAAAACCAGTGCTGCCGGCAGGGCGGGCAGGGCTGAACTTAAATGATGAAGGCTTTGTGAGGTCATATCTTCTTATAGAACCTATATGTTTAATTTGTCAATCTTAATCTAAAATACTTGTTCACAGGAGTCGTGCGGGAATCAAGCCGTGATTGTCCATGGCCGGACAATAGATGTGGATTGACGGTTCTGGTGGTTTGTGAGCAGATAGTAACGGGGTGGAAAAAGTGAACACCACCTTTGCAAAAGGAATATTATGAATGCTACCGAAGATCGGGAAATCCTGCTGGGGGCGGACGAGAACTCCGTGTTGCAATACCTTAAAAACTATCCCGGCAATTTTATCACCGAAATGGAAATTGCCCGTCATGCCGATGGCGGCAGCCGTTTGTTGCAGGATAAATATTGGGTGCATGGTGCGTTGGTGCGATTGCTAGACTTGCACCTTGTGGACACCGATGGCTTTGGCCGATACCTGATTCATTCTTCCGACGCATTAGCGGCATGTGCCAGGAAAAAATTTCTCGCGCCACAAGTGCGGGATATTTTGGAGCACAGCGACCAGCCGCTGGATTTGTCCAGGTTCGGCTGAAAAATGGAATGGATAAAGGGATTTTCCGGAAAGCTTCTGGGCGATTTTACCTCTTTGCGGAACATTTCCAGACGTTGCCAAAGAAAACCGGCTGGAAATCAGAACAACAAAAAACCCCTGCTTTCACAGGGGTTTTATTGCTATCAAATTGGTTGCGGGGGCTGGATTTGAACCAACGACCTTCAGGTTATGAGCCTGACGAGCTACCGGGCTGCTCCACCCCGCGATCAAGGATTGGCATTGTAGTCACAACGCAGTTCGCAGGGCAAGTTTATTCAAAACGGATTTACGCCATGCCGCAGCCAGTAGCCCGGCAGCTTCAGAAATTCCAGCCAGATCCGCTTGCCATTGCCCTTCGGCTTCCATTCCGCGCGGTCAAAAGCAAAATACGACGGGCGCGAATAAAACTTAATCTCCGGTGCATAATGCTCAAATGTCTTTTGCGCCCGCCGCGCGTGATACCACGAGGTCACCAAAATGATGCGGTGAATATTTTGTTGTCGCAGTAACTTGATGGTGAACTGTGCATTTTCGGCGGTCGTCTTCGATTGGCTTTCCATTTGAATTGCACTGGCGGGCACGCCGGCTTGCATAAGAATCGTCCGGTTAATTTTGTCATCGCCGGCTCCGCTGATAATGATGCGCGGGGCGGCGTGTTCTTTAAATAATTCCGCCGCGCGTTCTGGGCGTTCGTGCAAGCCGCCGCCGAGCACCACGATTGCGTCCGCCGAAACACCTTTACCGCTGTCCACGCAGAGAAACTTTTCCGGATAAGACCAAGCGATAATGGCCACCAGTGTCACCAGCAAGGTGACTACGATTGCTGTTTTGAGAATTTTCTTAATCAACCACCACACACTTCAAGCGTAAAGCGGGCCGAAGTTTTTGCACGCACGATAATCCGCGCCTTCCAAGTCCGCCGTGCCGAACGCGGCCCAACTGCTCGGCCGGAACACTTTTTCCGCCGCGACGTTGTGCATATAGACCGGAATGCGCAGCATGGCGGCGAGCGAAATCAAGTCCGCGCCGATGTGGCCGTAAGAAATCGCGCCGTGATTCGCGCCCCAGTTATTCATCACGGAATAGACATCGCGGAACGCGCCCTGGCCGGTGAGGATTGGCGCAAACCACGTCGTCGGCCACGTCGGATTCGTGCGCTGGTCGAGGGCGTCGTGGACATTCGCCGGCAAATCCACCGTCCAGCCTTCCGCAATTTGCAACGCCGCACCGAGACCTTTGACGAGATTCAAACGGCACATCGTCACGGGCATTCCGCCTTTGCTCAAGTAGCGCGTTGACCAGCCGCCGCCGGGGAAATATTCCGTGATGCTCGGATGCCACGTCGTCGCGTCGAGACATTTCTTCGCCTCGTCCTTGGAAATTTCCCAGAACGGCTTCATCGCCGGCTGGCCGTCAATTTCCTGCTGGCCGGTGCCGTCGAGCGTGGCCGGGCCGGAGTTGATGAGATGCAAAATCCCGTTCGCCGCCGCGCCGTCGAGCGTGTGGCCAGAAACGCGCTTCACGGATTCGGGACTCCAATACGTCCGCACGTCGGCAAAAATTTGCGCGGTGTTCGTGAGCAGATGACCGAACAGCATCGAAGCGCCGTTGAGACAATCGTTTTCCGTCGCCACAATGTAAGGTGCGCGAATGCCGTTCCAGTCGAACGAGGTGTTGAGGATGGCTTCCAGAAAATCGCCGTTCGGCTGATAATCTGTCCATTGGCGCTGGCCTTGAAAACCGGAGGCGATGGCGTTGTGGCCTTGCGCTTCCTCACCGAAACCCATTTCGGCGAGTTTGGGATTGCCGACCATGAGGTCGCGCGCGATGAGCGCTATCTTGACGGATTTTTCCCATTCGAGGTCGAGCTGCGTGCGCGGGCGAACCGTTTTCGGCGAGTTGTAATCTTTGCCTTCGGGACAATTTTCCTTCACCCACTTGAGCGCTTTTTTGTATTCGGCCTGATCAAAAATCCCCTTGTCCATGCGGCGGAGAAATTCCGTCATGTCAATCGTCTCGACGCGCATTCCCAAATATTCCTCAAAGAACGGCTGATCCACAATCGAGCCGGCGATGCCCATCGAGACGCCGCCCATGCCGAGATACGATTTGCCGCGCATCAGCGCGACCGCGAGACCGGCGCGGACGAAGCGGAGGATTTTTTCCTGCACGTCGGCGGGAATGGATTTGTCGGAACCGTCCTGCACGTCGTGGCCGTAAATGCTGAACGCTGGAATTCCCTTTTGCGTGTGACCCGCGAGAACGGCTGCGAGATAAACTGCGCCGGGTCGTTCGGTGCCGTTGAAACCCCAGACGGCTTTCGGCACCGCGGGATTCATGTCCATCGTCTCGCTGCCGTAGCACCAGCAGGGCGTGACGGTCAGCGACACGCCGACGCCTTCTTTGGAAAATTTCTCGGCACAAGCTGCGGCTTCTGCGACGCCGCCGATGCAGGTGTCGGCGATGACGCATTCTACGCGCTTGCCGTTCGGATAGCGCAGACTGGAGGAAATTAATTTCGCGGCGGACTTGGCCATGTCCATCGTCTGTTTTTCGAGCGATTCACGGACGCCGCCGAGGCGGCCGTCAATCGTGGGCCGAATACCGATTTTGGGAAGTGAACCTTCAAAGACAGTTTGTTTCATAATTTTGATTTGAACTACCCGAATAATAAAAACTTTTCTATCGAATAGTGAAGGATGAGTTTTAATTCCCGCGTTGGCAAAAGGCAAGCTCGTTTGCTACACTGGGCGCAATGATCACTTTGGCTCGCGCATCAGTTGGCGAATGGCTCAACGGGCTGGGCCGCATTGCCGTGATGTCGCGCGACGCGATGGGGTCGCTGCTGACGCTCAAAGTCACTTGGAAAGATCTGGTTTATCAGATTTATTTCATCGGCATCAAATCGCAGTCGGTCGTTTTGGTCACCGGCGCGTTCACCGGCATGGTGCTGGCGGCACAGGCTTATTTTCAGTTCCACAAGGTGCAGATGGAAACGGCCACGCTCGCGCTCGTAAGTGTTTCCATGTGCGATGAACTGGGGCCGGTCTTGACGGCCTTGATGGTGGCCGGGCGCGTGGGCGCGGCCATCGCGGCGGAAATCGGCACGATGCGCGTGACGGAGCAGATTGACGCGCTGCGCACGCTGGCGACGCATCCGGTGGATTATCTCGTCGTGCCGCGCCTGACGGCCGCCATGATTTCCCTGCCGTTGCTCACGCTGGAAGCTATTCTGCTGGGCATCAGCTCCGGGTATCTGGTCAGCACAAAATTGATGGGCATCAATCCGGTCTTTCTCTACAACAACATGCTAAACCACACCGGCGACATTGACGTGGTGTTCGGTCTGGTCAAATCCTTTATCTTCGGCCTCATCATCGCGCTGGTCGGCTGCTACAAGGGCATGACGTGCGGCATGGGCGCGGAAGGCGTGGGCAAGGCGACGACCGAGGCGGTGGTGTATTCGTCCATCTCCATTCTCATCGCCAACTTTTTCCTAACCCTGGTTTTGCAGCGCATCGCGCTGATGCTGCTATGATCGAGGTGCGTCAGCTAAAAAAAAGTTTCGGCCCGCAGTTGATTCTCGGCGGCGTGGATCTGCAAATTGACAGCGGCCAGTCTGCCGTCATCATCGGGCGCAGCGGCGGTGGCAAAAGCGTTTTGCTGAAACATTTCATCGGCCTGCTCCAGCCGGATGCGGGCGAAGTTTTTGTGGACGGCGAAAACATCACGCGGATGGATGAGCGGCAATTGCTCCGCGTGCGCGCCAAATTTGGCATGGTCTTTCAGGGTGCGGCGTTGTTTGATTCCATGACCGTGGCCGAAAACGTGGCGTTCCCGCTGGAGCGTCAAAAAAAATATACGCCGGCCGAAATTGAACGGCGCGTGGCGGCGGCGCTGGAAATGGTGGATTTGCCGGGCGCACAAAAGAAAAAGCCGGCGGAGCTTTCCGGCGGGATGCGGAAGCGCGTCGGGCTGGCGCGGGCGATTGTTTACGAACCGCAGATTCTGCTCTACGATGAGCCGACGACCGGCCTCGACCCGATTGTGTCCGACAGCATTGACAAATTGATTGTCCGCGTGCGGGATCAGTTGAAAGTGACCAGCGTAGTGGTGACGCATGATATGCGCAGCGCGCAGCGCGTGGGCCATCAGGTATTCATGCTGCACGAGAAAAAAATTTACGCGAGCGGGCCGCCGGAGAAATTTTTCGCGTCGGCGGACCCGATTGTCCGGCAGTTTGTGGACGGCGTGGCGGATGCGAAGGAAAATATTTTTTGACCATGGAAAAATCACGATTGGAAACAAAGGTCGGCCTGTTTGTTCTCATCGGGCTGGTGCTGCTGGCGGGGCTGATGATCCAGTTCAGCAAGGGCACGAGCCTGTGGCGCGGCACTTATGATTTGAAGCTGCAAACGCGCAATGTCGGCGGCCTCAAAGTGAAATCCAGCGTGCTGCTGGCCGGCGTGCCGGTCGGCACCGTGAAACAAATCCAACTGAATCCCGGTGGCACGAACGTCACGATTCTGCTGCAAATCTACCGCGATTTTCCCATTTATCACGACGCGCGGTTTGTCATCGAGCAGTCGGGGTTTCTCGGCGATCAGTTTGTATCCGTGATTCCGACCACCAATGCGCCGCCGGTGTTGAAGGATGGTGACATGGTGAAATGCCAGGAGCCGTTCAATTTGCAGGAAGTCGCCCGCAGCGCGGCCGGCTTCATTCAACGCATCGATGAGACGGCGAAAAAACTCGACGCCTCGGTCACGGATTTGCGCGCACAGGTATTGAACGCGGAAACACTGGCTAACTTTGGCGGTTCTATCACGAACATGAAGCAGTTCACCGAGCAGGCGCTCGCCACCGTGCGGGATATCAACGGCATCGTCAATACCAACGGCGCGCAATTCAGCGTGGCCGTGAGCAACGCCGTGGCGTTTTCGGCGGGGTTGATCCAGTTGGAAACTACCGCCGCTGGACTCCTGACCACCAATGGTGAAAACCTCAGTCAGGCCACAAAAAACATTGCGGAAACTTCCGCGACCTTCAAACAACTGGCCGGCGACATGCAGGCTGGCAAAGGTCTGGCCGGGGTGATCCTGCAAAATCCGGGACTGGCCACCAATGTCCAAGTCATCGCGGCCAATCTCGCGGTCACGAGCAGCAACTTGAACCGGCTGGGTCTTTGGGGCATCTTGTGGTCGCACAAAGCGCCGGTTACAAACACGGCCGCGCAATTAAAAACGCCACGCCAATGAAATCTCTCTGGGCCATTCGCATTTTATTTTGGGGGCTATGCACGCTGGCCGGCTATGCCTTGAGCCAGGTGCGTCCCGAATACGTCGGCCATGAACACGGGGCGGTTTACGGCATGATGATTGGGTTTGGCTTTGGCGGGCTGCTCATTGCCGTGGATGAGATGCTCAAAGGATTTTCCCTGCGCGCCTTTTCCGCCATCACCTTTGGTCTGGTGCTGGGCATGGTGGTGGCGCTGCTCATCGACCACTCCGGCCTGTTTGACAACGCCGAGGAAAAAGTCCGCTGGCTGGTGCGCCTAGGTTTGTTTTTAAGCTTTGGTTACATCGGCATCGTGCTGGCCATGCGCAGCAATAAGGAGGATTTTTCGCTCATCATTCCCTACGTCCGCTTTTCGCCGCAAAACAAGCCGGAAAATCTGCTGCTGCTCGACACGAGCGTCATCATTGACGGCCGCATCGCTGATCTCATTGACGTGCGCTTCATCGAAGGTCTCGTGGTGGTGCCGCGCTTCGTGCTTTTGGAATTGCAGCAAATTGCCGATTCGGCCGACGAGGTGAAGCGCGCCCGCGGCCGGCGCGGCTTTGAAATTCTCAACCGTCTGCAACATAATTCAAAAATTGAAGTCCGCATTCACGACGCCGATTTTCCCGAGGAAAACGGCGTGGACGCCAAGCTCGTCCGGCTGGCCCGCAACCTGAACGCCAAACTTTTTACCAACGATTTCAACCTGGCCAAAGTGGCCGGCCTGCAGAGCGTCGCCTGCGTCAACCTCAATGAAATTGGGCGTCTGATGAAAGCCGTGCTCATTCCCGGTGAAGTTGTCCAGCTCAAGGTAGTTCGCGAAGGACGCGACAAAGGGCAGGGGATCGGCTATCTGCCCGATGGCACGATGATCATCGTCAACAATGGCCACTCCCACATTGGTCAGACCGTGAGCGCCCACGTTTTGAGCACGGTTCAGACCGGTGCCGGCGTGTTGGTCTTCGCCGAGGTGAAACCGGAAAACGGCAAATGAACCTTGTCACCATTGCCACCAACTTTAATCTCGCCGAAGCTGGCCTGATTTGTTCGCGCCTTGAAGCGAACGGCTTTCATCCGTTCATGGGCAATGAAAACGCCTCGTCTTGGCTCGGCGGAACCATGTCCACCGCCACGCTGCTGCGGATTGAAGTCCCCGAATCTGAAGCTGTTGAGGCAGCGGAATTTTTAGCCGCGTCTGCCGAATGAAATTTTCCCGCCACCTCCGGCAGTTAAAAAAAATCCTGCCCGGCGAAATTTTTCTCGAACCCGCCACGCTCGCAAAATATGCCGGCGACAAATGGTTCGCCACGCACCAACCAGACGCCGTCGCCTTGCCGCGCTCCGCAAAATCGGTTTCAAAAATTCTCGCGTTCGCGCACAAAAATAAAATCCCCGTCACGCCGCGCGGCGCGGGCCACGGCTACGTTGGCGGCTGCGTGCCCATGCACGGCGGCATCGCACTCTCCACCGAGCGGATGAAGAAAATTTTGGAAATCAACCCCGCTGATTTTGTCGCCGTCGTCCAGCCGGCCGTCAATACGGCGGAATTTCAAGCTGCTGTGGAAAAGCTGGGGCGCTTTTATCCGCCGGATCCCGCCAGCCGTAAGGATAATTCTCTCGGCGGCAACATCGCCACCAACGCCGGCGGCCCGCGCTGCTTGAAATACGGCGTGACGCGCGATTACGTCCTCGGTCTCGAAATCGTTTTGGCGGACGGAAAAATTTGTCGTCTCGGCGGCCGCACGCACAAAAACAAAACCGGTTTTGATCTGCACCGGTTGTTCGTCGGCTCCGAGGGGCTGCTCGGCGTCATCACCGAGGCGACGCTAAAACTCATTCCACTCCCGCCGTTTCGCGCCAATTTGGCGGTGGGATTTAATTCCATGAGCGCTGCTGTTCGCGCGTTGCAAAGCATCTTCGCCGCTGGATTTTTGCCGTGTGCCGCAGAACTTGCGGATGAATTTACTTTGGCAGCAGCGGCAAAAAGGACCGGCAGCAAACGTCTCCTCGGCTGCAAGGCGCATTTGATTGTGGAGTTGGACGGGCAGGAAAACTCCGTGCGCGGCGAAATGGCTGCCGTTGAAAAAATTGTGCGGAAGCAAAAACCGTTGTTTGTCGAGCGCGGCTTTGGCGCGACGGAATGCGAAGCCGTCTGGCAGATCCGCCGCGAATTTTCCTACGCGCTCCGCGACACCGGCCTGACCAAGTTGAATGAGGACATTGTGGTGCCGCGCGGAAAATTGGAGCAGCTTTTCAGGTTCGCCGCCGCGTTGCAAAAAAAACATGGCCTGCAACTCGCCTGCTTCGGCCACGCCGGCGACGGCAACATCCACACAAACGTCATGGTGGATTACAATTTGCCCGGTGCGAAGGCGCGTTCGGAAAAATGTTTGGACGAATTGTTCCGCTGGGTGATTGCGAACGGTGGCAGCATCACCGGGGAACACGGCATCGGGCTGGCGAAGAAACGCTGGTGGCCACAGGCGGTTTCGGAAAATTCGCGCGAGCTGCATCGCACGGTAAAAAAAGCACTCGACCCGCATGGCATTTTGAATCCGGGAAAGTTTGTGTAGTTTGGTAGGGCTGACCTGCCGGTCAGCCTTTGGCTTTGGCGGCGCAGCAGCGCCGCCCTACCGATCAAGAATTTTCCGCGCCGCATTTTTTACGGATTCAACCAGTTCTTTCGGTTTCAAAACTTTTGCTTCGCCGCCCCAGCTCAAGGCCCAGCGCTCGACTTCGGCGAGGCTGGATAATTTCATTTTCAACTCCGCGCCACCGTCTTTCAAGTCGCGCAAGGTCTGCGACGGATGCCATTTCTTTTCGCGGATGTAATCGGCGGCGCGCGGCGCGAAGCGGATGACGACCTCAAATTCACCTTCGCCAGCGTGGACACCGAAGCTGTCGCGCAACCGTTTCTCCAAAGAAAACTTCTGCGTGCGCTCGAAAGTTTTGCCCGTCGGCTGGACTGACTGGATGCGCGTGGGGACGAAGGTGCGCAGGTCTTTGCGCGCGTGGTCGTAGGCGAAGAGATACCATTCGCCGTTGATATTCGCCAAATGATAGGCGTCCACGAGACGCTTCTCGGTGGCGTGGCCGGGTTTGCGGTAATGCAGTTCCAACTGCTGCCGCTGCGCAACGGCCTTGGCGAGCGTGTCAAAAATTTCCAGGTTGAGAATCGGCTCGGCGCGCGTGCGGAAAGAAATGGTGCGCTCGATGTCCGCGAGGTTCAGCGAAATGGTGTCCGGCAGCGCCTGCTCCATTTTTTTGATCGCGCTCAAGAGCGGCTTCTCAAAACTCGTGCCGCGATACTGCTGCAACGCCTTTTCCGCGACGACGAGCGCAAAGATTTCGCCCTCGGTGATCTGCATCGTTGGGAAGCCGCTGACTTCGCCGGTGTAAAAATAGCCGTTGTGGCTGGCGTCAAATTCCACCGGCAGGTTCAGCCGGTCGCGCATGAACTCGATGTCGCGATGAATGGTCTTGGTGGAAACTTCGACCTCGCGTGCAAGCTGGCTGGCATTAGGAAAACCGCCGACTTGCAACGCCTGATGAATCCGCAGCATCCGCTCCAGCGGCGGACGAGAATGAAGCGAAGCCTTCACCGCCAGAAACGGTCAGGAACCCTTTTCCATCTTCGCCAGAAATTCGTCGTTGGTCTTGAATTTCTTGAGCGCGGCGGTGAGCGTCTCCATTGCTTCGATCGGATTCAAGTCCACCATGGTGCGGCGCAACTTGCGGATGGCTTCGAGGTTTTTCGCCGGGAAAAGCTTTTCTTCCTTGCGCGTGCCGGATTTCGGAATGTCCAGTGCCGGATACAAGCGGCGGTCCGAAAGTTTGCGATCCAAAATCAATTCCATATTGCCGGTGCCTTTGAATTCTTGGAAAATCAATTCATCCATGCGGCTGCCGGTATCCACCAGCGCGGTGGCAAGAATCGTCAGCGAACCGCCGTTCTCAATTTTGCGGGCAGAGGCGAACATCTTGCGCGGGATTTCCAGAGCGCGCGCGTCCACGCCGCCGGACATCGTGCGGCCGCTGCCACTGTGAACGCTGTTGTAGGCGCGGGCGACGCGAGTGAGCGAATCGAGCAGCACGAAAACATCCTTGCCGGATTCCACGATGCGCCGGCAGCGTTCGATCATGAAGCGCGACAGGCGGACGTGCGTATCCAAATCCATGTCGTTCGACGACGCGACGACCTCGGCCGACACCGAGCGTTGGAAGTCGGTGACTTCCTCCGGGCGCTCATCAATCAGCAGCACCATCGCGTGAACTTCCGGATGGTTGGTGGTGATGGCGTTGCAAATCTGCTTGAGAATGGTCGTTTTGCCCGTGCGCGGCGGCGCGACGATGATGCCGCGCGTGCCTTTGCCGATGGGCGTGACGAGGTCAATCACGCGCGTCTCAATCAATTCCGGCGTGGTTTCCAATTTGAATTTTTCAATCGGATCAATGCTCGTCAGGTTTTCAAAGCGCACGGCCTTGGTGTAATCCTGAAAAATCATATCGTTGACCTTGTCCACCGTCTTGAGCTGCGGACTGGTGCCGCGATGCGGCGGCTGCGTGGTGCCCTCGATAAAGCTGCCTTCGCGCAGGAAGCTGCGGCGGATGGTATCCGGCGTCACAAAAATATCCGTGGGCTTGGGATGGAAATTATTTTGCTTGGTGCGCAGGAAGCCAAAGCCTTTCTCGGAAATTTCGAGAAAGCCGGCACCGTAGTTAGGATTGACGACTTTATCGCCGTTTGCCTGTGTTTCGCTCATAAAAATGTGTTGTGGCCGAAGGCTAAAAACCCTTCCGAAAAAATTGTGGAAAAGTGAACTTTGGAAACCGTCAGCGGCACAGAAGCCGCCCACTTGAACCTTCGACAGTCCTTTAATTACGGGCAAATGCTGCCGAACGCAACCATTATTTTCGGCTGCCAAAGCAAAAGGCGCGCAGATTCAGGACGAATCTGCGCGCCTAAAATCACCACTTCAAATCAGCCGCCCACTTCCGCGCGGGCTTCTGCTGCGAGCGCGGTGCTCAAATAACGTTCGCCCGTCGAGCAGGCGATGGTCACGATGGTTTTGCCCTTATTTGCCGGGCGTTTGGCGACTTCGATGGCCGCAATGACATTTGCGCCGGTGGAAATACCGACCAAAATGCCTTCTTCCTTCGCGAGCCGGCGCGCCATTGCAAACGCGTCGTCGTTGGAAACCTGGACGCACTCGACGATCTGCGGATTGCCCGCGCTGTCCTTCAAATGCAGGTTGCCCGGAACAAATCCCGCACCCGTGCCTTGAATCTTATGCGGCCCCGGTTTCACCGGCTGGCCGGCGAGCGTCTGCGAAATAACCGGCGAATCTTTCGGCTCAACGGCAATCGCTTGGAACGAAGCCTTCTTCGGCTTGATGGCTTCCACGCAGCCGGTGATGGTTCCGCCCGTGCCAACGGCTGCGATCAAAATATCAATCTTGCCGTCCGTATCTTCCCACAATTCCACCGCCGTGGTCTTGGAATGAATTGCCGGATTCGCCGGATTGTTGAACTGCTGCGGAATCCACGAATTCGGCGTTTCCTTCGCGAGTGCTTCGGCGCGCGCAATCGCGCCTTTCATGCCTTCCGCACCGGGCGTCAAAACCAGTTTCGCGCCGAGCATGGCCAGCAGCGTGCGGCGTTCGAGCGACATCGTTTCGGGCATCGTCAAAATCAATTTGTAGCCTTTGGCCGCCGCGACGAACGCGAGCGCGATGCCGGTGTTGCCAGAAGTCGGTTCGATGATGACGGTGTCCTTCTTAAGCACGCCGCTTTTTTCGGCGGCCTCGATCATCGCCATGCCGATACGATCTTTGACGCTGCCGAGCGGATTAAAAAATTCGCACTTCAGCAAAATGGTGGCGTCCACGCCGGCGGTGACCTTGTTGAGTTTGACCAGCGGCGTGCGGCCGACGGTTTCGATGATGTTGTTGTAAATGCGTCCCATAATTTTATTTGATTGGATGGTTCAGTTTTACGTTCGGAAATTTTGGCGAAAAGAAACCGGCGGGCAAGTATTAAATCAATGGGGAAACCTCGAACATTCAATATTAAACGCCGAACATTCAAGGAATCGCATTTCGACAACCGTCTTTGATTCGGAGCTGGGCGTTGAATGTTCGATGTTGAATGTTTCCCGGCCCGAAAACAATAAGTCCCGGCCCGACCTTGCGGTCGAACCGGGACAAATGGGGGATGGGAGTTCGCCATGCTCTCTTTCCCGAACCGGCATTAGGCGCGCCCTCGCGGGGCTGCCGGCTTCCCGACGCCATTCTCCACGGCAAGCGGAGTTATCGGCCTCGTAGCAGGGCCGTCCGGCGACTTGCGCCGCGCGGATTTTGAGTGAGGCTTTTCAGCTCGCTTCGGCTGGTGGTTGCGCCACCGGCCTGCCAACCAGGTCAAGACACGCCTGCGAATTTCATTCGCGTCTTGACCACTGGCTCCGGGTCGGCCACCGCTTGTGACGGTGCGTTCGCCCGAGGCCACGGGTCTCGCCTCTTCTCTCTCAAGTTGCATTTTATCTCACAGTCCAGCGGTGTCGTTTTTAACATCGCCGGCGCTCGGAAGTTTTTCACGGAACCTGCCGAGTTCCCGTGTTCTTCCCGATGCGTCCGCTCCTTTTGTCCGCCTTTCGGCGTTTTTCTTTGGGCGGTTTTGATTTTTACTCAACCCCGCCAGAGCCGTCCGCACCGTGCTGATGCACAGTAGCAACTGTTCACCCTCTGGGTGACTGCGATTCGCCCAAGCCCGAAACCGGCTTGGACTACTTGACTCAGCTCGCCGCAGCTTCTAATCGCGGCTTGCTGCCAAGTCCCTCATTCGCATTTGACGGTGTGCGAACACCGCCAGAGGAACCGGTGACTTCTGCCTCGCCGAAGCTTGCGCTCCGGTTCAGAGGAGCCAGATCAACCAGCCTGACCTGACTTTTCCCCGGTCGCCCGGGATTATCTTGAAACGAACAGCTTCAATTTTACTTTCCGCTGCCCGCTTCGTTCTTTCAATGAACTGAAGACACTTTAGCAGATATTTTATTTCTGCCCACAAATTGATATGCACCGGTTGTTCACCAAAAATCTGCGGTGAATAAATCGTGAGCAACCCAGAAGAATCAATAAAATCAAGGCTTCCGTAAATTTTAGAAAACCACTTATTCACCGCCAAAAACAGCCAATACGAGCGCGGTGAACAAGTTGGTTTCTAATTCAAATGAAAATCCCGCTCGACAGGTCAGATTTCATTGCGAAAATTTTAACGGCATGAAACATCTGCCTTTCGCGCTCACCACGCTGCGCTTGCTGCTCGGCCCCGTTGCCCTGCTTGGCGCGTTGGCCGGTATTCCGCGCTGGATTTATCTGCTGATGCTCGTCACCGGCACGCTCTCGGATATTTTCGACGGCATCCTCGCACGCCGGCTCGGCGTGGCCACGCCCGCGCTACGCCGCTACGACAGCATCACCGACGTGATTTATTATTTGTTCATTCTCTGCGCGCTATGGATTTTGTGCCGCGCCGTCATCACGCAAAACTGGCTTTGGCTCATGCTGATTCTCGGATCGGAAGCCGTCGTGATTTTAGTTTGCTTCGCAAAGTTCGGAAAATATCCGGCGACACATTCCTATCTCGCCAAATTTTACGGCCTGTGCCTGCTCGCCGGCCTCATCGCGTTGCTGGTTTTCAACGCCGGCAGTTGGGCTGTCATCGCGCTCGCCTTAGTCGCGCTGACGACCAATGCCGAAATTATCGCCATTCACCTGCTGATGAAAACGCCGCCGGTAGATGTGAAATCTATTTTCCACATCCCTAAATTAGGCCAATGAAAAAGGCCGTCCAACCGGACGGCCTAGTAATTTCAAAATCGATTATTTGGCGAGATGATTTTTTGCGCCGGCGAGGCCGGTGACGATTTCGTTCTTCGTCTTCGCGTTGCGGATGCGGACGTAATCGTCATTTTCCAGTTTCGCCGTGTGGCCGACTTTTAATTCCTGCGCGCGTTTGAACTGCTTATCCGGCTTCGTCGGCGTGAGCGGATATTCCACCGCGTAACCGGCACCGCGCAAATCGGAAACCAGCTTCAGCGAATCCGCGCGCAGATTTTCGTCCTCAATCAGCACAAACACATCCATCGGCGCGTCAAATTTTGGCAGCAGCTTGCGCGCCTTGAGCAATTCCAGCAGCACCACGTCGCCCATGCCGAAGCCGAGCGCGGGCAGATCCACCTTGCCGCCGCTGATGAGCTTCACAAGATTGTTGTAGCGGCCGCCGCCCGCGATGGCGCGAAACTCGCCCTTGCGGTCAAACGCCTCGAACACCACGCCGGTGTAATACGCCAATCCGCGAATGACTTGGTAATCAATTTTGACAAAATCCTTCAGCCCGCGTGCGGCAAGGTTTTTCAGAATGGTTTCCAGTTCCACCGTCGGCTGGCCGGCATCAATGAACGCATTGACCTTCGCCAGTGAAAAATTCATGGCCGATAATTTCTTTTCCGATTCGTCCGGCGGCGTGCGCTCCAGCTTGTCAATGATCTGGAAAAATTCGTATTCGTGCGCGTGGTCGCCGCCACCGTGTTTGAAAAATTCCTGCCAAGCGTTGCGGCTGCTCAGGCGGATGACAAAATCTTCCGCCGTCAGGCCAAAGGCCCGCAACGCGTCAATCAGCAGCGCGATCAATTCCGCATCCGCCGCCGGGTCGGTTTCACCGATCAAATCGGCGTTGAATTGAACGTGTTCGCGCAGCCGGCCTTTCTGCTGGCGCTCGTAGCGGAACAGTTGCGGGATGGCAAACCACTTGATGGGCTTTTTGTAATTGCGTTCGTGGGCGGCGACCATGCGTGCGAGCGTCGGCGTCATCTCCGGACGCAGGGAGATTTCGCGGTCGCCCTTGTCCTTGAAATTATAGAGCTGACCGACGATTTCTTCGCCGGACTTGGTGGTGAACAGTTCCAGCGGTTCGAGCGGTGGACCGTCGTATTCGCGGAAGCCGTAGCGGCGAGCAATTTTTCGCCACTGGTCAAAAATATATTGGCGCGCGTCGGCGCTCCACACGTCAGGGTGGGGGAGCGGTTCGGGATAAAAATCGCGGAATCCGGGCAGTCGTTCCATTTCGCCAGCTTAAAAAAATGGGAGTGAAAAGAGAAGTCGAATCGGTTCTCCTTAACCCGAACTGCGCGGAAAAACTGAAAAGTGTCGGCCGTCGGCTGCGGCGGAAATTTTATCTGTGTTCATCGTGCGCGTTTTGTGGTTTAATCGGCGCGTCAAATATGGATTCTAAAAAACTGGCGCTGCTCTGCCGCGAATTTGCGGACAATAAAAAGGCCGAAAACATTCTGGTGCTCGATGTGCGGAAGCTGTCGAGCGTGACGGATTATTTTGTGATCGTGACCGGCACCAGCCAGCCGCATTTGCGCGCCATCGTCGAGGAAATCAGCGCCAAACTGCGCGATGAGCATGACCTGCGCCCCGTGCGCGCCGAAGGCTCCAAGGGCGGCAACTGGGTGGTGTTGGATTATTTCGACGTGATTGTCCACGTCATGCACACCGAAGCCCGCCAGCGTTACGACCTCGAAGGACTTTGGGGCGACGCCAAACCGGTGAAGCCAGCCAAAGCCAAAAAGAAAAAAACTCCGGCGGAAAATTAATTCCACCGGAGCTTGGAAAAATTTCAGTTACGCTTCGGGCGTGGGCTGCTTGGGCGGAATTTCGTCAGAGGTTTTGACCATCTCATCCACAAGCTTCTTGAAATCGGCCAATCCCGTGGAGGGAATGATGATGGTGTCGCGCCGTCCGCCGACATCCTCGGTGATGCGCAGAAAACGTCCGCGCGGATTTTCTTTTAGCGTGAAAACAAAGTTTTTGCGTTCAATCTGCACTTCGGCAGTTTTTAGCGTGTCTTCATTTACCGGCGGACGCGGTTGTTGGTTATATTTTGGCGCACCATAACCATAGCTGCTCTGGTAAGGACGGCGACCATAAGGCGACGGACGTTCGTTTGATATCATATTTCCCTATTCAGTTTGTTTGATACAAACAAGAATTCGGCCAACTTCCTCGATTTGTCAACAGACAAAATAACACAGACAAAATAACAGAAAAAATTAGCGGGCGCACGAGGTCGTCATGCGCCAATGGAAAAGTTGCTTGTGCCGTGAACCTTAAAGAATATTTGCCGCCAGCTCCGCCAGCTCCGAGCGTTCACCTTTCTGCAACTCGATGTGTGCAGCAATCGCCTGATCGCGGAAACGGCTGACGACGTAGTTGAAACCGTTTGAGGACGAGTCCACATACGGATTATCAATCTGGTAAGGGTCGCCGGTGAATATCAATTTCGTGCCGCTGCCGACGCGCGTGACGATGGTCTTGGCTTCCAGCGGTGTGAGATTTTGCGACTCGTCAATGATCATGAACTGATTCGCGATACTGCGCCCGCGGATGTAGCTCAACGCCTCCACCACGATGCTGCCGCTGCGCATTAAATCCGCCGCGCGCCGATGCTCGTGGCCCATGTTCAAATCGCTCAACATTTCCAGCGCGTCGTGAATCGGCTGCATCCACGGCGCGAGCTTTTCTTCGAGCGAACCCGGCAGGAAACCGAGTTCCTTGCCCATCGAAATCGTCGGGCGTGCGACCACCAGCCGGCGGAACTCGCGGTCATTTACCACGCGCTTCAATCCGGCGGCCATGGCGATCAAAGTTTTGCCGGTGCCGGCCTTGCCCATGAGTGTGACCAGCTTGATGCGGTCGTCGAGCAACGCATCGAGCGCGAAGTGCTGTTCGCGGTTGCGCGGCTTGATGCCCCAAACGCCTTCGCGGCAGTCGAGGATGGGAACCACTTTTTTGCCGGTCGCATCCACTTTACCGAGCGCGGTTTTTTTGGGATTCACCTCGTCGGTCAACGTGCAGTATTCGTTGGGAAAATAATTTCTTCCTTCCGGTAAGGCCAGTTCGCCCTTGGCGCGGAACGCTGCGATTTTTTCCGGCGTCGCCGCCAGATCCACCATGCCGGTGTAAAGATCGGTGACGAAGACGCGGTCGGTCTCGTAATCCTCCGCCATCACGCCGATGGCATCGGCCTTGATGCGCAGATTGATGTCCTTCGAGACAAGGATGGTAGCGTTTTTCGGCTGCGCCTTCTGAATCTGCGCGGCCAGTGCGAGAATGCGGTTGTCCACGGAGTCTTTGGTGAAAATCGTCTCGCCGTGGCCGTTTTTCTGGAATGCGATTTTCAGCTTGCCGCCGTTCGGCAAATCCACGCCCGCGCTCAGGCTGCCTTCGCCGCGAAAACCGTCGAGCATCCGCGAAACCGTGCGCGCATTTCGGCCCAGCTCGGTGGACTCACGCTTGAAGCGGTCAATCTCCTCGATGA
>CAIOUK010000134.1 GCA_903861445.1 uncultured Verrucomicrobia subdivision 3 bacterium
CAACAGCAGTGCGAAAATCGCGAAGAGCGACAAGGTGGCCGTGGCATTGGCGGCATTGAGGACGGCGGGGTTCTTGCCGCTCCAGTTCCACAGCAGCCATGCGCCGCCGGCTTCCAGCAGCAAAATCAAAACCGCGAAGCCGGGAACGAAATATTTTTCGAATTGCAGTCGCGCGTTTTGCGCTGGAAAGCTGCCGCCGTCCTTGCTTTCAAACAGCGACGCGCCGCGGCTGCGGGCGAGTTCGTCGAGTTCAAGTTTCTCCGAGCGTTCATTTTCTTCGAGCCGCATCTGGAACCAACTGATGAAAGCGACCAGCACGCCGAGGCCGAGAAAAATGGACGCGGCTTGCCCCGCCAGTGAACCGGCGAAAACCGTCACGCCAAAGCCCGCGAGAAAAATCAGCACCGCGACCGCGAGGTTCACCAGTCCGTTTTTTTGAATGTTGCGTTCCATTTTAGTTCAGCTCAATTCCCGGTCATCAAACAGCGCCACGCCCACGGCTAGCGCTGCGCCGGCATAGCAAATCATATAACCAAATGCTTTGGCAACGTAACCCCATTGAAAGGTATTTTTGCCCGTTTCGAGCGCGTCGGCGAGCCAAAAAAGTTGCCAGTTAGGAATGATGGTGTAAAGAACTGACATCAGCCATGAGCCAAGAAAAGATATTAAGTGAGTGCCTCCCGATGCCCACCAAGGAGCATGACTTCCGATATGGCTGGCCGCGCGACCGAAGAAATAATCCGACATCAGCCCGACCAGAAAAACCATCGAGCAAACCGCGAGAGTCGCGATCATGTCCAGCCGGGTTGAACACGTTAGCGCCACGGCCGCGAGGATCCAGAGCGCGAACAAAATCAAAATACCAGCCGGAATCAGTCGCCAATCCACCACCGCCTGCTCATTCATGCTTTGCATCTGATGTGTGAATTGAAAAATGATGAACGTCGCCAGCGTGGTCATGACGACGACGGCGATAACAGCATCGCTCACGAATGGTCGGCGCAGGAAGAAATTGCTGAAACCGGCTAGCGCGTAGGCCAGCAGGATGCCACCGCCGAAAATCCCGATGGCCTGAAGATTGGTTGAGCCGTAGGCGTCGAAGGCCATCCAACTGGCCAGCATCACACCAATGAGGTTGACATAGGCGAGCAGCGCCAGCGCCGCGGCGAGGCCGGCGAATTTGGCCAGCAGAAATTGCGCGCGACCGACCGGTTTGGACAAAACGGCCAGCGCCGTGCCACTGCGGATTTCTCGCGCGAGTGAGGCCGATGCGCTTAACACCGCGCCAAACAAACCCGCCAGCAGCATCACCGCCAGCGCGCTCGTTTTGACAAGTTTCATCTCGTCGCCGAACGCGAAGTAATAAGGCACGGCGAGAAAAATCTCGAACAGCACGGAAGCCGTCATCAGCAGCAGAAAAATCGGCTGCCGGATGAGTTCCATGAACGCGTTGACCGCGATGTTGCGAAATTGACGCATGAATTGCTGATTAGCTTACGAACCGCCCGTGCGTTTGCCAACGGTTAATCCGTATGGAATCAGGAAATTAGATGAAATGGGAAGATTGGCGTTCAAAATCAATCCGGGTGGGCTGGCTAGGCGAAATACGGCCTCCAACCTTGGATAAAACAGAGCAGGGATTTGGCAATAGAGGGTGAGCGGACGGACCGAAAAATTTTAGAGCATTGGTAATATATGAGTGAAGATTTGATTATAGGCATTGCCGGTTCCGGCGGCGACGGCGTGATTTCAGCGGGTGAATCGCTCCTCACGGCGGCGGCGTTGGAAGGTTATCATTGCGTCATGACCAAGAGCTTCGGCTCGCAGATTCGCGGCGGCGAGGCTTCCTGCCGGCTGCGGTTGGCGACCCAGCCGGTGCTCAACCCCAACGGTCCGCTCGACGTGGCGGTGGCGCTCAACTGGGATGATTTCAAACGGTTCGGCGCGGAACTGCCTGTCGAAGCCGCGACCATCGTGATTTACGAGAGCAACACCGGCGTCGCAGCCGACAAGTTGCCGTTACCCGGCGTGAAACCGGCGGTCGTCTTTAGCGTGCCGATCACGGCGATGGCCGCCGAACACGCCGGCACCGACAAGGCCAAGAACATCGTCATCGCCGGCCTGATCGCGGGCTGGTTCGGCATCGGCCGCGAAAGCGTGGTGGCTGGTATCCGCAAAAAATTTGCCAAAAAAGGCGCGGAGGTGGTGGAAGGCAATGTGCGGGCGTTTCAAGCCGGACTCGATTTCGCCACGGCCAATCCGCTGCCGCAAGACCGTAAATTATCCACGCCGCAATCCGGCGGTCAGGCCAAGCTCCTGACGGATGGCAACGATATGTGCGCAGCCGCCGCGATTTTTGCCGGCTGCACTTTTTTCGGCGGCTATCCCATCACGCCTTCGACGGAGATCATGCAATTTCTCGACCGTGAAATCTGGAAGTATGGCGGAACTGTTTTGCAGGCGGAGGATGAAATCGCCGGCATCGGTGCCGTCGTGGGCGCGTCGTTCGCCGGCAAAAAGGCGATGACCGCCACCTCCGGTCCCGGCATGTCGCTCAAGACTGAAATCCTCGGTCTCGCGAGTCTCGCCGAATTGCCGTTGGTGTGCGTCAACGTCCAGCGCGGCGGCCCGTCCACGGGCATGCCGACCAAAGCCGAGCAATCCGATTTATTTCAAGCGGCGTTTTCCGCGCATGGCGATTGCCTGCGGCCGGTGCTGGCGCCGACGTGTGTCGCCGACATCTTTGAAGTCACGGTGGAAGCTTTCAATCTCGCCGAATATTATCAGACCCCGGTGATTGTTTTGTCGGATCAGGAAATTGCGCAACGCAAGGAAACCGTTGATCCGATTGACACCTCGAAATTTCAGATCATCGAGCGCCGGCATCCGAGCGGACCGGAGCTGACGAATTACGCGCGCTTCAAGTTGACCGAATCCGGCATCAGCCCCATCAGCCATCCGGGCATGGTCGGTGGCAACTATCTTTGCGCCGGCATCGAGCACAACGAACAAGGCCGTCCCACCGCCAGCGGCGAAATGCACGCGCGCATGAACGAAAAGCGGTTCAACAAATTTAATCCGCTGAAAAATCGTCGCGACCTGTTCACCGTGGAAGGCGATTCCGACGCGCCCATCGGCATGGTGAGCTGGGGCAGCGTCGCTGGCGTCGCGCGCGAGGCATTGCGGCTGGCGCAGGCGGAAGGCTTGCAGGTGAAACTGCTCGTGCCCCGACTGCTGTATCCGGTGGCGGAAACGGTCTATCAGGATTTCTTCGCGTCCGTCCAGCGCGGCTTGTTCATCGAACAATCCTATCAGGCGCAGCTCTATCGTATCGTGCGCATGAATGTAGATTTGCCGACGCAAGTCAAAGCCTTCGCCAAGAGCGGCTCCAATCCGATTTTGCCGTCGGAAGTTTTGAAACGTCTGCGCGAAATGGTCGTCTCCATCCAAGGCAATCAACAACATCAACCCGAAGCCGTCCAAGACTGATCCGACGAAACTTTTTAATAAAGAGAAAATTATATGACCACTCTCGACACTTCTGCCAAACCGTTTTCGCTGACCAAATTTGTGCCCGGCGATTTCAAAAGCGACCTCAAGCCCATCTGGTGCCCCGGCTGCGGTGACTTTGGTGTCGTCACCGCCATCACGCGTGCGCTGGCGAACATCGCCCGGCCGCCGCATGAGATTGCGTTTGTCTCTGGAATCGGCTGCTCCAGCCGCATTCCCGGTTATACGACCGCCTACGGTTTCAATACCGTGCATGGCCGTTCCTTGCCCATCGCGCAAGGCATCAAGCTCGCCAATCCCGAACTCCTCGTGCTCGTGGCCAGCGGCGACGGCGACGGTTTTTCCATTGGCGGCGGCCACGTCGCGCATGCCGTCCGGCGTAACATTGACATCACCTACATCGTGATGGACAACCAGATTTACGGTCTCACCAAAGGCCAGCTTTCGCCTACCTCTTCGCGCGGACGCAAGACCGTGACGTCCAGCTTCGGCAGCCTCGAAGACCCCGTAAATCCATTGCTCTACGTCATGGGCTACGGCGCGTCGTTTGTGGCACAAGGCACGCCGGCGGACATGAATGGCCTCGCGAAAATCATCGAAGAAGGCATTCGCTTCCCCGGCTTCGCCTTCATCAACGTCCAATCGCCTTGTGTCACTTACGGCATGGAGGACCAGCAACTAAAAGCCCATAAGACCAACATGAAGAGTTTGGAAGCGATGGGCCATGATGCTTCCGATCGGGCGAAGGCCACCGAACTGGCGCGCGCCTACGGCACAGAACTCTACACCGGCGTCCTGTATCGCAACCCCAACCCGCCCACGACATACGGCCAAGGCGTAACTGAACGTCAGGAAGCGTTCAAGAAAAGCGCGGTTCCGCGTCACGAGATTCTGAACCGGTTCAAGCCGACAAATTGAGCTAAAGCCAAGCTGGTTTGCATTCAAATTAAAAACGGCGACCGCTAGGTCGCCGTTTTCGTGTTTATGTTCGACTAAATTTTACGCCATTGCCCGCGCGATGCTGTTCCACCATTGGTCGTGCAGTTCGGTGAGCGGGGCGGAGAATTCACCGCTGGCCGTCTTCACCGTGAGCTGGTCGCCGCCGACTTTGCCGATCTGAATTGCGGGAACGCCCATGAGCTTGGCGCGTTCGACAACTTTCACGGCGTCGAGGGCTTTGCAACTGATGACGACGCGTGATTGCGTTTCGCCGAAGAGTAAGGCGTCGAGGCGAATGTCTTTCAACGCGCTGAGGTCAATCGTCGCTCCGATGAGGCGCGGCGTTTCGCGGGCGATGAGCTGGCTGATGCAGCTTTCGGCGAGCGCGACGGCGAGGCCGCCTTCGCTGCAATCGTGCGCGCTCTTCACCAGGCCGGATTGGATCAGGCCGAGGAGCGTGGTGTGCAGCGTCTTCGCGACTTCGAGGTCGCAGCGTGGCGGCGAACCGTTTTTCTTGCCGTGAATCACTTGCAAATACGCGCTGCCGCCGAGACCGAAAATCGGGTCAGCTTGGTCCACCGCTTCGCCGAGCAGGATGATGGCGTCGCCTTCGTCCTTGAACCATTGCGTGGTGACGTGCTCCAGCTTCTCGATGAGGCCGACGACGGAAATCGTGGGTGTCGGGTCAATCGGCCCGGCGGGACTTTGATTGTAGAGCGAGCAGTTGCCGCCGGTGACGGGCGCGTTGAAGGCTTTGCAACCTTCGGCCAGACCGCGCACGGATTCCTTGATCTGCCAGAACAACTCGGGCTTGAGCGGGCTGGGCATATTAAGATTGTCGGTCGCACCGAGCGGCAATGCTCCGGAGCAGGCAAGATTGCGGCACGCTTCCACCACGGCAGCTTTCGCGCCTTCGTAAGGATCGAGATAAACGTAACCGCCGTTGCAGTCCACGGTCATGGCGATCAACTTCTCGGAAACCGTCGGATCGCCGACTTTCGCAGCGAGTTCCGCGCTCATCACGGGCAACGAATCGGTCTTGATGCGAATGACCGCCGCGTCGCTACCGGGCAGAACGACCGAGCCGTCGCGCACTTGATGATCGTATTGGCGATACACCCAGTTCTTCGACGCGATGCTCGGCCATGCGAGCAGTTTCTTCAAATCTTCAGCGGCAGTCGTGGTGTCGGCGATGCCGTCGAGGCGGAACGCGCGGACGTCCTTCAGATACGCAGGCTCGACGGCTTCGCGCTGATACACCGGCGATTCGTCGGCGATTTTCCGCGCGGGAATATCCACGACAAGTTTGCCGCCGTGACGCACCTTCATGTGGCCGGTGTCGGTGATGATGCCGATCTCGGACCACGGCAAATCCCACTTGTCGAAAATGCGTTTCACTTCCTCTTCGCGGCC
>CAIOUK010000135.1 GCA_903861445.1 uncultured Verrucomicrobia subdivision 3 bacterium
CACCAACGATTTCGCCGGCGGGAAAAATTCCGTCCCGGTGGAATGGCATGACTGCGCGTGGCTGCCGACCATCCGCCGCCGCGCCGCCGAAATACCGCCGCCCGTCCGCCACCAAAACTTTTTTACTCCTATGAAAAAAATCACCCAGCATAAATTGTCTGCCGCCAATGCCCGCGCCTTCACGCTCGTGGAACTGCTCGTCGTCATTGCCATCATCGGCATTCTTGCGGCGATGCTGCTGCCCGCGCTGTCGGCGGCTCAAACCGCCGCCAAAAAAGCCAAGGCCAAAACGGAGATGGCCGACATCGTCAATGCCATCAGCTCCTATGACACAGACTATAGTCGCTTTCCCGTATCCACCAACGCGCAGAATGCCGCCACCGCCAACGGAGGTGATTTCACTTATGGCGCAACGTTTATCGGCGGCACGGTGCAAAATCCGGCAACTTACAATTATCAAGCCAGTAATTCGGAAGTGATAGCCATCTTGATGGACATGGAAACATATCCCAGCGGCGTGACCACTCCTGATTACAGGCATGTAAAAAATCCCCGTCAGACAAAATACTTAAACGCCAAACTGTCCGGCTATAATCCATCCGTAGCGGGCTCCCCCTTGCCGGGCGTGGATGTCAACGGTGTGTATCGCGATCCGTGGGGCAATCCTTACGTCATTACGATGGACTTGAACTACGATGATATGTGCAAGGATGCTTTTTATTGTTTGAATGCCGTATCAGGAAACAACCAGACCTCGGCAAATCCCGGACTGAATGGCTTGATTAATCCTGACACCAGCAAAAATGACAATTTTCAGTATCGCGGCAAAGTTATGGTTTGGTCCGCAGGGCATCGCGGCAAGATTGATCTAACTGACCCGGCTACCGATTGGGAAAATAAGAATCACGTCCTGAGCTGGCAGTAAGATTTTTGTGAAAGTCATCCGTTCATGCGGGGTTCGCGTTGGTAGGGGGGGCAGTCCGCTGCCCGCCGCTGCTGGCAACGGGTGCTTGCTTTTTCACGATGGCGGCGCGCACGGAGTGACGCGCCCTGCCGTCCGCAATTCGCAATTCGCAATTCGCAACTCGCCGGCATTCACGCTGCTGGAGTTGCTCGTGGTCATCGCCATTCTCGGCATTCTTGCGGCGCTGGCTGTGCCGGCGCTGAAGAACCTCGGCAAGTCCAACGTGCAAGTCAGCGCCGCGCGCCAGTTGCTCGATGACGTCGCCCGCGCGCGGCAACTCGCCATCAGCCAGCACACGACGGTGTATATGGTTTTTGTGCCAGCGAATTTCTGGTATTTGTTTTGGGCGGATGCGAATGGCAACCCGACGCCAGCCTTTAATAATCTTGCCCTGTCCGAGCGAACAGCCATCACGAATCTCTTGGACAAGCAGGTCACCGGCTACAACTTTGTCTCGTTGCGCTCCGTGGGTGACCAGCCGGGGAATCCGTTTTCACACTATCTTTCCGAATGGAAATCGCTGCCGGACGGCGCATTTCTGGCCGTGAACAAATTTTCCGGCGCGTTCACAATTACCGATGCTTCCATCAACGCAACGTATCCGATCAATCAATTTAGTTCTGCCAGCATTTTCCCTTTCCCGACGGAAACCAATGCCATCGGAGTTTCGCTGCCCTACATCGCCTTCAACTATCTCGGCCAGCTTGCGGATGCCAGCGGAAATCTGGTGCCGAATGACGAATACGTTCCGCTCGCGCAGGGAACCGTCGGTTACGCCACCGATCCCAACACCAAAGCGAAGCAGTGGGCCGCGCCGGATGTCACGGAAAATCCGCCCGGCAACAGCACTAATTCCATGTTCACCGTGATCCGCATTGACCGGCTCACCGGCCGCGCCGGCGTATTGCAGCAGAAAGTCCAATGAAATTTTTCATCTCCCATCATCCGGCGCGAGGCTTGAGGCCTGAGGCGCGGGGCGAAATTTCCTCATGCCCCAAGCCTGAAGCCGCAAGCCCCGATTCCGCCTTCACGATGATCGAGATTGCGATTTGCTTGGCCATCATCGGCTTTGCGCTCGTC
>CAIOUK010000136.1 GCA_903861445.1 uncultured Verrucomicrobia subdivision 3 bacterium
CGCGCAAAAAACCTTCGCCGATGTGGCTGCGGCAGGAGTTGCCGGTGCAAAGGACGAGGATGGTGGGTTTGGTGGTCGTTGACATAATTTAATTTAGTTTTTCTTGATACCAGCCGCGCGACTGGTTGCAGATTTTGCACACCGACAGCATCACCGGCACTTCCACCAGCACGCCGACGACCGTTGCCAGCGCCGCGCCGGAACCCGCGCCGAACAGTGTGATGGCCACAGCCACGGCCAGTTCAAAAAAATTGCTCGCGCCGATGAGCGCGCCCGGCGACGCCACGTTGTGCGGCACGCGCAGCTTGCGCATCAGCAGGTAGGCGAGCGTGGAATTGAAATAAACCTGGATGACAATCGGCACGGCCAGCAGCAGCACGGCCAGCCAGCGCGTGGTAAGATTTTCTGCTTGAAATGCAAAAATCAAGACGAGCGTCAGCAGCAGCGCGAAGATCGTCACGGGTTGGAACTTCGGCAGAAATTTTGTCTCAAACCAGTCTCTGCCATGCGATTTGAGCAGCACGGTTCGCGTCAGCCAGCCGGCTGCGAGCGGGATGACGATGAATACCACGACGCTGGTGATGAGCACTTTCGACGGCACGACGACATTCGCCACGCCGCACAGAAACATCACGATGGGCGCGAAGAGCACGAGCATGATGAGATCGTTCACCGCCACCTGCACGAGCGTATAAACCGGGTCGCCGTCGGTGAGATAGCTCCAGACGAAGACCATCGCCGTGCAGGGCGCGGCGGCGAGGATGATGAGGCCGGCGGTGTATTCCTTCGCCAGTTCCGGCGAAATCCACGCGCGGAAAACATGCGACATGAACAGCCAGCCCAGAAACGCCATGCTGAACGGTTTCACCAGCCAGTTGATGAACAGCGTGACCGCGAGGCCTTTCGGTTTTTGCGCCACGCCGCCAAGCGCGGTGAAATCCACCTTGAGCATCATCGGGTAAATCATCAACCAAATGAGCACGGCGATGGGGGCGTTGACGTGCGAACCGGAGACGAATTCCAACTTGCTCAAATCGGTCGTGAACTGCGGCGCAAATTTGCCGAACGCCACGCCAACCACCATGCAGAGAAAAACCCACACGGTCAGGTAACGCTCGAAGAAGGCGAGCCGTTTCGGGGTAGGGTAATTGGTGTCGTTCATGGTTTGCGCGCCTGAACTTCCAGGCTGGTGATGTAATCGGCCGGTTTGGTGCCCGCCGGCAGCAGTTCGATTAATTTTTTGTAAAGCGGATCTTCCCAGTCCGTCAGCGCCTCGACGTAACCGGCTTTGGATTTAAGGACAATGGCCGTGAGTCCTGAGTCCTTGGCCATGCGACCAGTTTCGGCTACCAGCGCTGCGCCGGCCACGCAACCAATCATCGCCTCGACCATTTTAAGCACCGTCGCTGGCAACGGTTTCAGCAGCGCCATGTCGGAGACGGCCACGCGTCCGCCGGGTTTCAGCACACGCGCCATCTCGCGCCAGACCTGTGCCTTGTCGGGCGAGAGGTTGATGACGCAGTTGGAAATAATCGCGTCCACGGAGCTGTCAGCGACGGGTAGATGCTCAATTTCGCCAAGGCGAAACTCTACATTGTCGAGTCCGGTTTCCCGGTGGTAATGTGCAATGTTGGCGCGCGCCTTGCCGAGCATTTCGGGCGTCATGTCCACGCCGATGGCGCGGCCTGTGGCACCGACTTTTCTTCCGGCAATAAAAACATCGAAGCCGCCGCCGCTGCCGAGATCGAGGACGACTTCGCCGGGCTGGAGCGCGGCCAGCGCAGCGGGATTGCCGCAGGAAAGCCCCATGTTCGCGCCGTCGGGCAGAGCCTTGAGTTCCTCAACTGTGTAGCCGAGTTCGCGCGCCAGTTTGTCGGCTTCCTGCGGCGTGGAACCGCAGCAGGAAACGCCGGTGGCGCAGCAGCCCGCGGTGGTATCCTTGGCGATGTTGGCGTAGCCTTCGCGCACCAGCTTGCGCACGGAGTCCGTTGGTTCAAAAGCGGGGAGTGTTTTCATATTAGCAGCATTTCTGGCGGCGGCAGATGACCGCGAGATCGGTCTGCAAAATCTTCTTGAGTTTCTTCGCATCGGTCTTGGTTTCATCCGTTTTGGCGAGTGATTTGTGAACCCAGTCCAACGCCTCGCGCACGGTCACCGGCGCGGTTTTGTCCGGCAGGCGGTAATAAACCCAGCGCTCCGATTTGCGCGAGAGAATCAAATGCGCGCGATGCAAAATTGAAAGATGTTTGGATACCGTGGAGGGTGCGAAGCCGAACAGTTCGGTAATCTGGCAGACGCAGAGTTCGCCTTTCCGCAGGGCGAGCAGGATGCGCACCCGGTTTGGGTCGGATAGCGCCTTGGTGATGGCCATGAAATCTTTCATAATGTTATTTCGTCAAACAACGAAATGACAATACTGCCGATGAAGTCGGGCGGCAAGTATTTTTTGGGGAAGCCGGTGCGGGCGAAAGAAGCCGGACGGCGGATTATCGGTCAGGCGGTTTCGGGCAGGGCTTTGCCGCCGTTGAGCAGAAACAACACGGCCATCCGCACCGCGAGGCCGTTGGTGACTTGCTCCAGGATCACCGAGCGCGGGCTGTCCGCCAATTCGCTGTCAATCTCCACGCCGCGATTAATCGGGCCGGGGTGCATGATGAGCGCGTCGGGTTTGGTTTTGGCAAGACGCGCCTTGTTCAGGCCGAAAAGCTGCGCGTATTCGCCGATGCTGGGAAACATTGTTTTGCGCTGACGCTCGTGCTGGATACGGAGCAGGTTGATGATGTCGGCGTCGCGGATGGCCTCGTCCACGTCGTGCGTCACGCGACAGCCCATCTGCTCAAACGTCTTCGGCACTAGCGTGGCTGGCCCGCACAGCGTGACTTTCGCGCCGAGCTTGGTCAGTGCCCAGATGTCCGAGCGGGCAACGCGGCTGTAAAGGATGTCGCCGAGAATCGTGACGTTAAGCCCGGCAATCTTGCCCTTTTTTTCGCGAATGGTGAACGTGTCGAGGAATGCCTGCGTGGGATGTTCGTGCGCACCGTCGCCTGCATTGATGACGTGGGCGTTCAGCACGCGCGAGAGAAAGTGCGGCGCGCCGCTGGCACTGTGCCGGATGATAATAAAGTCCGCGTTGAGTGCCTGCAAATTGAGCGCGGTGTCCTTGAGGGTCTCGCCTTTTTTGAACGATGACGCCTCGGTGGAAAAATTGATGACATCGGCGCTCAACCGCGTGGCCGCCAGCTCGAAGCTCGTGCGCGTGCGCGTGGACGGTTCGACGAAGAGGTTGACGACGGTTTTGCCGCGCAGTGCGGGGACTTTTTTGATGGCGCGCTCGCCGACGGCCTTGAAGCCGCGCGCGGTGTCCAGCACGGTCAAAATTTCTTCGGCCGTGAGCGACTCGATGTCGAGCAGATGTTTTTTAGTCCAGGCCATAATCTTATTTTTTCTTCAGGATGACTTCATCCTGAGTCGCGCCCGCCTCGGTGAGCCGCAGGGAAATTTTTTCATCGAGCGCGGTCGGCACATTTTTGCCGATGAAATCGGCCTTGATGGGCAGTTCGCGGTGGCCGCGATCCACCAGGACGGCGAGCTGGATTTTTTTGGGGCGGCCAAAATCATTCAGCGCGTCCATCGCCGCGCGCGTGGTGCGGCCGCTGAACAGCACGTCGTCCACCAGCACGATGGTTTTGCCGGTCACGTCAAAGGGGATTTCCGTCGGATGCACGGTGGGTGCGGCGCGTTGGTCGAGATCGTCGCGGTGCATCGTGGTGTCGAGAATGCCGACGGCGACGGGATGATTCCAAATGCCGGCCAGAATTTTCGCCAGCCGCGTGGCGAGATGATCGCCGCCGACGGGGATGCCGACCAGCGCGACCTCGCGGCTCTGTTCATTGCGTTCGGCAATCTCGTGGGCGATGCGCGTGAGTGCGCGCTGGACCGCGATAGCGTCGAGAATGACCGTGGCTTCAGGCATAAAAAATCGCGAAGTGCTCCGGTTTTCCGGGGCGGGTTCGCGTTTTGTTTTTGAGTTTCATTTTTCCTTCGTCACCTCGCAGGGCGTCGTTAAAGGAAGCGGGATTTCAGTTGGTATTTCCCGCTTGTCGTGATTTGCGCCATTGCGCCCGATGTTTGATGATCCAATCTGTCAGGGCACTCTCGAAGCCGATGTCGCAGCCGGCCTTTTCGGATTCAATCCATTTGTGCCGCAGAATTTCTTCCCGCTCGGCTTGAAATTCGCGGTAAAGCGACGAATTCTTTAACAAATCACTGGTAGCTGCTGATTCTTTGCCCGCGTTTGACATGGTTAAATTTGTAATGGCTAAACACTAATTCCAAGCTGGGTCGCTGGCAAATAAAATCTGAATGGAAAATTCCCGGCAACACCAGCGCTGACAGGTGCTGGCGAAGACCGGTTCCGCTGCAGGGATAATCAATTTCCGTTCGTTTGGCTGGGAGATTACTTCCAATAATTCCAGTCCACGTCCGGAAATAAATTGTCGCGGGACTCGATTTCGCGAAGCCATTTTTCAGTGACCTTGCCCGCCGTCAGTTGTTCGTGCAGCGCGATGAAGCGGAGCAGATGATCCTTCACGCGGCGGCGCGCATAGTCGGGACTCGTGCCGGCGCGCAAAATAAACGGCCAGTCGCTCGCCTGCGCCAGCAGCAGTTCGCGCGTGGCTTGCTTCAAGGCGCGCGCTTTAAGCCCGGTGGCTTTGGGAAATTTATTCGCCAGCTCGGTCATCCGCTCCTGCGCGATTTGCAGATGCGGATAAATCCATTCATTCGTCTCGTTCAGCCAAACGCGCCAGTAACCTTCTTCGCCCCAGCTCGACGCGCCGGGCGTGGCGACTTGGTTCGTCGGGTGGCGCTGCAAGTATTCGCCGGGGGTGATGAGGGAAATTTCCTTCTGCTCGTGGCACAGCTTGCGCGCGAGAAAATCCAGAAACTCCGGCCCTTCATACCACCAGTGGCCGAACAATTCCGCGTCATACGGCGCAACGATGATGGGCGGACGATCCAGCAGTGGCGCGACCTGTCGTGCTTGCGCGATGCGTTCGTTGAGAAAATGCTGGGCGTGTTCGCTGGCGGCTGCGAGCGCGTGGTCGCGCTGATAGACCTGCTTCTCGCCGGTGCCGGTGATGCGGAAATATTTCATGCCGGTGAAGCCGCGATTTTCCGGCGAGGGCAGATGCGGCTTCACATAATCGAAATCCAAATCAAAACCGATGTCGCGGTAGAAATCGCGGTAGCGCGGATCGCCGGGATAACCTTCGTGCTTGCTCCAAACTTGACGTGAGGAATCAAAGTCACGCCCGAACGCGGCGACGCCGTTGGGCGTGAAGATGGGCGCGAAGGTGCCGTAGCGCGGGCGCGGTTTGGCGTGTAAAATGCCGTGCGTATCGAGGGTGAACCAGCGGATGTTCGCCTCCTGCAAAAATTTCTCGACGCCCTCGGAATAGGCGCATTCCGGCAACCAGATGCCTAGCGGATCGCGTCCGAAACAACTACGGTAATGGTCGCGCGCCGTCAGGATTTGCCCGCGAATGCTCGGCGCATGGCCGGTCATCAGCGGCAGCAGTCCGTGCGTGGCGGCGGTGGTGATAATTTCCAGCCGGCCTTCGTCTTGAAATTGCCGGAAGGCGGAAATTAAATTGCCATCGTAATGCCGCCACGTCTCGCGCGCCTGACAAAATTTGTGGTGATACATCCACGCGAGGTCGCGGAACTGGCGGTCCCAGTGCGTGCGGTGGATTTCCTTTTCCGCCAGATCAATCAGTCCATCGAGATGTTTCGCGTAACGTTCGCGCAGCAGCGGGTCGAGCAGCATCGCGCACAGGGTGGGCGAGAGCGAGAGCGTGAAGCGTGCCGGCAACTGGTCGCGCCGCCAGTTTTCGATGACCTGAATCAGCGGCAGATACGTTTCGGTGACGGCCTCGAACAGCCAGCTTTCTTCCAGAAATTTTTCATGTTCCGGATGCCGCACAAACGGCAGGTGCGCGTGGAGGACGATGGAAAGATAGCCGAGCATGAACGATTTTTTAGATAATCAAATTACAAGTCGAGCTGGTCGGAAACCCATTCCGCGAGCGACTTGGATTTTATAAGCATGACCACGCCGGCGATGAAGGGCAAGGATTTCAGGAGGCAAGGAACGATTTCCACCGGCAGATTCTTGTGATGGCAGACGACGAGATACAAGGCGAGTTCCACCAGCGCCCAGCCGATGAGCGCGGCGGCAATGAAACGCACCAGCATTAAAGCTCCCCGTTCAGGCGAGTCCATGGTCATCACAGGTTGTCCGGCAGCGGCGGTTTGAGCGAGGGATCTTGCGGCGTTGCGCCGACATCGCCGAGGTATTGCGTCTCGCGGACAAATTTTAATTCTGCCGCGCGACCATCCGTGCCATCGGCGGAAACGGCGACGGCGGGTAAATCGTATTTTCCGTCCGGCAGCGCAAAGCGAAAACTAAACGTGCCGTCGGAGCGCAGTTTGATTTCGTGGCCGCCGAGCGTGACTTTCGCATCCGGCTCCGTCGCGCCGTAAATGATGAGTTCGGCATTGACGTTGAACCAAAAGCCTTTGGAATTTTCCGAGCGCGCTCCGCCGAACGGACTGGTGGGACTGGAAGTCAGGCCGGGGCTGGAACCGAAAGCCGTGACCGGCGAGGTGGTGTCGCCCGCGTGGGCGAGGCGGCGGCGAATGAGTTCGGTGATTTCGAGGGAGCCCATCCAGATGCGGCGGGTTTCGTCAATGCTGATGATTTTAGCGAGGGCCTTTTCCTGTTCCGGCGTCCATTCGCGAGTTGGTCCCGGCGCGATGACTGGTGAATGAATCGAATGCGCAAAGCGCGGCAAATCGGGATGACCGGCGCGACGTAATTCCTCAATGGCCTGCGCGAGCGGGATGTTGTCACGCACAGCGTCCTCGATGATTTGCATCAGGCGCGCGAAGGGAAATTCAAACGGGATGGTCGCGAATTCCGCAGCGTCTTCCTTGGCGGCGGCGTCCGGCGGTGTGACCGTGCCGCTCGAGACGGCGACGCGCATCCATTTGCCGAGCGCGGAATAGTAGCCGAGTTCAGCGGCGTAGGAATTTCCCGCGCGCTCGACGTGGGCGAACCAGTGGCGCGACTCGGGGTGGACGTGAATTTCGTAACTCGGATGTCCTTCGATTTTGCCGGCGAAAATGCGGAGGATGAGATGACCGTCGGTGGATTCGGTGTTGAAGGAATTCTGCTGCTCGCGCGTCAGGTCCCAATGCGCGTAGAGCCAGTGCGGATCGCGCGCGGTGAGAAATAATTTTTTGGTGCCGTAACTTTCCGGTAGTTCGCCGCCGGAAAAGCTTTGCGCGGGCGGATGGGCACCGAGGGAGTATTTTTCGCCAGGGCCACTGACAGGGGTGATAATGGGTTCATCGCCTTCGAGCAAAATCGGCGGCACTTCAAGAACTTCTTCATTTTTGCGGCTGCTGACTGGCCGGCGAGTTTTAGTTGGAGCTTTCTCGATTTTAGGTTCCTGCTTTGAGGTTTTTTTGGCGGCCGCACTTTTAGCGGCACGTTTGGGCTGAAAAATCTTTTTAACCGTGTTTAGGGCGGCATCAAGGATCGGCTTGCCGGTGACCCGCTTTGGTTTGTCAGTAGTAGAACTTTTACTTTCTGGCGCAGATGCTTTTACATCAGTTTTTCTAACACGCGAGCTTTTAGTGGCGTTGGTTGGTAGGGTTTCCGACGCGGGTGCTGGCTTTTTTTTCATGAAAGCAATCCTTGTTGTAGGCGGGTTTATTGCCTAGAGATAAAGATTAGGCTCAGAGCTGTGCAGTGGCAATGCATTTTTTCTCACATTTTAATCGCTTGCCGCCGGGCTGGGTAGGGGGTAGTTTGCAGCCATTCAATTTGCCAAAGCCATGAGCTTGCCAAAACAAAAAGGGAAGGTTCAGTTCACAATTTTTGTGGTGGATGATGAACCGATGCTGCTGGACTTGGCGGAGGCAATTTTGCGACCGCTCGGTTACGAGGTGCGGACCTTTCGCGATCCTGAAATGGCCTTGAAAGAATTTCCCGAACTGCATCCCGAAGTGGTGATTACGGATTATGCCATGGGCCGGATGACGGGGATGGATTTGATCCGCGAATGTCGGCGAATAAAGCCCGGTCAGAAGATGGTCTTGGTCAGCGGCACCGTGGACGAACACGTTTTTTCCGACGCGCTGGTGAAGCCAAATCAATTTATCACCAAACCTTACCAAGTGCAGGAATTTACGGACCGCATCCGCGCTTTGGTGGCGGCATGAGGCAAATTAGGTTTTACTTTTCAACCTGTAATTTTAATGACATGATAAACTTGTTATGAAAAAGAAAATTCTTCTTGGCATCGGTGTTGGACTAATCCTCACCATCGTAATCGTGGTCGTCGTCGTGGGTTTCTTTCTCGGCGATGTGGTGAAGGCGGGCATGGAAACCGTCGGGCCAAAAGTCACGCAGACCATGCTCACGGTCAAATCCGTCCACGTCAGCATCCTGACCGGCTCCGTGGGCATAAACAACTTTGTTCTGGGCAACCCCCAAGAATATATTGCCAAGGCCACGAATTGCATTACCGTCGGCAAAATCGCCGTGAGCGTCGCGCCCGCCTCCTTATTGTCGGACAAGATTGTGATTAAAAATGTTGAGGTGCGGGATGCGGAAATTTTCTTTGACGGAAAACTGCCGTTGTTCACTGAAAACAACCTCAAAAAAATCCAGGACAACGTCAACGCGTTTGTCGGCACTCAGGCCAAGCCCGCCGGCACCAACGCGCCCGCGCCCGGCACCTCGAAGCCGGCCAAGAAACTGCAAGTGGACAACTTTGTCATCAGCGGGGCCAAGGTGTATTTCAAGGGCGTTCCCATACCCCTGCCGCCGATTCATCTGTCCAACTTGGGCACTGGACCGGATGGAATCACTCCGCTCGAACTGGTTAACGATGTGTTGAGCGAGGTTGCTTCTGGCACGGTCAAGGCCGTGGTCGGCTCACTGGGCAGTGCGGGCAAGGCCATTGGCAACGAGGCCACCAAAGCGGTCAAGAGTCTTGGTGGCTTGTTTGGGAAATAATTTTTTCAGCGCACGTTTCCCGGCGCGCGGTGTGATTTTCGTTGCCAGCGCGGCGGTTTGCTTTTAGTGTCGGAATCACAGCCCGTCATCGACTATTATGTATTTTGGCGTTGATTATTATCCGGAACATTGGGTCTTCCCCAACGGTGGCACGGCCGAAAATCCCGAAACGGAATGGGCGCGCGACGCGGAACTCATGGTTGCCGCCGGATTTAATGTGATTCGCATTGGCGAATTTTCCTGGGGGCTTTGCGAAACCGAGGATGGTAAATTTAATTTTGACTGGCTCAAGCGCGTGATGGACGTCATGGGTGAGAACGGAATCCGGGTTATTCTCGGCACCCCCACCGCCGCGCCGCCCATTTGGCTGGCTCAACAACATCCTGAAATTCTACCCGTGGATGAACGCGGCTTGATCAAGCACGCCGGCGCCCGCCGTGCGGTTTGTCTGAACAGCAATGTCTATTGGGATTACTCCAAGCGCATCGTGGAGAAAATGGCACAGGCGCTCGGCAATCATTCGCAGTTGCTGGCGTGGCAGATTGACAACAGCCTCGGCGGCAATTTCACCGAAGCCGCCTTCAACGAAGATACGCGCCGCGACTGGCATCTCTGGCTCGAAGCCAAATACGAAACCATCGAGCGCCTCAACCAGCGGATGGGCTTGCGTCATTGGGGACAGATTGTTTCCGCCTGGAACCAGGTGCCCATGCCAATGGCTGCACCCACGCAGCACAATCCGGCGCTAGTGTTGGACTGGAACCGTTTTGGCAGCGATACCATCGTGCAGTTCGTCAAGATGCAGGCCGATATCTTGCGCAAAATTACGCCTGACCGGCCCGTCACGACGAATCTCCGCGCGCTTCGCCATCGCTTCGATCATTTCGATCTCGCCGAGCAGCTGGATTTTGTCTCCATCGAAAGCACGGCGGCCATTAAGGCCAAGCCGGCAGAAATCGCCTGTGAGATTGACATGCTCCGCTCGCTCAAGAAAACCGGCATTCGCGCGCCGGACGGTGACAGTGGTTTTTGGGTGATGGAACAAAAAGCTGGCAACGTCAACTGGCAGGAGGTGAACTCCCTCGTCCGCCCCGGCGTATTGCGGCTGTTCACTTATCAACTGATTTCGCGCGGAGCCAATGCCGTGCTCTTTTTCCGCTGGCGCCAGCCGCGCATCGGGTCGGAAAAATTTCACGGCGCGGTGCTGCCGCATAATCTCGAAGGCAGCCGGCGGGTGTTCAATGAAATTGCCCAACTGGGCGAAGAATTGAAAATTCTCGCGCCGGCCATCAAAGACACCCAGGTGGTTGCTTCAGCCTGCATTCTGTATTCCCATGATAACGATTGGCTGTTACAGCAGCCCAACCAGCCCAATAAGTTTTTCAACCTGCGCGAGCACATTCAGCTCATTTATAACTCGCTGCATGACCGCAATATTCTGGTGGATTTCGCGCGCCCTTCCGAGGATTTGTCGAAATACAAAATTGTTTTCGCGCCGTCACTGCATTTGCTTTCCGCCAGCGATGCCGATCGCTTGAAGCTTTACGTCCAGAACGGCGGCACGCTCGTCTGCACCTTTAACTCCGGACTGGTGGACGAGAGCGGCATTGCTCCGGACACCGGCTTCCCGCACAACCTGACGGACTTGTTCGGTCTGGAAGTGCAGGAGTTCGACACGCTGCCGCCAGGCGAGGAAAACCACCTAACCTTCAAAGGTATCTTTTCCACGAGCCATTTGCATCCGGCCCGCTTGTGGTGCGACTTGATTGAGCCGAAGGGTTGCGAGGTTTTGGCGACCTACGCCAAAGATTTTTTTGTTGGCAAACCGGCCATCACGCTCAACACCTTTGGCCTCGGCAAAGCCATTTATCTCGGCATGCAAAGCCACCAGCATTTTTACGACGACCTTGTCACCTGGCTGCGTCAGGCCTCCGGACTCATTCCCTTGCTCAAAGTGCCGGAAAATGTCGAGGTTTCCCTGCGCGAAAAAGCCGGCGCGCGCATCTTCTTTCTGCTTAATCATCAAAACTCGCAGGTGCGCCTCCAGTTTTACAAGCCGATGCACAACTTCCTGACCGGGCGGACCATCAATGGCAATTACGATCTGCCGCCGCACGGGGTGCTGGTCATTGACGAGCATCCCGACGTGAAATCCGCTGGCTAAAACGCGGGCATTTTGTTTCCTCTGCGCGGTGAATTTTCTGGAAAATATGCTGGGCGGCCTCGCGGCGTTGAGTTGCGGGCTGGGTCTTTGGCAGTGGTTCGCGGCCAGAAAATTTCCGCTGCACCAAAAAACCGCCGTGGCCGGCTTCGCCCCGGCGGTTTCCATTCTAAAACCTGTCAAAGGTTGCGACGCCACCACGCGCGATTCGCTGCAAAGCTGGCTTCAACAAATTTATGCCGGGCCGGTGGAAATTCTCTTCGGTGTCGCGGATGAAAATGATTCGGTGGTGAAAATCATCCGCCAGCTCATCGCCGAAAATCCCGACATTCAGGCACAGTTGGTAATCTGTCAAAATCTAATCGGAGCCAACGCCAAAGTGGCCAAGCTCGCGCAGTTGGAAAAACGGGCGCAGCACGATTTGATTCTTACTTGTGATGCCGACGTGCGCGTGCCGTCGGATTTTCTGGCCAGCTTCGTTGCGCCATTGCGGGAAGAAAAAATCGCGCTGGTGAATTGTTTTTATCGTCTCGCCAATCCCAGCACGTCCGCGATGCGTTGGGAAGCCGTCGCCATCAACGCCGATTTCTGGAGCCAGGTGTTACAATCCGCCACGCTCAAGCCGCTGGACTTCGCGCTTGGCGCAGCGATTCTCGTCCGGCGTCCGGCGCTCGCGGAAATCGGCGGCTTCGCCGCACTCGCCGATTGTCTGGCCGACGATTATCAACTTGGACAGCGCATTGCCAAAAATGGTTGTCAAATCGCATTGTGCCCCGTGGTGGTGGAGTGCTGGGACGCGCCGCAAAGCTGGTGGCAGGTTTGGAAACATCAACTCCGCTGGGCGCGCACCATCCGCGTCTGTCAGCCGCTGCCGTATTTTTTCAGCCTGCTGGCCAACGCGTCGTTGTGGCCGCTGTTGTGGCTGGCCGTTTCGGTGGTGGCAGCAAAATCATATTGCCCTTTGCTGGCGGCGGTTTTCTTTCTGCTCGTGCGCATGGCGCTGGCGCAAGATTTGCAACGCCGTTTTACACCAGGGCGGAAATTAATTTCCGCTTTGTGGTTGGTGCCACTGCGTGATGTCTTGAATGCCGCCATCTGGATTGCGGCCTTTACGGGCAACCGCATTGAATGGCGCGGACGGAAGATGAAATTGCGGCCTGACGGAACTTTGGAAGATGGTGGGCGCTGAGGGATTCGAACCCCCGACCCACAGCGTGTAAAGCTGCTGCGCTACCACTGCGCCAAGCGCCCCACCGCGCTGACGTTACCAAGTCTCACCGTTGACAACAAGCTCGCGGGCGGCGTTTTTTTCGGAGCCGCCCGATTCCGTTGGCTCAACTCACCGATGACTTTCCGAGGACGATGGCCAAAGAAATTTGGGTAACGTCGCCGTCCGCCTGCCTCTGGCATTGACAGGGTCATACATTCTGCCGGCATAATGCCGCATAGCTTAATATGGGAACCAACCATCCAGAAGAACTCTCGCTTGAAGCTGGGATGAGGTCGCGGATTCGAGCCAGCCGGACAAATCTGTTTTTGGCGGTGCTCGGCTTCATTCCGCTGCTGTGGCTTTTTTTTCGTTTGTCGTGGAATCGTCCGGCCTATCAGTTTTTCCCGCTGGCACTCGTCGGTGCGGGGTTGCTGGCGCAGCGGGCCTTCAAGCAATCTGAAACCAAGATTGACGCGGGAAAGCGTTGGTTGACCTGGTTGCTGCTGTCGGTGGCCGTTCTCGTTTTTCTTCTGGCAAATTATCTCTGGTCGCCGTGGCTGGGTTTTATTGCCTTTTTGTTTTGGCTTATTGCGGTCTCGTGGGGGCTGGGTGGAAAATCGATGTTCAAGACGTTTATGCCGGTGGTTTTGATGTTGCTGATCATCCTGCCGCCGCCACTGGGCTGGGATCAGGTGCTGGTCTTGTGGCTGCGGTCGGTGGCGGTGGATGCGAGCAGTGCGTTGCTGGACGCCTTGCATGTGACCCATGTGCAGGACGGCAATATCCTGCTGTTACCGGGTAAAAAACTTTTGGTCGAAGAGGCTTGCAGCGGAATTAACTCGTTCATTTTGTGCAATGCCTGCTGCCTGTTTTGGGTGCTGTGGCGGCGCCGGTCACTGTGGTGGTTATTGTTGGCCCTGCCGGCCACCAGTCTGTTTGTCGTGCTGGGAAATGTCATCCGCATCACCATTGGTGCGTCGGCGGATTATTATTGGCACCTCAATTTGTTGAGCGGCTGGCGGCATGAAACTTTTGGGCTGGCGTTGCTGCTTATTTATTGGGGGCTGATTTTGAGCGTGGATCAATTGCTGATTTTTTTGACCCGCCCGGTTCGTTCCCGGCGCGCGCGCCAGGCGGCCTTGCGCCGGCTTGCCGCGCAACCGCCGCCGCCGCCGTTGCCGGTCGCGCCGTGGTCCGGATCCGTTTTTGGCTTCCGGTTTGCCGGCATCATTTTGGCGTTGCTGGGACTGGGTGTTTTTACGGCCCACCTGTTGGCAGGAGGCCGGCACGGACTCGCACCTTTGCCAAATTTCAGCGTGCCGGCGCGGGAATTAAAATTATCCATGCCGACCCAGCTCGCGGGTTGGCAACGCATCAATGCCGATGTCGGTGACCAGACCTTGATTGAGACATTGGGCGTTCACTCTACCCTCTGGCATTTTCAGCGCTTGGGCAGCGAGGCGGTCGTGGCGGTGGATTATCCGCTTGAAGGCTTTCATAATGTGAAGGTCTGCTATGTCGGCACCGGCTGGCAGGTCTTGAAAGAAGAAGAATTGTTTCTGCCGCAAAATCAGGAGGATTTACACACCGTCCGGTTGACATTGGAAAAATCTCTCCGCTATGCGGTCGTGTATCATTCGGTGGTCGACGCCCAAGGCAACTTACTTGCTCCGCCCAAAACGCTGGGCGGGCGGCTGGCAAATTCCTCCGGCCCGATTCAAACCGGCTACCGGGTGCAATTGATTACCGGGGGTTATTCGCCGCTGTCCAGCGCGGCCATGGTGAGTGCCGAGGAATTATTTTTTCAAGCGCGCCAGACGCTGGTGCCCCAACTGGTAGAACAATTGCGAAAAGGGCCGGCGAAATGAAAAGGTTATTCCGTAAAATTCGCCGCGCCTTGAAGCGATTGCCCGGCCGCGTGTTCGGTTTTTTAGGGTTGGATCCGGCAAGGGGGTTGACGCGCTTTCGAAAGCGTTTTGGTTACCGCCGTCTGCGGCGTAAAACCCGGCGCTGGCTGGCCCGCCGGCAGTGGCAGCTCTTCAAATTTTGTCTGCCAACCCTGGGTGCCGGTTTTACCCTGTTGGTAGTGGCGGCGATGATCGTCTTCGGCTTCCAACGGCGCGTGGAGTTGCGTCACCACTATCATAAAGTGGCCATCGCCTCGCTGGGCTCGGGCCATTATGAAATGGCGCGCGTGGCCAGTTTGCGTGGCTTGGCCGACGCGCGAACCGACCGTGACCGGCTGGAATGGCTTTACTATCTCGCCGTGGCGATGAACGGCCTCGGCCACCAGCAGGAGGCGGCGGATTTGCTGGTCGCGGCCGCACCGCTGGATCGTCCCGGTTCCGTGCCGGCCCACCTGCTCGCCGCGCAAACTTTTCTGAACACCACCAACATCACCACCAATGTGTTGATGAATGCGGAAAAACATTTGCGCCACGCCCTGGCCCTCGATCCAAAATCAGTCGAGGCGAATGAAATGCTGGGGCGGCTTTACATCAACACCCATCATCTCGACCAGGCTCGGAAATACCTGCTGAAAATTTATGCCACCAAGCCCGAGACCGCGCTGCTGCTTGCCATCACTTACGACTTGGAAAAAAATGGCAACTCCGCCGTCCTTTGGGCGGATCGCGCCATCACCGCCATTCGGAATCAACTCATTTATACCGCGCCCAACGCCAGCCCGGCAGATCGGTTGGGTTTGATCCGCGCCTTGTTGATCAAGGGTAAATATGCGCCGCTGCTCGATCCGCTGGAGCGAGCCATGTTGATGGGCACCAATGCCGTGCCACAAGACAGTCCGCCCGTGTGGCTGGACTTGGTGCGGGACTTGAAGCGCGCGGAGAAATATGAGTCCGCGCTGAAAACTCTGGAGCGCGCCACGCGCGTCAGTCCGAGTCCGATTTACCCGCCGGCGATTGCGGACATTTGCGCGACATGGGCGGAAAAAATTCCCGCCAATCAAAACGCTGAACGATTGCAGCTGATCCAAAAGGGTTTGGATAATGCCACGCAGAATTTGAAATTGGGCTGGTTGCTGATTCAGGCCACGCACGTGCCCGACCAATCCGGTGCGGATGCCAATAAATTACTGGATGAATCGGTGGCCGGGGCCACCGGCTCATCAGCCGCGTGGTGGTATTTTCTGTTGTGGACGGACGCGCGGATGCGGGGTGATTTGCCGATGGCTCGCTCGTATTTGAAAACCGCGTTTAATTTGGCTCCGCAAATCCCGCAGATTCAAAACGACTTTGCCTTGGATCAGGCCACCACCGGCAGTCGGGAAGATTTGGAGCACGGCTTGGCGCTCATTGATCAGGTGGTGGAAAAATTTCCAAACAATCCTGGATTTCGCGACACGCGCGGACGGATTCTGGCCAAGCTTGGCCGGAACGAAGCGGCGGCGGGCGATTTGCAATTTGCCATCAGCCGGACACCCAATGCCGCCGGCACGCGGTTGGTGCTCACGAAAGTTTATGAAGCGCTGGGCAAAAACCAGTTCGCCGTCACAAATTATTCCTGGACGACATTGCGGCAGATGCGCGTGTGGCTGAACCAGGAAAATTATATGCGGGCGCTGGAAACGGTGGAGCAGGCCAATCGCGCCAACCCCAATCCGGCTTATCCATCCGCCATCGCCGAGGTGTGCCTTGCCTGGGCGGAAAAAATGTTGCCCGGTCAGGAGCCCGAGCGGCTGCGGCTCATCAACGAAGGCCTGAAGTATGATCCGGAGAGCGAGAAATTGCGGACATTACTGCTGCAGGCGACTTATGCCAGTGACCACTCGGCGGTGTCGGCAAAAAAAAATCTGGAGCAGTTGGTGGCGGACGCCAAAGGCGAATCCGCCGCTGAATGGCATTTGTTGCTCGGTCAGGACGCGCTGGTGCGCGGCAACACGGTAGTCGCCCGGCAGCATTTGGAAACGGCCTATAAACTATCGCCGCAAATCACGCAGGTGCAGGCCAGCTTGGCGCTGGCGCTGGCTGACGGCAATCAGGACGACCTCACGCGGGCGCTGGCACTCATTCAGCCGGTGGTGGATCAGTTTTCCGAGATGCCGGAATTTCGGAACACGCGCGGATTGATTCTGGCCCGGCTGGGCCGCAATCCAGAAGCCGCCGTTGACTTGAAATTTGCCGTGGGAAAACTGTCGGAGCCGAAGGCGTCCCGGTTGCTGCTGGCCAAAGTTTATGAGGCGCTCGGTAAGCCGAAGCTGGCCGAGCAACAACGCCGGCTGGCCGAGACCGCCGGTCGGGCAAAATGAATTAGCATTCTCGCTCTGATTTCCGGCAGCTTTGTTGCCTTCCCGTGAACGCCTTGCTCGCGACTTGTCCGCCGGCAACCTTTCCGGCAAACTGTCCGTCCGATGAAAAAGAAATCTGCCGCCAAAAAAGCCATCAACCTCCGCCCATTTTCCAGTTCTCTCCTCGACGGCCCGCACCGCGCGGCCGCTCGCTCCATGCTTTATCCCGTCGGTTTCACGGAAGAAGATTTCAAGAAACCGATCATCGGCATCGCCTCGACCTGGAGCAACGTTACGCCGTGCAACATGCACATCGACAAGCTCGCGCTTGAAGCCGAGAAGGGCGCGAACGCTGGCGGCGGCAAGGCCATCGTCTTCAACACCATCACCGTTTCCGACGGTATCTCGAATGGCAACGAAGCCATGAAGTATTCGCTCGTCTCGCGCGAAGTCATCGCCGACTCGATTGAAACCGTCGTGGGCTGCGGCGGCATGGACGGCTACGTGGCCATCGGTGGTTGCGACAAGAACATGCCCGGCGCGATGATCTGCATCGCCCGCATGAATCGCCCCGCCGTGTTCGTCTATGGCGGAACAATTTTGCCCGGCTGCCTCACCACCGCTGCCGCGCCCGCAAATTCGCCAAACGTCGGCAAAGACCTCGACATCGTTTCCGTGTTCGAAGCCATCGGCCAGCACGCCGCCGGAAAAATTTCTGACGCCGAACTTCACGCCGTGGAATCCTGCGCGGTTCCCGGAGCCGGTTCCTGCGGCGGCATGTATACCGCTAACACGATGGCTAGCGCGATTGAAGCGCTCGGCATGAGTTTGCCCAACAGCTCCGCGCAAAACGCCATTTCCCCCGCGAAGATGGACGATTGCCGCCGCGCCGGCGCGGCCGTCGTGGACATGCTTCGCAAAGGCATCAAGCCGCTCGACATCCTCACGAAGAAAGCCTTCGAGAACGCCATCACCGTGGTCATCGCGCTCGGCGGTTCGACGAATGCCGTGTTGCACCTGCTCGCCATCGCACACGCCGCGAAGGTGAAGCTGACCATTGACGACTTCACGCGCATCGGCAAACGCGTGCCGGTGCTCGCCGATCTCAAGCCCAGCGGCAAATATAGCATGAGCGCGCTCGTCGCCATCGGCGGCATCCGCCCGCTCATGAAGACGCTGCTCGACGCCAAATTGCTCCACGGCGATTGCCTCACCGTCACCGGCCAGACCATGGCCGAGACGCTCGCCGACGTGAAACCGTATCCGAACGGCCAGCAGATCATCCGTCCGCTCGACAATCCCATCAAGAAGGA
>CAIOUK010000137.1 GCA_903861445.1 uncultured Verrucomicrobia subdivision 3 bacterium
CAGTGGCGTTTCAAGCGCACACCGCGTTTTTGAAGAAAGATTTTTGTTTAGTGGTTGGCCGGTGCGAAGCTCGCGGACTGGAACAGCGGGTTTTGCTGGCCAAACATCGTGGTCGCCGGCTGGAGGCTCAGCACCGGATTGGTGCTGACCGCGATGCCGGTGGTCGCGTCTGCCGCCGCCAACATGGGCGTGGACGCGCTGGAAACTACGGAGGGCATGGCGGCTGGTGAATTGTCCGCGATAGCTGGGAAATTTTTCGGCGCGGAATCGGAACGTTCGGCAAAGAACACGGCACCCACCAACAACAGGCAGAGGCTGGTGGCAAACGCGCCGACGAGTCCGGGCTTGGTCTCGAAAATCCGCAGGAAATTCACGAGCCACGGCGCGGTGGACTGTAGCTGCTCGGTGAACGTCTGTTGGCCGCCGGCCTCGCCCGCGCGGATGCGCGAGATGACTTGGCCGGAAAAATTGTGGAAGTAGCCGGGCGGCGGAACTTCGTGCTGTTTCAGCTTGAGCAGCTGTTTCAGCGTCGCAAAATTATTTTCGCTTTCGTTCATTTTCGTTCATTTCGGCTGGATGTATTCGGCCAAATGGGCTTGCAATTGCTGGCGCGCGTAAAACAATCGCGACCGCACGGTGCCGATGTTGCAATTCATGGTCTCGGCGATTTCCTCGTGCGAGACTCCTTGCACATCGTGCAAAACCACGACCATTCTGTGAGGTTCAGACAGCTTGAGCAACGCTTCGTTCAATTTTTTTTGCAACTCCGACAACCCGGCATCGCGGTGCGGGGTCTTGTGCGAAATCAGCGCCACCAAGTCTGGATTGTTTTCTGTGTTAAAATCCAAGTCGTTCAGGCTGAAATGATGCTTATTCTTCCGCTGCTTGAGAAAATTGATCGTCTTGTTGATGGCAATCCGGTAAAGCCAGGTGTAAAAACTGGAGCCGCCCTTGAAAGATTTTAGCGCCTGATAAGCCTTGATGAACGCGTCCTGCGCGAGGTCGTTGGCGTCCTCGTGGTTGCCGGTCATGTGGTAAATCGTCGCGTAAATGCGCTGCTGATAGCGCTTCACCAATTCATCATAAGCCGCCAAGTCGCCGCGCCGGGCGCGCTTCACCAAGTCGCCCTCCAATATGTCGGCAGGGGTGCTCGCGTCGGAAATGGCCGCGGGTTCAGACATGATTATTGAACCGCCAAAGCGCCGGTTTGTTGCGCGAGAAAATCCGCAAGTGCCAGCAGGCCGGTTTTGCCCGGCGAAACGGGCAGCGGGCGCAGACTCGCGTGCGCCTGATCGAGATGTTTTTGGATAATCGCCACCGATGGAGCAAATGTCCCGTATTTTTCCAGCAACGCTTTCACCGGCTCGAAGTTTTCCGGCTGCCAGTTCTGGATCAGATTTTCCAAATTCTTTTTATCCGTTGTGTTCGCCTGTTTCCACGCCAGTAATAACGGCCATGTCAATTTGCCTTTCGCCAGGTCGGTGCCAAGCGATTTGCCGGCTTCAGCTTCGCTGCCGAACAGATCCACGCAATCGTCATAGACTTGATACGCCGTGCCCACCGCCGCGCCAAATTCGCGCAGCGCCGCGCGTTGCTCCGGCTTAGCTTCGCTCAAAAACGCCGCAAGATCGCACGCGAGCGTGAACAGCTCGCCGGTCTTCATGCCGATGACACGGAAATAATCCCGGCGCGCGGCGGGGAAATTCCGGCGCTGCTGGGTTTGCAAAATTTCACCAGAGCAAACCGTGTTCGTCGCCAGCGACACCGCGCGGCAGACTTCGGTGGTCGGAAAATTGGAAGCCAGTTTCAGCGCTTGGGCGAAGAGGCAGTCACCAAAAAGCACGGCAATTTCGTTCCCCCATTTGGCAGCAACGGTCGGGCTGCCGCGCCGGATTTGCGCCTCGTCCATCACGTCGTCGTGGACGAGCGTGGCGAGGTGAACCATCTCGATGATGACCGCCGCCGTGACGTGCGCTTCGCTCGGCTTGCCGAAACAGCCGGCCGCCAGCGCAACCAGCGTGGGGCGCAGATGCTTGCCGCCGTTGTTCAGCGCGTGCTCGGCGTAGGGGACGATTTGCGGATCAAATTGGCGCGCCTGCTCGACCAGTTGCGCGGTCACGGCGTGCAAAAACGGCTCCACCGGTTCCATGATTTTTTTCCAGGAACGGGCAGGGTCGGCATCGGAAGCGTGTCCAGCATGGGAACTCACCACTTTAGATTCAGCAGCCAGCATTGCAGAGAATTTACTTTCGGCGCGCGGGCGAGTCAAACTTGTTATGGTTTGCATTCACAAAGATTACCGTCGCGGCGTGCGGTGCGGGTTTGACTTGAATTTTCCTGCGGCTGCTCCAGAATAAATGAAATCGTTCGGAAACAACCATAGCCATGATGAAAAATTGCAAACCGACTGTGGCCGCCTCGCTGGCGTTGATGCTTGCCAGCGGCTTGAGCTGCTCGCAAAAAAGCCCGTCGCCGCAAGGCAACCAGCCGCTGCCAGCGCCCGAACCGTTGCCGACGAATAACGTCGCCGCCCCCAAAGCCAGCGTGCCGACCAATAATCTCACCGTCACAGTCGTTTCCAACGCGCCCGTTAGCCCCGCCATCGCCACGCCGCCGCCAGCGACGACGACGACGTCTGCCCCGCCGGTGGTTGCGCCGTCGAGCAAACCTGTTGTGGTCGAAATGCCGTCAACGCCGCCAACGCCGCCGGCAAAATTTTATTCCGACGAGCCGACGCTGAAACCCTGCTGTGAGGACGGGCCGGCCGCGAAGCATAATTATTATTTGAGTTTCCGCGCCGGTTATCAGCACATCAATTATCACGACAACCGCGACACTTATTATGTCGGCGCCAAATTTTATGCCAACGGTGCCGGTTTGCGCGCCGATGCGGGTAAAAACGCCTGGCTCGTGCCGGATGCGACGGCGGAAATTTCCCATCAATATTTACCCAAGCCCGATAGTAGCGCGACGCCCGGCACCGGCGAAGGGATGCAATTTCGCGCGGATTTTTTCTGGCCGTGGCTGAATTGGACGACCCACACTTTGTCCCGAACCAATGCGGTTTGCCCGTTGTGTCAGCCGTTGGCGCTCAGCTTCGGGCCGGTCGCGGAAGTCGGCTTTGACCAGCTTTTCGACGGCAGTCCGGCGCGGCTCGCCCGCTATGCCGGCGCGCGGTTGACTGTGAATCACAATGGCTTCATCGAATACACCGCCGGCGGCACGGACGGCTTGTCCGGCACGCGCCAGCAGGTCATCGCGGAATTGCCCATCTATGCCAGTCGCGACGGCGAAGTCCGCTACGTCCTGCGCGGCGAATGGAATCGCGCCGACGAGGCGCAGCCGGACGTGCTTTCCGGCGGGCTGTTTTTGGAAATGCCCTTCAGCATTTTTGCCCAGCCGAAGAAGTGGTCGGATCTGATTCCGTTCTGCCATAAATAATTTTCCACGTGAAAAATGCCGGATGGATTTTTCCATCCGGTATTTTTCATTTTGTCACCGCTAAAATTAAACTCTCATTTTGCGGGGGATTCTGTTAAGCTGCCAGTAGTCGCAAAGACATTTCATGACACCAAAACTTTTTACCGAACTCGGTCTTTCACCGGAACTGCTCAAGGCCATTGACAAACTCGGCTACGAACAGGCTTCGCCGATTCAGGCCGCCGCCATTCCCGTGCTGATGACCGGCAAGGACATCGTCGGCCAGTCCATGACCGGCTCCGGCAAAACCGCCGCGTTCGGCGTGCCTGCCGTGGAAAAAGTGGACCCGAACGTGAAGGCCGTCCAGATTTTGATCCTCTGCCCGACGCGCGAACTGGCGATCCAAGTTTCCGAGGAAATCCATAAGCTCGCGTTTTTCAAACGCGGCATCAACTGTCTGCCGATTTACGGCGGCCAATCTTACGAGCGCCAGTTTTTCGGCCTGAAACAGGGCGCGCAAATCGTCATCGGCACGCCGGGTCGCCTGATGGATCACATGCGACGCGGGACGTTGCGGCTGGAAACCATCAAGATGGTGATTCTCGACGAGGCGGATGTGATGCTCAACATGGGTTTCCGCGAGGACATCGAAACCATCTTGAAAGACGCGCCGAAGGAACGGCAGACGGTTTTCTTTTCCGCCACGATGCCGCGTCCGATTCGCGATCTCATCGAAAAATATTCGCATGAGCCGGAGAACGTCAAAATCGAGCAGAAGGCGATGACCGTGCCGACGGTGGACCAGGTTTATTACGAGGTGGACCGCCGCTACAAGATGGATTTGCTCACGCGGCTCATCGACATTTACGATCTCAAACTCGGCATTGTTTTCTGCAACACCAAGCGCATGGTGGACGATCTCGTGGATCATCTGGAAGCCGCCGGCTATCTAGAGGAGGGGCTGCCGCTGCCCAAAAGCGAAGCAGAGGCAGAACCGCTCACCACCCCCGAGCCGCTGCTGCGACAGCTCGCTGACAATGAGCCGCTGATGCTGCCGGAG
>CAIOUK010000138.1 GCA_903861445.1 uncultured Verrucomicrobia subdivision 3 bacterium
CGAAATGCACCTTCCAACTGTCGCGGTCGTCCACATTGCCCATCGCCGCCGCCATGCCGCCTTCGGCCATGACCGTGTGTGCCTTGCCGAGGAGCGATTTGCAAATCAAACCGACTTTGACGCCCGCCGCGCTCGCCTCGATGGCGGCGCGCAATCCCGCGCCGCCCGCGCCGATTACTAGGACGTCGTATTCGTGAGTTTCGTAATTAGTAGCCACAATAAAAATTTGGTTCGGAGTTTAGAATTTGAACAGCACGATATCCTTGAGGTGTCCCGTGGCGCAAAGACGGATGTAAACGTCCGTCAAGCCGACGCCGAACAGACTGATCCACGCCCACATCATATGCTTCTGGTTGAGGCCGCTGACGCAATCAAACGTTTTGCTGCACAGCGGCGACTTGGATTTGGTGTCAAGAAAACCGCCCGCCAGATGCCGGAATGAATGGCAGCCAAACGTGTAAAGCGCAAGGAACAGCGGATTCAAAATCATGATGACGGTGCCAACGCCCATGCCGAAATGACTTACTTCATGCATCACTCCAGATGCATCAATAACTTTTTCCATGAACCACATCGCTTTCCACGCGTCATGGGACAACAGCACAATGAACAACGCAGCGAGGTAAAAGAAATAGCGATGGACATTCTGGATGATGAGCGGGAAGTAGCGTTCGCCCAAAAAGGTTTTGCGCGGCTCGCCCACGGCGCAGTTGATCGGGTCGGCCCAAAAAGCTTTATAGTAAGCACCGCGATAATAATAGCAGGTAAAACGGAAGCCGCCGGGAATCCACAAAATCAAAAACGCGGGCGAGAACGGCAGCCAGTCGGGCAGCCAAGCCGGCTTGCCATGACCAATGGCGTGCGGCGAGACGCCCCAAAATTCCGGCGAATAGAACGGCGAGAGATAGTTCGCACCGTTGCCACCATACCAGTAGCTGCAAACCATGTGGCCGGTTTTGGCGGTTTCAGTCAAATCGTGGATACCTTGAAAGGCTGCCCACGTCGAGTAGATGATGAACGCGGAAAAACCAAGAAACACGGCGAGCGGCTGGAGCCACCACGCGTCCGGTCGCGTCGTTTCGCCAAAGCCGCGTTGCTTCGGCAAGGTATCAGCATAGGACATAATGCTGGTTAATTTAGTTACTAACCCAACCAGCGTCAACGCAACGGGCCGGCGAATGAAAAGTATAAGTGCTGCTACGAATATACTTGCCGCAAGCTAATCACCTTTGTTCCGCCGGTTTCCAGTCATTCAGACTGCGTTCGTCGCCGTTTGCCGCCATAACTTCGAGTCGTTCCAGCGCCTCGCCAATGAGGTAGAGCGAGCCGGTGATAACAACAAAAAGCTCGTCTTTACAGGCGTTTAACGCGGCCGCCAAATTTGGCTTTGGCTGCACCGAAAGATTTGGCGCGACTTTTTGAAAGCCGGCGGCCAGATCTTCCGTCGTCGCGGTGCGCTGGCTGGCAACTGGCACGGTGAAAACTTTCGCCGCCTGCGGTGCCAAAACCCGGCAGATGTCCGGCCAATTTTTGTCCGCCAGCGCGCCAAAAATGAAAACCGGCCGACTGTCGGCAAAATTCTTTTCCAGCGCCGCGCGCAAGGTTTCCGCGCCGGCGACATTGTGCGCGCCATCCAGCAAGATTTTCTGGCCACCGACCACGATGAGCTGCAAACGCCCCGGCCAAATCACATTTTTCAGACCGGCTTCAATTTGAATTTTTGAAACCGGAATCTGCTTTTGCAAAACCTCCACTGTCGTGACCGTGAGCGCAACGTTTTGCTTTTGGTGTTCGCCTAAAAGCCCGACTGAACCATGAATTCTGAATTCCAAACCATGAATTCTGGTGAGCGGCGCATTTTTTGCGCCCGCCACTTTTTCAATTACAGCCAACGGTTCCGCTTTGTTCTCGGCCGTGACAACCGCCGTGCCGGGCTTGATGATGCCGGCTTTTTCCGCCGCGATTTTTGCCAGCGTATCGCCAAGCCATTCCGTATGGTCGAAGTCAATATTGGTGATGACGCTGGCCAGCGGCGTGACGATGTTGGTGGCGTCAAGCCGTCCGCCAAGGCCGGTTTCCCAGATGACAAGATCACATTTTTGTTCGGCGAAATATTTCAGCGCCATCACGGTGACGACCTCGAACATCGTGGGATGATTGTCCTCAGGAAATTGTTTGAGCAGCGGCTGGATTTCAGTGATAAGCCGCGTCACGTCGGTCTGCGAAATAAGTTGCCGATTGATTTGAATCCGCTCGCGAAACGAAACCAGATGCGGCGAGGTGAATAGCCCGACGCGCAAGCCCGACGCGCGATAGATGCTTTCCAGCATCGCGCACGTTGAACCTTTGCCGTTCGTGCCGGCGACATGGATGAAGCGGAGTTTTTTTTCGGGATGCCCCACCAACGCGGTGAGTTTCTCCACCCGTTGCAAACCAAAATTTGCGCCGAATAGTTGCAGGCCGTAAAGAAACTGAATGGCTTCGGCGTAGGTCATCGCCTGCGGATTCCGCTAAATTGAATACAGCGGCTTGTGGTGAATCTGCTCGTGCGCGGCGGCGATGAAGCCCTTGAACAGCGGATGCGGCTGATGCGGCTTGCTCAAAAATTCCGGATGAAACTGGCTGGCGACGAAAAATGGGTGATCCTTCAATTCGATGACCTCGACAAGCTTGCCATCCGGCGAGGTGCCGCTAAAAATAAAACCAGCCTTCTCGAATTTTTCGCGGTAAGCATTATTGAATTCGTAGCGGTGGCGGTGGCGTTCGTGGATAACGAACGAACCATAAAGCTGTCCCGCCTTCGAACCGACGGCCAACTGGCATGGCATCGCGCCGAGCCGCATTGTGCCACCCTTTTTCGTCACTTTTTTCTGTGCGTCCAACAGCGCGATGACCGGATGCGGCGTGTCGGCATTGAATTCCGTCGAGTGTGCCTTTTCCAATTTCAAAACATTGCGGGCAAATTCAATGGTGGCAATCTGCATTCCCAAACAGAGCCCGAGATACGGCAGCTTGTTTTCGCGCGCGTATTTCGCCGCAAGGATTTTCCCCTCGATACCGCGCTCGCCGAAGCCGCCCGGCACGCAGACGCCGCCGAGGCCCTTCAACATTTTTTCCGCGCCAAATTTTTCAATTTCTTCCGCGTCAATCTGCACCAGTTCTACGCCGCAGTCGTTGCCAATACCGCCGTGGATGAGCGCCTCATAAACCGATTTGTAGGCGTCCTGTAGGCCGATGTATTTGCCGACGACGCCGACGCGCACGCGGTGTTGCGGCGCGATAAGCTTGCGGATGATTTCCTGCCAATGCGCCATGTTCGGCGCGGGCGTGGTAAGATGCAAAATGCGGCAGACCAAATCATCCAGTCGCTCACGCTGCAGCATCAGCGGCATCTCGTAAATACTGTGGTCAACATCCTTCGCCTCGATGACGGCTTCGAGCGGGACGTTGCAGAACATGGAAATTTTCTGGCGTAATTCCTTGTCCAGCGGCTTTTCGCAACGGCACGCAATGATGTTCGGCGTGATGCCGATTTCGCGCAGCTTGGCGACAGATTGTTGCGTGGGCTTGGTCTTGAGTTCGCCTGCCGCCTTGATGAACGGAACGTAGGTGACGTGGATGAAACAGGTGTTGCCAATGCCGGCTTCCAGCGCGAATTCACGAATCGCCTCGACGAACGGCAAGCCCTCGATGTCGCCAGTCGTGCCGCCGATTTCGGTGATGATGACATCCGCCTTGCTCGTCTCGGCGAGCAGTTCGATGCGGCGTTTGATTTCGTCAGTGACATGCGGAATGACCTGCACGGTCTTGCCGAGATAAACGCCTTCGCGTTCGTTGTTCAGCACCTTTTGATACACCTGGCCGCTCGTCAGATTATTCATCCGCGTCAGCTTCGTGCTGGTGAAACGCTCGTAATGACCGAGATCCAAATCCGTCTCCGCGCCGTCATCGAGCACATAAACCTCGCCGTGCTGATATGGCGACATTGTGCCGGGATCCACATTGAGATACGGATCAAATTTTTGCAGCGCGACCTTGAGGCCGCGATTTTCGAGCAACGTGCCAAGCGCGGCGGCGGTCAAACCTTTGCCGAGCGAACTCACCACGCCACCGGTTACGAATATGAATTTCATTTCAGTTATATTTTCAACCGAGAATCCTGCGACTGTTCAATCCGGGATTTTTTCAGTATTCAGGCAGTTTTTCCAGCCTTAAAAATTACGATGGTTTTTGTTCACTCCTTTCGATTGCCAATTGTTCAAAACACTTCAACCCAAAATTGACTCGAATGTCGGCTTTACTCTCGTTATCGTAATTCCCATGGTTGACGCAAATCACAGGAACATTTGCGCCACTGTGATTAAAATAATTTTGTGATCGCCCTGCTTGATTACGGCTCCGGCAACCTGCGCAGCGTCCACAAATCGCTGCTCAAGGTTGGCGCGGACGTGCGCCTCGTGCAACGCCCCAGCGAAATCGCCGATGCGCGCGGTCTCGTGCTGCCCGGCGTCGGCGCGTTCGACGACTGCATCAACGCGCTACGCAAACAGGAACTACTCGACGCGGCGAAAAATTTTATCAAGACCGGCAAACCGTTTCTCGGCATCTGCGTTGGCTATCAGGCGCTTTTTGAAAAGAGCGAAGAATTCAATTCCTGCGCTACCGGCCTCGGTCTCTTCAAAGGCAAAGTTGTCCGCTTCACCGAAAAACCCGGCCACAAAATCCCCCAACTCGGCTGGAACCAGCTTGAAATTGTGAAGCGGGATTGCCCGCTCTATCGCGGCATTGCGAACGGCAGCTACGTTTATTTCGTGCACAGCTTTTATCCGCAGCCGGTGGATGCGAGCATTGTCGCCACCCGCACGGATTACGGCGATAACTTCGCCTCGTCCGTCTGGCGCGACAACGTCTTCGCCACGCAGTTTCACCCGGAAAAAAGCCAGAAAATCGGCCTGCAACTGCTGAAAAACTTCGTAGATTTGACGAAGTGAGCCGCGTCCGGTGCCAAATATTTTTTGACAGCTCTGCCAAATTGAATCATTCTATCCGCATCCGTTGATTGGACGGACTCATAAAGAGTGGTCGAGGGACTGGCCCGCTGACACGACGGCAACCGATTGGATTTAGTTCCGATGACAGGTGCCAATTCCAGCTCAAGCATCATTAGCTTGGGGAAAATGAGACGAGCACAACCGTTTTGTCGCCCCGTCTCCTTGTGAGCCGGGGCTTTTTTGTTGCCCAAATCAAACGGTAGGGCCGAGCTGCTGCTCGGCCTTCGTGGACAAGTTTGGGCGGCGCAGCAACGCCGCCCTACCAGAAAATATTTTATGAGTGAAAAGCATCAAGGTTACATGAAGGCGCTCAAGTGCCGCGAGTGCGGCCGCGAATATCCGCTCGAAGCCACGCACGTCTGCGAATTCGACTTCGGCCCGCTCGAAGTCGCCTACGATTACGACCGCATCAAAAAATCTTTGACGCGCGAAATCATCGCGTCGCGCCCGAAAACCATGTGGCGTTACCGCGAGTTGCTGCCCATCGCGGGCGAACCGACCGTCGGACCGCTCGTTGGTTTCACGCCGCTCGTCAAGGCTGACCGCCTCGCCAAAGCACTCGGCATCCGCGAACTTTACGTCAAGAACGACGCCGTCAATTATCCGACGCTCTCGTTCAAAGACCGCGTTGTCAGCGTTGCCTTGAGCCGTGCGAAGGAACTCGGTTTCAAAACCGTCGCTTGCGCCTCGACCGGCAACCTCGCCAATTCCGTTGCCGCCAATGCCGCCAGCGCCGGTTTAAAATCCTACGTCTTCATACCGTCCGATTTGGAACAGGGGAAAATTCTAAACTCGCTTATCTACGGCTCCAACGTCATCGCCATCAAAGGCCATTACGACGAAGTGAACCGCCTGTGCGCCGAGATCGCCGGCAAATTCGGTTGGGCGTTTGTGAACGTCAATATGCGCCCCTACTACGCCGAAGGTTCCAAGAGCATGGCGTATGAAATCGCCGAACAACTCGGCTGGCGCGCGCCCGACCACACCATCGCGCCGATGGCGTCTGGCTCGCTCCTTACGAAAATTCACAAAGGCTATCAGGAACTCGTGAAGGTCGGACTCATCGCCGACACGCAGCCGAAAGTCTATGGTGCACAAGCCACCGGCTGTTCGCCGATTTCCACCGCGCAAAAGGCCGGACTCGATTTCTTCAAACCGGTGAAGCCTGACACCATTGCGAAATCGCTCGCCATCGGCACGCCCGCCGACGGTTTCTATGCGCTCAAAGTCATGCGCGAAACCAACGCCGCGGCCGACGACGTGACCGACGACGAAATCCGCGACGCGATCAAGCTGCTCGCCGAGACGGAAGGCATTTTTGCCGAGACCGCCGGCGGCGTGACCGTGGGCGTGGCCAAGAAACTCATTGCGTCCGGCAAGATTCCGAAGGATTCGAGTGCCGTCATTTGCGTCACTGGCAACGGCCTCAAAACCCTGGATGCTGTGGACGGTTACTGCGGCAAACCGCGTGAAATCAAGCCAAGCCTGCGCGAGTTCGAGGCGTTACTGGCGCATGAAGAAAAAGTGAATGCGTAAATGATTCACCCGCCCGCCAGCATGGTTTCAGAATTGTCCGCTTGGAATAATGGGCGCGGCGTCAGCCTAGAAACATGGACTGAATGCATTGGCAATTTCAAATTAGCGGTTGGTTACGCAACCATTTTTTGGCCCAAGTTTGTTTTGTTTGAAGATTATATTTTCAGAGAAAACTTCTCTGTGGATTCGCTGCGGGGATTTGAGAAACAAAATAACGGAAACAAACAATGCACCGAATGGGTCATCAACCATCTGCACTTGGATGGAATTCATCACCACGGTTGTGAAGACATCTCTGAAGACAAACTCATCTTCCTTGGCAAGACGCTAAAAGAAGTTTGGGAAGCAAAATTACTATGGCAGTTTCCAGACAGGCCTTGCACTGTTGAATTTTATCAACCGGAAGACAAAAAGAATTTAGTCGAATACCAGATAAGTTTCTGGCAAAAGAAACACGAGACACCAAAATAATTTATGTCAAAAAAAGTCCGCATCCCCACGCCGCTCCGCAAGTTGACCAACAACGAGGAGTTGGTCGAAATCAACGCCGCCAACATCGGCGACGCCATCACTGAATTGCAAGCCCGCTTTCCCGGCATCGCCGAGCGCTTGATTGACGAGAAAGGCGAAGTGCGCCGGTTCGTGAACGTCTATGTGAACGAGGAAGACATCCGCTTCCTCCAAAACCGCGCGACGCCGCTCAAAGACGGCGACGAAATCAGCATCATCCCCGCCATCGCCGGCGGCTAGAATTTATGGCCACGCCCAAGAAAAAATTACTGGCAACGAAGGCTTCTTCGCCGACACAGCAACGTTTGTGGCTGATGTATCCGCCCAAACTCATCAAGAAGCCGTTCATCTGGGAAGTCGCCAAAAAATTCAAGGTTGTGACGAACATCCGGCAGGCCACGATCACAGATGAAATTGGCATCGTCTGCCTGGAACTCGACGGCACCCACGCCGAAGTGGCCAAGGCCATCAAATGGCTGGAGAAACAAGGCGTAAACGTGGAACCGGTGGATCTCGGCGTCATCGCCGGTTGAAATTTTGTGAGGACAAAACCAGCCCGTGCGCGATTCGCGTGCGGGCTTTTTCTTTGCGACTTTTCGCAAGGTCAGTTTTTTACCGCGTCGGCAAAGGGATTTTTCTTTGCCGCCGGCAGGATGCGTTTCAAAAACATCGGGCTGACGAACAGGTAAATCCAGCCGATGACGAGGTGCATCCCGACGGCAAAACAAAATTGCACCAGATCAAAAACGCCGAGTTCGTATAAAACCAGCGACGCCGACATCAGCAACGCGCCGGGCATCAGGCTGGCGCCGGCGAGTTTCCAACTGGCGAGAAAATTCAAGTCGCGATTCCAAAAAAAACAGACGAGCCAGACGAGCGGAGCATAAAGCGTGGCCAGCATCGCCCAGATGAGCAGCAGGCCAAAAAACGTGCCGATGGCGGTCAGCGCCAGAATATTGGGCGACCATGCGCCCCATGCGGGCTGGACGGCGCGCCGGTTGGCGGCGATGACATAGTCCGGCGGATAAAAAATTTCAGCCACGCCAAACAGCGAAATTACGCACACGGATTCCTTGCCAAACTCCAGTTGAAAGTCCGCCGGTGAACGCAGCGTGCCGCCGTGCTGCAAGTCCACGCTGATGGCCAGCAAATCGCCTTCGGCCAACAGCACAGGTGATTCATCGTGCCAGTCGAGTTTGCCGGCGCGGATTTCGCCCTGCTCCGGCAACTGGCTGATGGCTGCGTCCACCACGGGAAAAATACCGTCGGAAAGAACCCATACCACACAGGCAGCCGCGAGCGCGGCAAAGATGCCTTGGACAATCAGGAGCCGTTCCAGCGAAGCGCGCGCGAAGGCCGCCACGCCACGCGGCGTCAGCGGTTCCCAGGCAAAGGTTGGTTCGTTCAATGCGCTCACGCGGCAGAGTATGCCACAAACGGCGCGGGAAAATCAGCCCTGTTTTTCGGGCGCGGGCGGTTGCTGGTTCGGCATGGGCGTGTGAACGACCGGCACGGGATAGCGCAGCTTCATCACGTCCTCCACCAAAACTTCGATGTAGTAAGTGCCAGCGGTTTCAAATTTCACGTTGCCGAAAACCATGACGTTGGTCGAACTCATCGCGGGATCGCGCAGTTCAAATTTATTTTCGCCCTTGCTGATAACGGTGGTCTGGTCGGGCGCGATGAGGCGGACGGCTTCGTTGAACTGGCCGAGTCCCGCCGTCCAGCGATTGATAAGGCACACGCGGCCGGCGACGATGGGCAATTGCGGCACGCGCAGAACGTTCACGACGCCGATGATAAAGAGGTTGCCGTTGATTTCCTGACGCACTTCTTCGCACAGGAGCGAGCATTGGAGATCGGGGAGAATTCGGGTGGCTTGCATGGTGAGTTTTTAGTTTTGAATTTTAAGTTTTTAGTTGGCGGTAGATTGTTCCGCCGCGCGCACGGTATTTTGCAACAGCATGGCAATCGTCATCGGCCCGACACCGCCGGGATTCGGCGTGATTGTGCCGGCAATCGGCTGAACTTCGGCAAAGGCGACATCGCCGACCAGCTTGGTGCCGGTCTTGGAACTCGCGTCCGGCACGCGGTTCACGCCCACGTCCATCACGACGGCACCGGGCTTGACCATGTCGGCCTTTACAAATTCGGCGACGCCCATCGCGGCGACGATGATGTCGGCGTGGCGACAATGCGCTTTGATATCGCGCGTCGCAGAATGGCAAATGGTCACGGTGGCGTTGGCCGCCCTGCCCTTTTGGCAAAGCATCGCGGCCATCGGCTTGCCGACGATATTGCCGCGACCGAGAATGACGACTTCCGCGCCTTCCGTCTTCACGCCGGAACGCACGAGCAATTCGACAACGCCCGCTGGCGTGCAAGGTTTGAAACCCGTTTCGTCGCCGAGCATCAGCTTGCCGACGTTGACCGGATGAAAACCGTCCACGTCTTTTGACGGCAGCACGGTGGAAAAAACCACCGATTCGCGGATGTGTTTCGGCAGCGGCGCTTGCACCAGAATGCCGTGCAGATGCGCGGCGGAATTTAATTTGCCGATGAGCGCGAGCAGTTTCGCCTCGGAAGTTTGCTCCGGCAAAACGTGCGTTTCGGAAACGATACCGAGTTCGGCGCAGGCTTTTTCCTTGCGCCCGACATACACTTTTGACGCCGGATCTTCGCCGACGCGCACGAAGGCAAGTCCGGGAACGACACCGCGCTTTTTCAGTTCCGCCACGCGCGCGGCCAATTCTTGCTGGATTTGCGCGGCGATGGCGCGGCCGTCAATCAAGTTGGCGGGCGCGGCGCTCAAGGCTTCTTCGCAGACGGCGCGTTGGTGGAGAGGACGTAGATTTTCTGGACGCTCAAGACCGGCGTGTCCTGCCAGCGGGCATCGAGTCCTTCTTCACCGGTGACCACGATGTGCAGGCCGTTGTAGCGCGACAGATTCAAATTCGTCGTGGGCGAAGAAAGATAATTGATCGCGACGCTGGTGGCCGGATCGTAGAGTTCGAAATACGTCGGAGCGACGAGACTCACCGAGGAACGCACAAAACCTTCATGCGTCACCACGCGCGGCGGGGGCGGCGGCAGATTCGTTTCGATTACCGCTGGAGCCACGTTTGTGTCCACGGCGGGAACGACCGGTGCCGGCACGGGCGCGACGACATTGGTTGCAACCGAGACGTTATTTGTCTCAATAGAAGCGGGAATCGTCGTCGGCTGCGCGACAATAGGCGCGGCATCGGCGACCGTGTTCGTCGTGGCCGGAACCGTTTCCACCACTGCGGGGGTTACCGGCACTGGCACCGGCGCTTCCTGTTTCAAAAATTCGGCCGCGACAAAAGCAAAAGCATTCGTCGGCGCTTCGATTTGCGTCCAGTCACCCTTGCTGGTCACTTCGGAAATGGACGCGCCCTTTTCCAGCACGCCGAGAACGCTATAATTTTCGCCCGGACCGGCGCGGAGATTTAATTTCTTGGTGATGACAATTTTGTTCGTCGTGTCAACGAACTTGGAGTTGACCCAGACTTTGAGGCCGGCTGGCAAAGCGATTTTCGCCCATTGCGCCGGCTCGCCGGTCTTGGGTTTGTCGAGATTGATTTGCGCGATGACGGTGACAGCGTCGCCTTTTTTCAGATGACCGAGGGCTTCGCCTTTCAAACCGGCCTGGCCGCGAAAATTTACATTGTCGGCGTTCACCGTGGCAGTGCCGGGAAGCAGCGTGACCGGCGATTCCACAATTTTGGCGGCGGCAACGGGCTTGGCGACGGCTTTTTTCTTGTGCTTCACCGGCGCGGCTTTTTTCGGCGTGGCATTGGTGACCACGACCGGAGCCGGCGCGGACGGCGCAGCGATGACCGGCGCGGGAATTTCCGGCAGCTTGTTCGTGTTGACCTGCGCCACAGCCGTCGTGGCGAGCATCGTTCCAAAAATCAACCAGCAGTTCGTTTTCATAAATCTGAAATCAGTGTTTTAATTTCCGCCGCGTTCAGCGTCCGCCATTTGCCCGGCTTCAATTCGCCGAGGCGGATTTTGCCAATCTGGATGCGCTGCAATCGTTTTACCGTGACCGCCTGCGACTCAAACAGCCGCCGCACTTCACGGTTTTTGCCTTCGCCCAGTTCCAGCTCCACGACACAATGACGGCGCGTGCCGGAAATTATTTTCGCCGCGAGCGCCTTCAATTTTTCGCCTTCGTGAAAAATGCCGCGCTTGAACAACTCCAACATCGCCGGCGTCACCTCGCCCTCGACGGTGGCGAGATATTTCTTGCGAATCCCGTAACGCGGATGCGATAAGCGCAGCGCGAATTGTCCATCATTGGTGAGAAAAATCAATCCTTCACTGTTGTAGTCCAGCCGACCGACGGACTGCACCGTGTCCCATTCGCGCGGCAGCAATTCATAAATCGTCGGCCGATTCAGCTCGTCCTTGCGGGAGCAAACGCAGCCCGGCGGTTTGTTCAGCGCGACGTAAACCAGTTTTTTTGGACGGATGAATTTTCCATCCACCGCAACCTGATCGTGGTCGGGATCAACTTTGGAGCCGAGCAGACGAACGACCTGGCCGTTGACCTGAACGCGGCCCTCCAAAATGAATTGCTCGCCGGCCCGGCGGGAAGCCACACCGGCGTCGGCGAGAAATTTCTGAAGGCGAACCACGGAAATTACGAATTGGGAACTTCGAATTACGAATCCGGCGAGCGGCTGCCGTTCGTCATTCGCAACTCGTCATTCGAAATACTATCACGCTTCCGGCTTGGTCTTGCGCAGACCGGTGATCTTATCGCCGGTTTTGCGCTGACCGCGCTTCTCAAGGAGCGCGGTGCGTTCAAAACGCTTGAGAACATTGCGTTTGCCGCCCAAAGTGGACGCGGCGCGGAGACTGCGGTGCTGTGACATAAATTTATTTTGTTTTGTCTTTGGTTAAAAACGAGTCGTCACTTTAACAAAAACCCATCCGCCCGCAATGCTGAAGTTTGTGCCAAATCACTTATAATTTGGTGCCGGTGGTGGGACTTGAACCCACACGACTTTTTATAGTCCCAGGATTTTAAGTCCTGTGCGTCTGCCATTTCGCCACACCGGCAACTATTTTAGAGGCAAATCGGCGATTCATCCCGACAATCGCCAGTCGCTAACTTCGCAAAAGTTTTGAACGGGCGCAAGCAACCGATTCGTGCGCATGCGTTGCAATAATCACACTCCATCTGTGACTGAAAATCTTTGAGCCATTTCCTTCACGCCGCGCAAATCCAGCTTGCCGGTGCCAAGCATCGGAAAACTTTCCACGCGGTGAAAGGCGTCAGCCTTGGGCTTCCACAGGTTCGGCAAATCGCACGCGGCAAATTTTTCCAGCAGCGCCGGCAGGTCGGCTTCGGCAATTTTGTGCAGCACGATCAGGCGTTCGCCTTTTTTTTCATCCGGCACGCCCATGACGACAAACGCCACTTCCGGCACGCCCGCCAGTTCCTGCAATTTCTCCTCGACCTTCAGGTGCGGCACCATTTCACCGCCAATCTTACTGAAACGATTCAGCCGGCCGGTGATTTGCAGAAAGCCGTCCTCGTCGAGCATCGCCATATCGCCGGTGCAATACCAGCCGTCGCGCAGCACGTCGGCGGTTTTCTCCGGCTGGTTGAGATAGCCCAGCATGATGTTCGGCCCGCGCACGAGCAACATGCCCGCCTCGCCGGGCGGCAGCGACTGGCCGTTCCACGGATTCTCCGCATCCACGATGCGCACGCACATGCCCGGCACCGGCTGGCCGATTTTGCCGTGCTTGCCGCCAACCTGATAAAATCCAGCGGCGCGATAATCCCAAGTATTCACAGCCACGGCGGGCGAACATTCCGTGCAGCCGTAACCCTCAAAGGGCCGGATGCCAAAGCGTTCCTCGAAGGCAGCGGCGAGGCGTTCGGGCAATTTTTCCGCGCCGGTCACAATCAATTTCAAACTGCCAAAATCTTCCGGAGCCACGCCGCGCAGGTAAATCTGCAGGAACGTCGCGGTGGCGAGCATCACGGTGACTTTGTTTTCGCGCACGACCGCGCCGATGCCGCGCGCATCAAGCGGGTTCGGATAAAACACGACGCCACAGCCCAACACCAACGGCACGCACAACGTGACGGTGAAACCGAAGGAATGGAAAAACGGCAGGATGCCCAGCAACCGTTGCGAATCATCGAGCGCGATGACTTCGCCGCACTGCTCGACGTTCGCCAGCAGGTTGAACTGCGAGAGCATCACGCCTTTCGGTTCGCCGGTGCTGCCGCTGGAAAAAATAATCGTGCCCAGATCATCCATGCCGACGTTGCCGGAGCCAAACAGTCGTTCCAGCACAAAGGCTGGCGCGAGTTTGGCGAGTGCGAAAGCCGTGAGTTTTTCAATCAATTTCGGAGGGCCGAGTTCTACGAAGCCTTGACTTTGATTCTGAATTTTTGGACTCGTGGAACTCGTCCCTCCGACAATATCTTCGAGGTAAATCAATTCGCCCGGCGGCGTCAGCTTGATTTTCTCGATGAACTTGCGCGAGGTGACGATGGTCGAAAGATTGCATTGCTTCACGCAGGCGGCCAGCGTGGTTTCCGAAAGCGTGTAGTTCAGATTCACCGGCGCTTTGCCACAGAGGAACGCGGCGTAATTCACCAGCGCTCCACCGACGCTCGGCGGCAGATAAACGCCGACCATCCCCTGCCCGCTCCAGATTTTTTTCAGGCGTCGCGCGAGAAAAATAGTTTTCACCAACACGGTGCCAAAATTGATTTTCGGCGTTTGTGCATCAGCGAAGGCGAAGCGGTGCGGATGTTCCCGCGCCATGCGGATGAAATTGCGGTGCAGCGGCTGCATCCGTTCGCGACGGGATTGCCACGCATTCACCTGCAATTCCTGAATCGCCTCGCGCACGGCGAACGGCGTGGTGGTCGCCGCCAGCGGTTTGCCAAAACTCACGGTGACGGGATGCGGCAGCCGTGACGTGATGAGATGCACAAATTTACCGCGCCGGAAACTCATCGGCCCGCCGAGCACGCCATCCAAGGCCACCGGCACGATGGGTGCGTCCGCGTCTTTCATGATGCGCTCGATGCCGCGCCGGAATGGGAGCAACTGGCCGATGCGCGTGATTTGTCCCTCGGCAAAAATGCACACGACCTCGCCATTGCGAATGGCGTCGCTGGCGGTTTGCAGGGCGTGGAGCAGTTCGCGCGGACGTTGCTCGGACGAAACGGGAATGGCGCGACCAATCTTGGCGAACGGCTTCACCCACGGTTTTTCGTAGATGTCCTTGAACATCAAAAACCGGATGGGCCGGTCGGTCGCGGCGGCCAGTAGCAGCGCGTCGGCGAAGGACACGTGATTGCAGACGAACAGTGCGCCGCCTTTTTCGGGAATGTGATCACGCCCGGCCACGCGGATTTTGTAGATCGTGTTGGTCGCGCACCACAGCCCGAACCGCAGCAGCGCCTCCGGCATCAGCTTAAGCAGATAAATTGTCGCGGCGAGCGTGAGCCCGGCGATGACGAGAAAGATTTGCGGCGGCGACAATTTCAAAACTGTCGTGAGCAAACCGAAGACGACCGAGGCCAGCGCAATACCTATGAAGGAAATCAGGTTGGCTGCCGCCAGCACGCCGCCTTTCTGGTCGCTGGCCGGACGGTATTGCAGCAGCGCGGAAATCGGCACGATATAGAACCCGCCAAAAAATCCGAGCGCGGACAAATTGACCGCCACGCCGGCAAAGGAAATTCCGCTGCGTCCCAGCAGCGCGGCGCAAAGCGTCAGCCCCAACGCGCCGAGCGGAATCAGGCCGGTCTCGATTTTTCCGGCAGACAGGAAGCCCGCCAGTAAACAGCCCGACCCGATGCCGATGGCCGTGGCCGCCTGCAGATAGCTGGTCGGCACCGGGTCGTTGATACCCAGCACATCCTTCGCGTAGATGACGATGACAAACTGGATGAGCGCGGCGATGCCAAAGAAATAAGTGTTGCCGATGAGCGCCAGCCAGAGCGGACGGTCACGGTGCATGAGCTTGAGCTGCCCCCACAGATCGGCAACAAAGTTGGCGCGAAATTTTTTCTGCGGATCGGCGGCGGAAACCTTCGTGATGCCAAAACCGGTGAACAAACCGACCACGGCCAACGCGATGAGGATGACGCCCGACCAGCCCGGTTCACCCGAAAATACTTTGCAGCACCAGCCGCCCGCGACCGTGCCACCGATGATGGCGAGAAACGTGCTAAATTCCAAGATGCCGTTGCCCCAGGACAGTTTTTTCTCCGGCAACAGTTCCGGCAGCAGCCCATATTTGGACGGCCCAAAAATCGCGCTGTGCACGCCCATCAGAAACACGCAACCGATGGTCAGGTAAAGATAGTTTAGCGTCAGACTGACCAGCGCGAGCAGCATCACGAGAATTTCAAATATTTTTACGCCGAGGATGACGCGGCGTTTGCTGAAACGGTCGGCCAGAAAACCACCGGCCATCGAAAATAAAATAAATGGCACCGCGAACAGCGAGCCGACAATGAAGATCAGCCGGTCGCGTTCGTCCGCCGACGCAACGGTTTGAGTGACGAGAAAAATGGTGAGCCACTTGAGCGCGTTGTCACTGAACGCGCCTTGAAATTGCGTGATGATCAGCGCCCAGAAGCCGCGCTGGGAGGGCGGCTGAGCATTGGCGGATGATGGATTGTTCTCGTTCACAGAGCCAGATTAGCAATTCAGCCGCAAAACCGTGAATTGAAAAACTTTTAGCTTCATTGATTGGGACAATGCGCCGAACGGCGGCGTAAAAATCCGGTCAAGCCCACGGCCGTAATTGCCAGCGCGGCGATTTGGTAGCCGGAAATCGAGCCAATAATTTGCGGCGTGTCGCGCAGAAACTCGTGCAAGAAACGAAAAGCGCCGTAGGCCATCAGGTAAATGTGAAACAAATTGCCCGGCGTAATTTTTCCCCAGCGCAGCAGCAAAATCACACCGAGCATCACGGCGTTGAAAATAAATTCCATCTGCGACGCCGGCCAGCGTGGGATGCCAGCCGCGTCGTTGATGGTAAACCAGTTGGCGGCGCAGACCTTGCCGAGGCAGCAGCCTTGAATCATGCAGCCGATGCGGCCAAGCATGATGCCGACTGGCACGATGACGGCAAACCAATCGCCGGTCAGGCCGTCGTATTTAAGAAATTTTTTGGCGAGTTCCACCGCGACGTAACCGCCGAGCAATGCGCCGGTGATGGATTTGCCGGTGGCGAGAATCACCCAGCGGTTCGCGTCGCGCCAGTGCAGCCAGCCTTCCGCGCCGAGATAGATGAGCTTCGCGCCGAGGAACGCGCCGGCCAGCGCCGCGATGTAAATCAGCACCAGCCGTTCATCGCGCCGCGCCAGCCGCGACCAGAAAATGATGCTCACGAAAATTCCCGTAAGCATCAGCCAGCCGTAGGCGGTGGAGTTTGAAAGTGCGATGCTGAAAACTACCATTTACTGCCACCTCCCATTGCAGCTAAACACCCCACAAAAACAATTCCGATAATCAAAATGGCGTTTGCGGCGAAGACAACCAATGCTATTCCGATTGAAGCAAGCATCGAAAATAAAACCGACTTGCCGCGCGAACGATAAAAGAAAAAAGATAAAATGTAGCAATAAAAAAATGTGATTGAGCAAATTATTTGCGGCGACATTGAAAAACGAGATTGCGAACGAGAGCCTAAAATTAAAAGGGCAAAAATTGCTATCACAACCGTTGGGAGAAATTGCAGCAGCATCCACGGCCAAGCCTTCTTTCTCTTTCCAATTTCTTTCAATGGAGTAATTGACGGCGGATTTGGCTCGTTACTCATAAATTTATTTTCTCATTTCGTTTTGCAATCCGCAAAGCCGGAGTAGTAGCGGCAGAAGGAATCCAGCTTCCCATCCGGGCGAATGACGTGCGTGCAGCAGCGGTCAATGCGGTCTTCGTCCCACGTCGCGGCGTCCATGAACGGCTTGATGAA
>CAIOUK010000139.1 GCA_903861445.1 uncultured Verrucomicrobia subdivision 3 bacterium
ATCATCGAAGGTGTGACGATGAAACAGGAAGTTGACGAAGCCACCGGCGAAGAATCCATGGTCATCATTGATCACAAGGAAGATTTGCATCCGCAGATCATCATGTCTGACGAGAAGGGCGAAGTCGTCGCGAACTACCCGATTCCGTCGGGCGCGCACGTCGTCGTCAACGAAGCGGACAAGATTGTTCCTGGCACGCTCATCGCCAAGACGCCGCGTAAACAGGCCAAGACGCGCGACATCACCGGCGGTCTGCCGCGTGTTGCGGAATTGTTTGAAGCGCGCCGTCCGAAAGACGCGTCGGAAATTTCCAAGATTGACGGCATCGCGGACTTTGGTGCTTCCGTGCGCGGCAAACGCTGCGTGCTCATCAAGGACGCCGTTACTGGTTTGGAAGAGGAACATCTTATTCCGATCGGCAAGCACGTCATCGTATTCAAGGGCGACTTGGTCAAGAAAGGCCAGCAGCTCACCGAAGGCCCGATGGATCCGCACGAAATTCTGGACGTCTGCGGCCCGCAAGAATTGCAGGAACATTTGGTCAGCGAAGTGCAGGAAGTTTATCGTCTCCAAGGCGTGACGATTAACGACAAGCACATCGAGATCATTGTGCGCCAGATGCTCCGCAAGATTCGTGTCACCGAAACCGGCGACACGCAATTCCTCTGGGGCGAACAGGTGGACAAATTGGAATTCGAAGCCGAGAACGAAGCCGTCGAGAAGAAGGGTGGCAAGCCGGCGGAAGCCGTGCCCGTGCTGCTCGGCATCACGAAGGCGTCGCTCGAAACCGACAGCTTCCTCAGCGCCGCGTCCTTCCAAGACACGACCCGCGTGCTTACCGAAGCCGCGACGCGTTCCAAGATTGACAGCCTGCGCGGCTTCAAGGAAAACGTCATCATGGGTCACATCATTCCGGCGGGAACCGGTTTTGATATGCACCGCAAGATTACGCTTAACCCGCTCGTCGAATTGCCGGAAGAACCGGAAGTCGAGGAAGTGCCGGAAGCGGAAAATCCGTTGCTGGCCTAATACTAACGAAATTCACAACGGGCGTCCGGAGTGCGGACGCCCGTTAATTAAAGAAAATATGATTGCAACGGAAGCGAAGTTTAATTATTTTCTTCGTTCCGTTTCTCCAAAGTAGAAACTGATAATTTTACCGCGATTTTTAAGCAAATGCCGACAATCAACCAACTGGTCCGCAAGGGCCGCACTAAAGTAAAGTATAAGTCCAAGTCACCCGCCTTGGAAAACTCGCCCTTCCGCCGTGGTGTGTGCATCCAAGTGATGACGCGCACGCCCAAGAAGCCTAACTCTGCGATGCGCAAAGTGGCCAAGGTTCGTTTGACGAACGGCTACGAAATCATCGCCTACATTCCGGATGAAGGTCACAATTTGCAGGAACATAGCATCGTGCTTGTGCGCGGTGGCCGTGTGAAGGATTTGCCCGGTGTGCGCTATCACATCGTGCGCGGCACGCTCGACGCCGCCGGCGTGGAAAAACGTCGCGTGAGCCGTTCCAAATACGGCGTGAAGAAACCTAAGGCTGCCAAACCCGCCGCCAAATAATTTTATAAAATAATATGTCTCGCAGACGTCAAGCAACCAAACGGCCCCTGGCCAAGGACGGCAAATACCAGAACACGCTGGTTAGCCGCCTCGTCAACACGGTCATGTTCTCCGGAAAGAAGAGCACGGCGCAACGCATCGTTTATGGCGCGTTCGACACCATCTCGGCCAAGAACCCGGACAGCAACCCGATCGAAATTCTGCAGCGCGCGGTGGACAACGCCAAGCCACGCATCGAGACCAAGGCGCGCCGCGTCGGTGGCGCGACCTATCAGGTGCCGCTGGAAATTCCCGCCGAACGCCAGAACGCGCTCGCGCTGCGCTGGATTGTTGATTTCGCGGACGCCAAAAAAGGCGTGCCGATGAAGGCCGCGCTGGCCACGGAAATCCTCGAGGCCTTTGCCGGTCAGGGCAATGCCATTCGCAAACGTGATGAGGTTCACAAGATGGCGCAGGCGAACAAGGCTTTTGCCCACTTCCGCTTTTAATTGAGTTTTTTCCAAGAACCGGAGCTGCAAAGCTCCGGTTTTTTGTTTTTCAACTGCGGACTTTTGTTGGCAGCTTCAAGCGAGTTGGCCGCAGTTTGAATTATTTCCCCTGTGCAGCAGCTTGGTCGCGGTAACGGTAGGTCGCGGCGATGAGGCTGAAAATGACCGCCACGGCAAACATCATTCCCGCGTAGAGCATAAATCGGCCGCTGCTTACGGCGGCGTCACCGCCACCGGCGGCGGTGGTCGGCAGAAATCGGGTGAGCAACGCCACAAACAGATTGCCGGCGGCGACGGTGAGCAGCCAGAAACTCATGATAAGACTTTTCATCTCCGGCGCGGCTTCGCGGAAGGCGAATTCCAAACCTGTGGTCGAGACCAGCACTTCCGCCGCCGTGATGATGATGTAGGGCCACGTCTGCCAAAGGATGCTCAAGTGCGCACCGGCTTCGAGGCGTTGTTCGATGAGCGCGACGGCGACAAAAGAGACGGACGCGAGAAACAGGCCGTAGCTCATGCGTTTGAGCGGCGCGGCGAAGCGGCCTAGGCGCGGATAAATCCACAGCGTGAAGATAGGCACGAAGAGCATGATGAGCAGCGGATTCAGCGATTGCATCTGTTCCGCGCCGATGTCGAGGCCGAGGAGATTCGCGTTCGCCATTTTCAAACCCTGTAAAACCCAAGTGGAATTGCCCTGATCATAGAGCGCCCAGAACATCGGAATGGTGGCGAAGACGAAGAGAATGGGCAGCACGGAGCGCGCGGCGGCGACTTCGTTTTCGCTAAACTGGGTGCGCGCATTTTCCCAGAAGGTTTTGTCGCTGGCGCGTTTCATGAACAGCGTGGTGAAAAAAACGTGAAAAAATCCAGCGTGTTTTTTTTCGCGATTGGTCGGGACGAGGATGTAAAACCGTTTGCCGCGCCAGAAGATGAACGTGGCGATGGCCATCAAAATCCCTGGCACGGCGAATGCCAGACTGTAGCCGTGATGATTTTTAATCCACGGAATCACGAGGAATGAGAAGAATGAGCCGAAATTGATGGCGACGTAAAAGGCGCCATACGCCTTCTGCATCAGATGCGATTGGTCGGGCCGGAATTGTTCGCCCATGAAGGCCGAGACACACGGCTTGATGCCGCCGGAACCAAGCGCGATGAGCGTCAGCCCGATGAAGAGGCAGTTGAGTTTGCCTTGCGGCCCGAAGAAATCGCTCAACGCGAGTGTGCCGTGGCCGGCGCAATAAAATAACGAGACCCAGAAAATCGTTTTGTAGCGCCCGATGAGTTTGTCCGACAGCCACGCGCCGAGCAGCGGCGTGAAGTAATTCAGCGACTTGAACAGTGAGATGACTTCCGTGGCGTAATTTTCCGATTTGCCGAGGCCACCGGCAACGAGCTGGCCGCTGATATAGCCGGCGAGAATGCCCGCCATGCCATAGTAACTGAAGCGTTCGCACGCCTCGTTGCCGATAATGTATTTGATCTGCTTCGGCCAGCGGCCGGCGGTGGAAACGGCGTCGCTCATGGGTTATTTTGCTGTCTCCGCGCCGATGCGTTTGAGAAACGGCTCAATGGAACGCGGGCGGCCGAGGAATTTTTTGATGGAGACATTAATGTCGCGCGAGTCGCCGACGGCGTAAATTTCGTTGCGCATTCGCATCCCGGCGTTCTGGTCAAAGTAACCGTCGGGTGATTTCTCAAATACCGTGGCCATGTCCGCCGCAATCGCATCGGCCCACGCATAACCGTAGTAGCCTGAGCCGTAGCCGATGATGTGGCCGAAATAGGCGACGAACGCCGTGTCCGGCGGCACCGGGAACGAAACTTCGCTCAAGGCTTTGTTGGCGAGCGGCAAGGTGTCCGCCGCATTCGTCGCGTGGATTTGCGTGTGCAGCGTCAAATCCATCAGGGCAAAGGAAAGTTGCCGACGATAGTAAGTGGCGTAGGTGGCAAACCGCGCGGCTTTGAGCTGCGACAAGATTTCCTGCGGGATTTTTTTCTTCGGATCGCGATAGTCGGCGGCGAAGCTGTCCAAAACGGTTTTGTCCCACGGCCAGTTTTCCAGCATCTGCGACGGGGCCTCAACAAAATCCTGCGGGACGCTGGTGCCGGCGAACCGCGAGTATTTGGCGCGGGTCAGAATGGTGTGCATCGCGTGGCCGAACTCGTGGAACACGGTTTCCACCTCGTCGTGCGAGAGCAGCGAGGGTTTGTCGGGCTGCGGCGGCGGGAAGTTGCAGACCAGTGAACAGACCGGGCGCTGGTATTTTCCGTCCGGCAGCAATTTGCCTTCGATGATGGGAAATTGCGCGAAGTGATTGTATTTGCCGTCGCGCGGAAACATATCGAGGTAGAACAGCCCCAGCGGTTCGCCGGTCTTGAGGTCGGAAACCGTGTAAAGCGGCAGGTCGTCCGTCCATTTGTAGGGTGGTTCGACGCGCTCAAATTTTAAGCCGAAGATGCGCTGATAAATTGTGAACATGCCGTCCAGCACGCGTTGATACGGGAAATAGACGCGCAACTGCTCGGCATCCACGTTGTATTTGGCCTTTCGCAATTGGTTCGCGTAATAGCGCCAATCCCAGACGTTGATGGTGGCGTTGGTCGTGCCGGTCTCGGCCATTTTCAGCGCGCGAAATTCAGCGAGTTCTCCGTCCAGCTTTGGCTGCAATCCGGTCTTGAGGTTATTGAGAAAATCAATCGCCGTCTGGCTGTTCTTCACCATGCGCGTTTCCGTGGCGTAGTCGGCAAAATTTTTGTAGCCAAGCTTGGTGGCGACGGTATCGCGCCGGACGAGCACCTTCTGGAGCAGGGGAATATTCACCTCGCGGGCGAGATTGCATTGCGCGGTGATCATGCGGCGGCGCGTGGCTTCGAGCTTCGCATTGTCCTCAATCATCAGGTAGTGAAACGTGATGTTGGGCTTGAGCGTGTATTCGTCGTCACCGGTTTTGATGCCCTGCTGTGACAGGAAATCTTCCGGCACGCCGGCCAGCTCCGCTTTGGTGAATTTGAGTTCGGCGTGGGCCTTGACAATGTCGTTCTGGTAATCATTTTCCAGCGCGGTCAATTCCTTGCGCAGCTTTTCCACCGCGTCACGCTGGTCTTTCGGCAAATCCAAACCGGCGCGCCGATAATCGCGCAGCGTGTCGTCAAAAAGTTTTTTATCTTCGCCGACCAGTTGCGGCTGCGTGGTGGCAAAAGTTTTCAGCGCGTGATAAACGTCGGCGCGATAGTCAATGCCCACGGCCCATTCGGAGAGCTGCTTGATGGCGTCGGTCGCGGCGTCGCGCACGGCGGCGTTGGTGCTGGTTTGCTGGATGAGGCCCAGCCGGTCGGATGCGCAGCCAATTTTAAAATTCAAATTGTCCAGCGCGACAAAGGTGTTGTAAAAATCTACATCGCCCGCGCCGAGCGAGCCGATGCGGTCGAGCGCAGCGTTGCCGTCGGCGATGGTTTTGGCGACGGTGGCGGCGACGGCGTTCGTGGTCGCCTCAAACACTGGGACGGTGACGACGGAATTAAATTTTGCCGCGCGCGCCTGAAAGTCCGCCAGCTTGATGGTGCTGTTGCTGGAATCATTTTTCTGGGTGGTGGTGCAACCGGCCAGCGAGCCGACCAGAAATAGGAACGCAAAGTTTGTCCAACGCATATCGGCGCAAGCTACCGACATCGGCGCGCGATTCAAGCGCAATTCAGCCGCGACTGCTTTGTTTGCTTTTCATCCGCGCGCATCTGTGAAAATCTGTGGCGTAAAATTTATGCCTGAAAAGCCGATTGTTATTTGCACCCGGGGCAGCGCGCTGGCGCTGGCGCAGTCGAACCTGATTGCGGCGATGTGCCGTGCCGCGTTTCCCAAACTGCGTTTCGAACTGAAAATCATCAAGACCACCGGCGACAAGTTGCAAAAAGCCTCGATGGCCAAGAAAGGCGACCAGGCCGAAGCGTTGCCGAAAGGTTTGTTCACGAAGGAACTCGAAGTGGCGCTCGTCAAAGGCCACGCCGACCTCGCCGTGCACAGTCTCAAAGATTTGCCGACCGATCTGCCGCCCGGCCTGATTCTCGCCGCCACCCCGAAGCGCGAAGACGTGCGCGACGTTTTGATTTACCGCGACGCCGCGTTTCTCAAAAAGCAGAAGGACACCATCAAGGAACAAGCCGACTGGTCGCCGGGGCAATGTGATTTGCGCGGATTCAAACCGCACCTCAAGCTGAAAGATTTTCCGAAAGGCGCGACCATTGCCACCAGCAGCACGCGCCGAAAACAGTCTTTGCTCGCCGCGCGACCGGATTTGAACATCGTCGAGATTCGCGGGAATGTTGCCACGCGGATGCAGAAAGTGGCCGAACGCGGTGAACTGGATGCCACCATCCTCGCGCTCGCGGGCATGAAGCGGCTGAATTTCAGCATCAACGCCGATGGCACCATCAGCGGCGACGCCGTGCCGGACGGTTTGCTGGCGACGATTTTGGATCTGGACGTGATGCTGCCGTGTGTGGGGCAGGGCGCGATTGGCATTGAGATTCGCGCGGATGACGAGCGCATCGCGAAAATTGTCGAGCGGCTGAATCATTTCAACACCTTCCACGCGGTGACGGCGGAACGCGCGTTTTTGCGCGGCATGGGCGGCGGCTGCCAGAGCCCCGTCGGCGCGCACGCGGAAATTGTGGGCGACAAGGTGACGCTCAAGGCGATTTCCTTCCGCGATGAAACGGTGAAGCGCGGCGAAGGAAAAAAGCTGATTGCTGAAGCGGCGGCGCTGGGCGAACAGATTGCGGCGGAATTAAAATAGTTTTCAGGCTATTCTGCTGTTAGAAGGCAGCATAGTTATAATATCGGAGCGGCTGGTAAAATATGCGAGAAAATCATCCTCGTAATGTCTGGATATTTAACAAGAACAAAACTCATCAGAAAAATGCCGCCGCACACAAGCATGGCAGTGAAATAATCGATCCGTTTCTGTCCGGTGCGAACCCCCCGCCATAAGACCAACGAGCCGATAATCATGGACGGAACTGCAAAAATGCCAGCCCAGACAATCTCGGCTTCTGTAAATAAAACAAAAATCAACAAGCTCGCAACGATAGTTGGCAGGCCAAAAAGCAAACCGGGAAATAAATCACGTCTATCATGAGTGCAAAGAACTCCCAAACTCCCCAAGATAAAAGCGACAAAGAGGATGCCACCTAAAATGAATGGGGTAAAAATCCACATAACGCTTAATGCTGTCTAACAATGATTAGACATTAAGTTTTTAAGTTTTGCAGCCTTTGATGAGCAAGGAAATCTCGGCGCAGTTAAAATAAATTTCCAAAAAGTTCGGCAATTACGGTGCCACGCTGCCGGCGATATATTGTTCCATCTGCTCAATGGCGGCGTTTTGCGTGGAGATGGTCCAGTTCACCAGATCGCCGATGGAGACGATGCCCACGGCTTTGTAACCGGTGACCACGGGCAGATGGCGGATGCGGTGTTCCGTCATCAAGCGCATGCAATCTTCCACGGAATCGCCCGGCGTCACGGTAATGACGCGCCCGGACATGACTTCGCGCACGCGGGTGTCGCGCGAGGATTTGCCGGCGAGGGCGATTTTGCGGGTGTAATCGCGTTCTGTAAAAACGCCGAGCAACTCATCGTCTTCGAGCACAAGGAGCGCGCCGATATTTTTTTCGGCCATCAGCTTGATGGCGTCGAATACCGTGGTTTCCGGCTCGATGCTCCAGAGCACGATGTCTTTCTGTTGCATGAGCGCGCTGACAGGGTAGGTGGTTTTCATTGGTTTAAGTTTCTTATCTGCCTGTTGCCGAAACAATTCAAGCAAATAATTCGCATCAGCAAAATGAATTTACTTCCGCGCCATCGCTTGCGAACCTGTCATCATGTCTACAATCACTGATACGCTCCCTACTGTCCTGTTGCGACCCGGCGAAGCCGACCGCATGCTCGCCGGCCATCCGTGGGTCTATCAAAACGAAGTTCTCCGCACGACCGATACCGTCAAGGATGGCGAACTCGTCCAGGTGCGCGACCATCGCACGCGGCTGCTCGGCGCGGGTTTCTACAATTCCAAATCCAAAATCGCCGTCCGCATCCTCGCGCCCGACCGCATCCGTCCGAACGAAGCGTTCTTTGAGGAACGCATCCGCGCCGCGCTCGCCGTGCGCCAGCGGCATCTGCCCAACGCCACTTCTTTCCGCGTGGTGAACGCCGAGAGCGATTTTTTGAGCGGTCTTATCGTGGACAAATACGAGGACGTGCTCGTCGTGCAAATTTCCTCGCTCGGCATGGATATGCGCAAGGAACACATCGTCGCCGTGCTGCAAAAAATCTTTTCGCCGCGCGCCATCATGGAACGCAGCGACGTGGCCTCCCGAAAATTTGAAGGGCTGGAAGTGGCAAATGGAATTCTCGCCGGCGAATGCGACGGAAAAATTGCCGTGAACTTGAACGGTATCAAGTTTGAGACCGACCTCATCGGCGGCCACAAGACGGGGATGTATCTGGACCAACAGGCGAATTATCAGGCCGTCTCTGAATTCGCGAAGGGTGGACAGGTGCTGGATTGCTTCAGCTTTCTCGGAGGGTTTGGTTTGCACGCAGCACGTGCGGGCGCGGCGCACGTCCATATGCTCGACCAGAGCGAAGATGCCATCGAAGCTTCCAAACGCAACGCTGCGACGAATGGTCTCGCGGAAAAATGCTCTTTCGACACCATCAACGTCTTCGACTGGCTCAAGAACAACACCGGCGTGAAGCCGCATGAACGCGTCATTCCGCGCTTCGACCTCATCATCCTCGACCCGCCGTCATTCACGCGCAATCGCGCGTCGGTGCCGGATGCGCTGCGCGGCTACAAGGAAATTCATTTACGCGCGTTGAAGCTGCTGAAAGCCGGCGGCACGCTGGCGACGTTCTGCTGTTCGCACCATGTCAGCACGGAACTTTTTCAGGACTCGCTGCTCTCGGCGGCGTTCGACACGCGCCATGTTCTGCGTCGCGTGGCCACCTACGCGCAATCGCCGGATCATCCAATCATCCCGATGATTCCCGAGACGGAATATCTCAAGGGTTTTGCGTTTGAGAAAGTGCGGTAAGGGAAAAATTAACCGCGAAATACGCGAACGGCGAACGGAATTCAAAAATTCATTTCGCGTATTTAGTGTGTTTCGCGGTTGAAAATTATTTCAACAATTCCCGCTGCCAGTTCATCAATTCAGCCGAGTATTTGTCCCAGTCGCGGGCGAGGTCGCCGAGAACGGATTTCGGTGCGATGAGCGTCGGGTCAAGCTGCAAGCCGTGCGCGTGGTGGTCGCGGATTTTTTCCAGATCGCGGAAACGCTTGAATTCCGCCTCGGTCGGACGCTGCGAGTGGTGCCGGATTTTTTCCGGGAATTGCTCCGGCGGCACGGCTTGCGCGGCGCGGATGGCGGCGAGCAGGGTTTCGCGGCGGCGCGGATGCATGCGCGGCGGAATCATCTGCTCGAACGGCTGCTGTTCGCTGACGGCCACGGAAATGGCCACCATGGATTCGTGCGAGAGGACAAAGAACGGCGGGCGGCTCGCGGCGATGGCCTGCGCCTCGCGCCAGTGCCACAGCTCGCGCAGGACGGCGAGCGCGGGGGCTTCGAGAAATGTGCTGCCTTTGATGCGCCAGCAATCGTCGAGGTCAATCACCGGTGGCACGGAGCTTTCCACGATGAGCCGCGCGCAACTTTCCGAATGCCAAGCGAGCCGGCCTTTGGCGGTGAGTTCGGCGCGGAGTTTTTCTTCGAGCGGCTTGAGATAATGCGTGTCGTTCCGGGCGTATTGCTCCATGCGCGGCGTGAGCGGACGTTGCGCCCAATCGGCTTTCTGCGGGCCTTTGTCGAGCTTCACGCCGAGAAATTTTTCCACCAGCGCGCCGAGTCCGAATTGTTTTTCGCCCAGCAGCCGCGCGGCGAGCATCGTGTCAAAAATTTCCGTGGGCGTGAAATCGTGGTGTTTCTTCAGCAACCGCAAATCGTAGTCGGCGGCGTGAAAAATCAGTTCGCGTCCGCTGAGCGCGGCGAGAAAGGGATTTATGTCCATCGGCGCGAGCGGATCTACGAGCCGGTCGCCGGCGGTGGTGCTGATCTGGATGAGACAGACTTTTTCCGGGTAGGCGTGCAAGCTGTCGGCCTCGGTGTCAATGGCCAGCCACGCGGCGGATTTTAGGGTCGGCAGAAATTCAGCGAGCTTTGCTTGGGTGTCAATCACGGCTGGACAGGGTGGCAGACTGGCGGGCGTTTGAAAAGTTTTCCCGCGCAAGATTGAACGCCCGTCCGCTTGTCAAATCCAAGCCTGTAGATTATCGTCGCCCCATGTCGTTCAAGCAACATCTCGCGCTGGCCGCCCTGCTCGGTTGCAGCGGGCAGCTTCTTTCTGCCGACACCATTCAGCTCAAGGATGCCGCCGCAGTCACCGGAAAAATCCTCGCGGAGAAACCGGATTCGTTCATTGTGGATCTCGGCTACGCCGTGCTGCAAATCCCGCGCACCGCCGTGACCAGCGTCACCAAAGTCAGCACGACGGGAACCGCCGTCACCTCGGCACCGGCGGTGACCGGACAATTTTATTCGGCCACCACCAAGACCGCCGCCGCGCGCGACGTGAGTTCGCTCGTCAAACAAATCGGTGAGGCCGTGGTGCAGGTGAAAACAGCGGGCGGACTTGGCTCCGGCTTTTTTCTGAACGAAGACGGCTATCTCATCACGAATTTTCACGTCATCGAGGGCGAAACGGAAATTTCCGTGGAAGTCTATCACCAGAAGAATGGCCAGTTGGACCGCGAGACCTACAAGCAGGTCAAGATCATCGCCATCAACAAATTTCACGATCTGGCGCTGCTGCACATTGAGGACAAGAACGCGCCGAAATTCAAGTCCATCACGCTGGGCAGTGCGGATGCGCTGAATGTTGGCGACGGTGTCTTTGCTATCGGCAGCCCGCTCGGTCTCGAACGCACGGTCACGCAGGGCATCGTCAGCACCAAGAATCGGCCGCTGGAGGGCAA
>CAIOUK010000140.1 GCA_903861445.1 uncultured Verrucomicrobia subdivision 3 bacterium
AGAAGGAATCCAGCTTGCCATCCGGGCGGATGACGTGGGTGCAGCAACGGTCAATGCGGTCTTCGTCCCATGTCGCGGCATCCATGAACGGCTTGATGAAGAGCCGGAAGGTGTGCGATTCGTCCAACTCGAATTTTTTCAGCAGTTCACCGAGCGGCTCGGATTCGCAGCCGCATTTCATCAGGTCTTCGAGCTTGTAACGGACTTTGGTGTCGAGAAACCCCTGGACGTTCTTGAAGTCAATGAAGTCGCTGACGGAACGGATTTGCCCGCCGACTTTCAGCAGGTAGCCGATAGTCGCGCAATTCGGATCGCCGCACGGCAACGGCGTGAAATCTTCAAAGCGTAGTTTGCCAGACGACTGCGCGACGGCGGACAAAATTATATCTGCCGTATTTAATCTTTCATGGGTAGGGCGCGTCACTCCGTGCGCGCCGTCGGCGGGCAGAGGACTGCTCGCCCTACCGTTTGGAATCCGCCCGCTCGTGAACATTGGTTGAAACGAAATGCCGCGCACGTTTGGCCAGCGCAGGCCGAAATCAATCGCGTCCCAAAGATGCGGCAGGTTTTCCGGCGTCACGGTCATCGCGAGTGTAACGGGCAATTTCATTTCCGCGCAGCGCGTCAGGCAGCGCTCGCGCGTGGCGCGCAAATCCGCACCGCGCAGATGGCGTTGCGCGGCTTCCTGTGTGCCGTCGAACTGGAGATATAACTGAAATTTTCCGTAGCGAAAAGTTTTCGCCAGTTCGTCGGCAAAAGGATCGTCGTGCGCGATGCGGACGCCGTTGGTGTTCAACAAAACGTAGTCAATGCCGGGATTCAGGTGGAGCCAGCGGAGCAGTTCAAAGAATTGCGGATGCAACGTCGGCTCGCCGCCGGAGAGCTGGAGAATTTCGATTTTGCCTTTCCGGTCAATCACGCCTTGAATCCGCGTTTGCAAATCGGCGAGCGGAATGGCGTCAACCTTTTGCGCAACGCCGAGCGGCGAATCGGCATAGCACGTCGGACAGGATAAGTTGCAAGAGTGAACGATTTCGATGAGCGCAAGGCAGGTGGAAAGTTTTTCCATGACCCCGATGGCATCACCGGGGTTCGCGTTGCGGCCGAGCGTGCCGGGGTTGGAACCGTCGGCGGATTCACAACAAGTTGAATTGCCAGAGCAACAGGCATTTTCATCTTTGCCTTTTGCGAGCCAATAAAAGCGCGCGTCGGAGGCGATACAAACACTCGTTTCGCCGTGTTCGGGACAAGTGCGTTTCAGAAAAACTTTCGGCGCGATCCCACCCGTGCGCCAGACTTCAGCGGGACACGACGCGTGGCAAGTCGGGCAGCGCGACGTGGTGCGCTTGAGGAGTTCGTCTTTGATGACGAACGCCGGGGGAACAATTTTTGCAATCATATTTTTAGCCGCCGATCCGCACGCCGCCGCCGCCGGCCAGCGCACAACCAAAGAAACAACTGATTAAGCAGAACCCGGCCAAAAGAGTTCCTAGCAGCAAGGTCAGAAAAATTCGGAGAGCCACGTTTTTGGTGTTCTGCGCTAACATCAATCCGCCAATCAAACCGGCGGCTGGACTGCTGATTAAAACCCAAGCCGTCGTGGCGTTGGCTGACTGGAGCAAAGCCACCAACATGGTGATGACGGCGGGCACAACGAGCACAGCCAACAGTTTGCGGCCACCGACTTTTTTCGGCGGCGGGTCAGCGGGAATAGTTTCCATTGGATTCATGGCACATGGTTGTGGTCATTTTTATTTCAGGCAACTGAATAGTTTCTTCAAGCTGAATTTTTAACCTGACTTGCGCGAACGATGTGAATTGATAAAACTGCGCCAACATCGTTTCCCTCAATGAATGTCCATCATCTCGAACTATTTTATTACGTCGCCAGGCACGGCGGTATTATGCCGGCGGTGCGCAACATTCCCTATGGCATCCAGCAACCGGCGGTGAGCGCGCAGGTGGCGCAACTGGAAGAATTTCTCGGCGTGACGCTGTTCCAGCGGCGACCGTTCGCGCTGACGCCGGCGGGCGAAAAACTTTATGACTTCTGCGCGCCATTTTTTACCAACCTTGAAAAAATCGCAACAGAACTCCAAGGCGGTCAAGCCCGGCATTTCCGGCTGGGCGCTTCGACCATTGTCTTGCGCGACCACCTGCCACGGCTGTTGCAGGGCGTGAAAAAGAAATTTCCTGGCGTGAAAGTTTCGTTGCGCGACGGCTACGCCGCCGGACTCATGGAGTGGCTGGCAAAAGACGAGGTGGACATGGTCATCACGTTGATGGAGCAGGAAGCGCCGGCGGGGTTTCAATCGCAACTGCTGCTGGAACTGCCCATGGTTTTGCTGGTGCCGAAAACGAGCAAGCTGAAATCGGCGCAGGAACTCTGGCAACGCGATAAAATCAGCGAACCGCTGATCTGCCTGACCGCGCCGGAACCGCTGGCCAGATTATTTCAGGCGCGGCTGGCCGAGCTGGGAACGGAATGGTTTCCAGCCATCGAAGCGAGTTCAACGGATATGATCGAGACGTATGTGGCGGGCGGGTTGGGCATCGGCGTGTCTGTGCAGGTTCCCAGCCGGTCGCTACCAGACAATGTCCGGGCGCTGGCGTTGAAAGATTTTCCCACCGCGCGAATCGGCGCTTTGTGGCGAGGCAAAAGCACGCCCTTGCTGACGGCGTTTCTGGAGCTGGCGCGTCAGCGGGCGGGGGAATTGAAATAAGCACGGCCTTTTTACCCAGACTTGGGATTGAACTCGGTATTGACATCGTTGGCCAACCGCCGGAAGGTGGTTAAACAAATGTTGTCGCTCTGGTTTGATATTTTGGTAAAATGCCGGTTATTATTAGGCGAGTGAATTTGATTCGAAGCCATCTACCGAAACAACGATTGGCCATTTCATCCGTCCAACGGACGGGTGGCTACGCCTTGGGTGAGGTGTTGCTGGCCTTCGCCGTTTTAAGCCTCGTTTTCGCGGGATTGATTTACGGTTATGTTCAGGCTAACCGGATGTCCGAATGGAGTTCGATGTCGCTGGCGGCACAGGCCTATGCTTCGCAAGGCTCGGAACAGGCGCGGGCGGCGGACTGGCGTCCACGCGACTGGCCGCCAACCAATGGGCCGGGCACGATGGATGAATTGCCGTCAACCAATTATTCACAGGTGGACATCATGGACATTCCGATGCAAGGCGCGCCCACCAGCACGAACGTAAATTTTTGGGTGACGAATGTCATCACCGTGACTGATGTCTTTACTAATCATAATCCTCAGTTACGCCAGATTCGCTGCGATTGTATTTGGAGATTTCCGCTGACGGGTTTGCTGCAGACGAACACGGTGGTTTTACTGCGCTCCCCTGACCAATGAAAATTTTTGCCGCCAATTCGATTTGTGATAGCGAGCGCTGCCGACGCGGGTTCACGCTAACGGAGATGCTGGTCAGTTCGACGATTTTCCTGATCATCATCGGCGCGGCGATGATCAGCGTGCAGGTTTACGGCTTGCGGGTTTACAATCTGGCGACGACCAAAGTGAAAGCCACGACCAGCGCGCGGGAAACCATCAATGACATCCGCGACCAGGTGCGTTCCGCGCAACTGGTCTATGTGGGCACCTACACTAACAGTGCCTTTACCACCAACGCCACCGGGGTAAGTCAGATCGGCAATGCGCTCCAGATTTTCCCGGCCACCAACACCACGGCGGCCAATGCGATTGTGTTCTACATGGATCCCAACAACACGAACATGAACATGGTCAGCAATGGCGTGGTTTCAGTGGAGGCCAGCAATATGACCAATTATTATTGTTTTCAGGCCGAGAATTATCAGGGCACCATCCTGACGAACTATGCGAACAATCCGGTCATTGCCATCACGATGATGTTCAACCAACTGGCTTTCCCGGCCGGCTACGTCGGCGGCGTGGCCACCAACGCCTTTGATTATTACCGGCTGCACACGCGCGTGTGCGTGCGGGCCAAAAATTGACCGGCTTATGCGACGCCATTACTTTCCATCACGCTCCGACCAAAGAGGCTTTGCGCTGCTGGTCACGATGGGCTTTCTGACCGTGAGCCTCTTGGCCTATTCGAGCCTGATGTATTGGGTCACCAGCAATGCGAAAGTCACCAAACGCAATATCCTTTTCAACCAGAGTCAGGCGGCGGCGGAGTCGGCCACGGAAGCTGTCCTCGCGACGATGATGCGCGATTTTAACAATCAAAGCCTCAATCCCGCCAGCACCTACACCAGCGCCACCAACCTGCCCAGCCAAAGCGGCTGGCCGGTGACGTTCGTCTTCAGCGACACCAACGGCGTGGCGAACGCCACTTCGGTGAACGCCATCGGAAATCCGGGCTGGACAAATTTGCCGGCACGTTACAGCGGGTTGCTTGGTTATGGCCAGAACTGGGTGATTTCCTCCACGGCCACGCCACAGAATGTCGGGGAAAATCTTTCGGCCACGATTTCACAAAATGACTGGTTTGGCGCCATTCCCGTTTTTCAATACGCCATCTTTTACAACATGGATTTGGAGATTAATCCGGGCGCTGCATTTAACATCGCCGGCCGGGTGCATTCGAATAATAACATTTACGCCACCGGTGCCAGTTCCGGTTCGCCGCTGACTTTTTCCAATTATGTTGAGGCGGCCAGCCAATATTATTCCACGCCTGACCCGCTGGATCCCAATAACGTGGGGCGCAGCGGCAACGTGAATTTCACCATCAATGTCAACAACCCGCAGTATCCGGCCTCGACCTTGAGCCTACCAGTGGGCACCAATAATAGTTCTGCGGCTGTCATCGGCATACTGGGCATCCCGCCAGCGGGCACTGATCCCAGTTCGCCCGCCGGGCAGGCCTATGAATACAATCTCGCCGACATCATCATCACGAATTCCTACACGAACGGGCTGACGGTTTATTATCAAAATTTTAACCAAACCCCCAACTTGACCCAAGTGCCGATGGATACAACGAATGCTTCCGGCGGCGTCACGAATCGTTATTACTCTTTTGTCACCAACGTCACTTTTTACGACTACCGGGAGCAGGACACCGTGAAGGCTGTTCAGTTGGACGTGGGCAAATTCAACACTTGGCTGACCAATACGCTGGGCCGGGGATTTAACACCCTGAACACCTCCGCGCCGACCAGCAAGGGTCATGGCATTGACGGTGTTTATGTTTATAATGGGGTGCAGATTTCCGGCAGCCAGTTGCCCGCCGTGCGGGTGATGAACGGCCAGCAATTGCCAACCAACGGACTCACGGTGGCCACGCCGTTTCCAATCTATGTCAAAGGCGATTATAACACGACCACCAATGGCACGACCTTTTCCACGGCGTTGGGCGACACCGTCAATACCCGCCCCGCCGGATTCATGGGCGATGCGGTGACCATTTTGTCTACGAACTGGAATGACAGCACTTATGTTTCCGGTTTGGCAGTTGGTAGTCGCACGCCGGCCAATATCACGGTCAATGCGGCGTGTCTCCAAGGCATTGTGCCATCCAACGGGGCGCATTACAGTGGCGGGGTGGAAAACTTTCTGCGGTTGCTGGAGAATTGGACTGGTTATACAGTTACCTACAACGGTTCCATCGTGGTGCTCTTCGAAAGCCAGTATGCCACCAGTTTTTGGGGCAACACCACTTACTATAATGCGCCCACCCGCAAATGGGGCTTTGACACGAAATTTAGTCAGCAAAGTGGCCTCCCTCCTATGACGCCGCAGGTGCGAGCCATCATCCGTGGCCAATGGGCAACGCACTGAAGTCAAGCTGGCTGAACTGCAAACGGAAATTTTTAAGGCTCGGCCCCGTCAGAAATTTTGCCCCACGAGACTTGACGCATTTTGGGACAGCGCAGGACAAATCGCGCTAAAATAAAATCGTTGTGAAAAAAAATGCGAGGCAAATGACCAAAAAAACCTCTAAAAACGAAGAGTGTGCCAAAAATTTGGTTTTCATTGTTCGTGGGCATGGCCTGTGCTACACTTGGATTGAAAGCCCTGTCGTTTAAGAAGTTTTATGCGGCTTAAATTAAAATTTGATGGTGCGCCAGCCAGCCAGCCAAACGGCTCGCGGTCGGCCATGCCTTTGGCGTCTCCGCGCGGCCGATGGCGGGAACGCGGTTTTGTTTGCACGTTCTGGGAGGTCTTGATTGCCGTGGTAATCGTCGCGATGGTTTTTGGCACCATCATCAACGGCTACATTGCTTCAGCCACCATGGCCCAATGGACGGGCTATTCCCTCGCGGCGCAACAGGTCGGGATTCAATGCCTCGAACAAACCCGATCTGCGGTCTGGGATATTGCGTTGGGGAAAAATGAAATCACCAACCTCACCCTGCTGAACAGTTCTTGGAATGCCAGCAACCAGACTTATACCGGTTACACGACCAATATTCTGGCGGTGCCATATAAGGGAACGAACTATGTAATGGTGACAAATTTCATCACCGTGCAGATGATTTACGAGAACATGAGCAGCAATGTGCCAGTGCAATTGGAAATGGTGCGGGTGGATACCGTCTGGCCTTTTTACGACTGGGGGCATTTTTCTTCGACCTCGCTTTACACCAATTCCGTAGCCTCGTATATGGCACCCGACAACCGCGACCCGTCAACCCTGGGCGTATCCGGCAACTGACCATGCATTCATCGCCATGAAAATTATTCGATCACAAAGCAAGGGTAACCCAAGGAAGCACGCTGCCGTGACCGGCCACACGCTGATTGAAATGATGTTTGCGGTGAGTATGCTAATCGTGGTGGTGATGGCACTGATGGCCTCGCACCTGCTGGGTTTGCGACAGGCTCAGTTGGTGGAAAGCAAATGCGGCGCGAGTGATTCCACCCGCCGGATTCTCCAGCAATTGCCCACTGACATCCGCTCCGCCAAGATGTGGAACATCGGCAGCTTGAGCGGCACCAATTTCACCGCCAATCCCAACGGCACGTCGCAAACCGGCACCGCCTTGCAGCTTTGCCAAACCACCAACGGCAGCATATATACTCTTTACTATTTTGACTTGAGTGATTCCAACAACAGCAACATCAAATTATGGTCCACGACGAGCACCAACTGGAACCCGGTGGTGCTGGCCTCAAACTTGATTAATACGACCTATTTCACAGCGGAAAACTATAACGGCGTTATCCAGACCAACGACGGCACCAGCAAGTCCTACAAAAATGTGATCCACACCACGCTCCAATTTTGCCAATTTCAGTATCCCCTGACCCAAGTCGGCTCCAACTGTCTTTACGATTCCTATCAGATGGATTTTAGGGCTACCCCACATCTACCTGAATAAATCATGATTATCACCCTTGCCACCACCCCGCGCCGCAGCGGCTTTGCCCTGCTGATGGTCATGGTCATGTCCACCGCCAGCATTATGATTCTGTCCGCTGACATGTATCGCACTCGCTCGGTGGCCATTCTGAATAACTCCTATAATACTTACAACACCGACTGCTATGTAGCGGAGGCGGCCGTGGAAAAAATTTATGCCCGCATGGCCTACGACTTCCAAAGTTTTGGCGTGGCGGGCGTCAGCAATAATATTGCTTCAGGTTTGTATGCGACCAATGTTCCAACCGCGAACGAAAATGCGTTCTGGTCAAAATTCCAGTTTACCGACGCGCAGGGCAATGCGGGAAGAACTTACGTCGGCTATGCGTATTCTTATACCGGCCCACTGCCTTCGGCTTATACCGGCTTATACACCGCCAATGCTCCGGTTTATCGGATCATCTCCAACGTCCAGATGACCAATGGGAACACCGCTAGTGTGGTGGGCACAGCGCAAGAAGATGTGCTCTTGGCGCTGGTGCCGTTGACCACTTGGGCGATTTTTTACAACGGGCTGCTAGAGTTCTCCCAATGCGCGCCGATGATTGTCAATGGCCGCGTCCAAGCCAATGGTGCGATTTATGTCGGCACCAGTGCCTCGCTGACCTTCAATAGTGGTGTCAGCACTACCGCCACTCTCACCGCCCCGCTAGTGGATGGTTTGGGCAGCGGCACCTATAGCTCTTGGAACACGACTTTCAATGCCAACCCCGGCTACGCTACCAATGTCGCCAGCGTGACCGTCTCGCTGAATATGACCAATTCTCACTTCCTGATTGATATACCGACCAACGGAGAATCGCCAACGTCCACGATCGGCCAACAGCGCCTTTATAATCAGGCGCAAATGGTGCTGCTGGTCACCAACGCCTCCACCTCGGTCAGCACCAATTTAACCGTGCAGCTGACGTTGCAAACCAGCGTCAATGGGGCGGTGCCAGGCAACGATCCCAGCCCGGTGGTTTTGACTTATACCAACGCCACGCCCAGCCTGCTGAGTTCCAACCTGCCGTTTTTGAGCCTTACCAACGTCAGCTATGACCAACGAGAAACCGACACCAATCTGTTCACCCAAATTGACGTGGGCAAATTCGCCTCCTGGAGCAGCACCAACACGACGGTGCAAAACAAGCTGCCGGCCTCCTCTGGAATTTATCCCACCATTTTATATGTCGCTGACAATCGTCCCCGCACCACCACCCAACTGCCGGCGGTGCGACTGGTGAATGGCGCCCAACTGCCGCCCAACGGCAGCGGCACGCCTTTGGGTTTTACCGTGGCCACCAAAAATCCGCTTTATGTGCTGGGTAATTACAATACCAAGACCAGCGCCGGCAGTTCGACGGGCACGAACAACACCTACGAAGTTCCCGCCGCGCTGTTTTCGGACGCGCTCACGGTGCTTTCAACCAATTGGACGGATAGTCAGGGTTACTCCAATTACGTCAAGGGGAGTTCCCTTTTTGCCGCCGTCGATGACACGATTAATGCGGCCATCATCACGGGCACCGTGCCTTCCACGGGCACTTCGGATACCACTTTCAGCGGCGGCGTTCACAACCTCCCGCGCCTGTTGGAAGATTGGAGTGGTGCCAATCTTTACCTAAACACTTCCATCCTGCGGCTGTGGGACAGCAACATGGCCACGAACCAATTTAGAAACCCATCGGGCTTTAACCCCACGCCCGTGAATCCTTACTACAATCCGCCCACCCGGCATTACAGCTTTGATCAAAATTTTCTCAATCCCGCCAAAGTGCCGCCAGGCATCCCGGTGGCCTTGGTGCCCATCCGCTTTGCCTGGGGTGTGCCGCCACCCAACACCATTACCTTCACGCCAACTCATGATTGACCGGCTCCACCGTCGCCCCAAAACCAACCGCCGATTTCAAATCAGGCGAAAAATGCGGCTTGCTATTGCCGAACAAACAAAGCTATAAAACCCCCATGGGATTTGCTCTGCCATTTGTAAATGGAGGCTCGAAGAAAAAGCGCCAGCAGATGATTGGTGTGGATTTGGGGAGTCGCACCACCAAGGCCATCTTGCTGGAACGGCGCGGTGAAATTTTTGCCCTCACCCGCTATGCCCTGCTGGATGCGCCCATCGTGGAGAAAAAAATTTCCCCCGAACTGCTCTCCGCCCATTTGCGCGCCGTCGCCGATGCGCTGGGCAACACCACCAAATATATCACCATGTCCGTCGGGCTGGATGATGCGATGGTGCGGCAAATCGAGATGCCGCACATTCCCATTGACGAGATGCGCCTGATTCTCAAGGTCAACCACAAGAATTATCTGCAACAAGATTTGCCCAATCATGTTTTTGACTGCTACATCATTCCGCCTCGGCTGGAAACCGCGTCCAGCAAAGGGGGAAAATCTGGTGAATCCGGCGGCGGCGCGCAAAAATTGAAAGTGCTGGCCACCGCCGCCAAGCAATCGCTCGTCACGGATTATTTGCAGGCGGCCAACATGGCCGGCTTGGTGGCCGACTGTCTGGTGCCCGGTCTGGTAGGACCAATCAACGCCTTTGAACAAGCGCAACCCGATATTTTTTCAAAAGAAATCGTGGCGTTGGTGGACATTGGTTTCAAACATACCTCCATCTGTGTTTTAGACCGTGGCGAGCCGACCCTGACCCGGATGGTGAACGTCGGTGGCGACCAACTCACGGCCGGTTTGGCGAACGCGATGAACATCAGCTATGCCGAAGCCGAAGGCATCAAGGTGGGGATGGCTCCGGAAGTGGAAACCGCGTTGCAAATGCAGGTGCTTCACTTGGGTCGCGAAATTCGCGCGTCTTTGGATTTCTTCGAGCACCAGCAGGAGCGCCCGGTGGCGCATGTTTTTGTCAGCGGCGGTTCCGCGCGGTCAGAAATGATTTTGCAGATGCTCAACTCGGAATTGCTGCTGGAATGCAAGACGTGGAGTCCGACGGGATTTTTGCAACTGGCGCTGCCGGGCCAGCAAGCCGTGGAGGTGGAGCACATCGGACCGCAACTGACGGTGGCCATTGGTGCCGCCCTCGCAGAATTTTAGACTATGCCTATTCGCATCAATTTGTTGGCCGAGGCGCTGGCGGAGGAAGATTTACGCCGGCGTGACCCGGTAAAGCGCTCGATTTGGCTGGGCGCACTGCTCGTCGTATTCGCGCTGGTCTGGTTCAGTTCCGCCTTCATGGAATACATCCTCGCCAAGCGCACTTATGCCAATATTCAGGTGGAAATCCAATCCAAGAGCAACGACGTCATGGTAGTGAAGAGCAACTTAAAAAAAATCGCCGATTCCCAGCAACGGCTGGATGACCTGAACAAATTGCGCGCGGCGCGCTTTTTCCAAGGAAACCTCCTGAACACGCTACAGCAAATCTATTTGCCGAATGTCCAATTGATCCGGTTGCGCGTGGAGCAGTCCTACACGTTGAACGGCGGCGTGGCGGCCAAGACCAACAGCTTTGGGGTTGTGCCCGGACGTCCGCCGACTTCCACCGAGCATATTCTATTGACAATTGATGCCAAAGATTACAGCCCTAATCCGGGCGATCAGGTTAATCGTTTCAAAGACCGGGTGCTGCAATCGCCCTATTTTAAATCCTGCCTTCAATCCAACAACGCCGTGCGGCTCACCAGCCTGTCATCGCCGCAAGCTTCCGTGGGCGACAGCAAACCGTATGTGCTGTTCAGCTTGGAATGCCGTTATCAGGATAAGACCCGATGAAAAAATTATCGCCAGAAAAACGCAATCAATTAATCGCGGTGGGAATCGCCATCATTGGCGTGCTGACCATGATTTATATGCTGCTGATCAAGCCGCAATATCAGAAAAATCGGGAGATGGCCGCCAACATCGTCACCGCGCGGGTTGAACTACAGAAGACCAAGGATTTGATTATCAAACGCGAGTCGAGCAACGCCGCGCTGACCAATGCATTGCAACAGCTCGCCCATGAGGAAAACGATGTCGCGGTCGGCGATGTTTATTCATGGACTTACGACACCATCCGCCGCTTCAAGGCCAAGTATGCGCTGGATATTCCCAGCGTGAGCCAGCCGGGGTTCTCCGAGGTGGACGTGATTGGAGCCATCCCCTACAAACAATTCAAGGTGACCCTGACCGGCACCGGCTATTATCACGATCTGGGGAAATTCATTGCGGATTTAGAAAATAATTTCCCGCACGTCCGGCTGGTCAATTTGGCAATCGACACCAGTGCCGCCTTGCCCGGAACGGTGCAGGAAAAGCTGAATTTCCGGATGGATGTGGTGGCGCTCGCCAAACCCAACAACTAAAACCCGTGAACACCACCTTAAAAATAGTTTTCCTGGCGATGCTGGTCGGGGCAGTTAGCAGGACAGGACTGGCGGAAACACCCAAGAATGCAGCCAGCAAACCCGCGCCG
>CAIOUK010000141.1 GCA_903861445.1 uncultured Verrucomicrobia subdivision 3 bacterium
CGGGCGTCATGGGCGGCGCGAACACGGAGATCAACAATTCCACCGTGGACGTGCTCATCGAGAGCGCCTACTTCGCGCCGGTAAATATTCGCCGCACCAGCAAACAGCTCGGCCTGCGCAGCGAGTCTAGTTATCGCTTCGAACGCGGCGCGGACGTGGGTATTTGCGACTGGGCGAGCCAGCGCGCGGCGCAGTTGATTTTGGAAACCGCCGGCGGTCAGTTGGCCGAGGGCGTCGTAAATGTTTATCCGTCCCCTGCCCAGCCGAAGGAACTCACATTGCATTTCGCGCACTCGAAAGATTTGCTCGGCGTCGGCATCTCGCACGCCGACCAGGTCTCGTATCTGAACAAGCTCGGCATGGAAACCATTTCGCAACAGCCCGGCGAAGCAACGTTCCGCGTGCCTTCGTGGCGCGTGGACATGAAGCGCGAAGTGGATTTGATCGAGGAAGTCGGCCGGCTCTATGGTATTGATAAAATCCCCAGCACGCCGCCGCGTGGCGCGCTCGGCTCGAACGCGTTTGATTCGGTTTACGACCAGATCGGCGAAGCCCGCCGCATCTTGGCCGGCCTCGGCTTGAATGAAGCGCAAGGGCAGACGCTGATTGCGAAGTCAGAAGTCAGAAGCCAGAAGCCAGAAGAAAACATCGCGCTCGCGAATCCGTTGAGTTCGGACATGGACGTGTTACGCCCAAGCCTGTTGCCGGGTTTGATTCATTCGCTACGGCACAATGTCAGCCGCAAGAACTACGACGTGGCGTTGTTTGAGATTGGCCGCGTGTTTACCAACGTGAACGGCCAGACGAAGGAGAATCGGAACATCGCCATCGCCATCACCGGCCAACGCGCCCTGCCCTTCTGGAGTGGTGACGAACGCGATGCGAAAGTTGACGCTTACGATTTGAAAGGTCTCGTTGAAGAATTTTTGGAACAGTTTGGCATACGAGGAATTCATTTTTTACGGGTCACAGTAAATTCAGATCTGTTTTTAGAAAAAGCAGACGTCTTACAGGGTGGAAAGTTTTTTGGTAAAATAGGCCAGTTGTTGCCGACGCTGGCGAAGAAATACGATCTGCGCGACGCTGTTTTCCTCGCGGAGTTCAATCTGGATGTGCTGCTCGCCAAACGGAATCCGGCGAAGTCGTTCAAAGCACTGCCGCAGTTCCCGTCCAGCCGGCGCGATGTGGCCATGCTGGTGCCGGAAGCAACGACGCATGACGCCGTGTTGCAAGCCGTCAAGCAAGCCAAGCCGGCAAATCTAGAAACGGTGGAATTATTCGACGTCTTCCGCGGCAAGCACGTCCCGGAAGGACAGAAGAGCCTCGCTTATGCGTTCACCTATCGCGCCGCCGACAAAACATTGACCGATGTGGAAGTGAATGCCACGCATGAGAAAATTGTGGCCGCGTTCAAGATCCAGTTAGCTGCAACCTTCCGCGAATAAAAACCGTGGCCACCGAAACGCTTCATTTTGAAAACGCGCGGTTCGCGCAGCAACTGTTCAATCATGAGCCGCGCAATCTCGCGACGCTCGAACCCGAACTGGGCGTCAAGGCGACTTCGCGCGAAGGCTGGATCAAACTCGACGGCGCGGCGGTGGACATTGAACGCGCCAAGCATCTGTTCGCCTCGCTGGAAAATTTGTTGAAAGCCGGTTCGCCGGTGAAGAACCGGGAATTTCTGCACGCGTTGAACGTGGTGAAACACGAAGGCGGCACGATGCTCAAAGACATGGTCAGCGACCGTGTGATGACGCACGAACGCAAGGCCGGCGTGACGGCGAAAACGGTTGGCCAGAAGAAATATCTCGAAGCCATCCGCAAACACGACATTACTTTCGGCATCGGCCCGGCGGGCACAGGAAAGACTTTTTTGGCGGTGGCGATGGCGCTGTCGGCGATGCGCGAAGGCACGGTGTCGCGGATCATTTTGACGAGGCCGGCGGTCGAGGCGGGCGAGGCGCTGGGATTTCTGCCCGGCGATCTGCTGGAAAAAATCACGCCGTATCTGCGCCCGCTGCACGACGCATTGCACGATATGCTGCCCGCCGAGGAAATTCAGAAACACATGGAGCGCGCGACCATTGAGATCGCTCCCCTCGCCTACATGCGCGGACGCACGCTGAACGGCGCATTTATCATTCTGGACGAGGCGCAGAATTCCACAACGGAGCAGATGCTGATGTTTCTCACGCGGCTCGGCCACGGTTCCAAGGCGGTCATCACTGGCGACGAAACGCAGATTGATTTGCCGCCACACAAACATTCCGGGCTGGCCGAGGCGCATCGCGCTTTGAAAAATACGGAAGGCATCGCCATCGTCGAATTTTCCAAGCGCGACGTGGTGCGACATCCGCTCGTGCAGCGCATCATCGCGGCCTATGAACACCATCGTGGAACAGGCAAAGCGGAATGAATGTCGTCATCGCCAACCGCCAGCGGACAAAGAAAATCAATGCACGCCAGCTTAAGAAAATCGTGCGCGCGCTGTTCGGCGAATTGAACATCCAGGAGGCGGAACTCGGCATTCATCTCGTTGGTGCGCGGGAAATGGCGCGCGTGAATGAGGCGTTTCTCCAACACGAAGGCGCGACGGATGTCATCACGTTTGACAATGACGAATCTGGTAGTCCCGCCGGTGGCGCGCACGGAGTGACGCGCCCTACCATCCACGGCGAGTTATTCATCTGCGTGGACGTGGCGGTGACGCAGGCGAAGGAATTCAAGTCGAGCTGGCAGGCGGAAGTGGTGCGCTATGTTGTTCACGGTGTTTTGCATCTGCTTGGCTACGATGATTTGAAGCCGCAACTGCGGCGCAAAATGAAACGCGAGGAGAACCGGTTGGTCCGGCGGCTGACGGGAAAGTTTTCATTCGCGGAACTGTCGCGTGCGGTTAAAATGTCTTCATGAAAAAATCGATTTTTGCGCGGTGGCGGGCCAGTTTCTTTACCGGCTTGGCGGTGACGCTGCCGGCTTTGCTGACGTTGGCGTTGGTCAAATGGATTTTCGGCACCATCTCCAGCTTCACGGATACGCTGCTGTTTTTCCTGCCGTATTGCCTCAACGCAAAACTCATCTACACGAACGGTCAGGACGGCTCGATGTTTTGGTATTGGAGCCTGCTGGCACTCTTGTTGGCAGCCTTGCTGATTTTTACCGTCGGGCTGCTAGCGCGGTATTACATCGGCAAACGGCTGATCGAATGGCTCGACGTGGCGATGATGAACGTGCCGATCATGAACAAATTTTACGGTGCAATCAAACAGGTCAACGAGGCGTTCTCCGGCAATAAGAATTCGTTCAAGACGGTGGTGTTGGTGGAATTTCCCCGCGAAGGTATGTATTCCGTCGGCTTCCTCACTAGCGAGCAGCACGCCGAGGTGCAGCAAAAAACGAAAGAGAAAGTTGTCGCCGTCTTCATTCCCACCACGCCCAATCCGACCTCCGGTTTTCTGGTGCTGGTGCCCGAGGATAAAATCACCAAACTCGAAATGTCCGTGGCCGACGGTATCAAATACATCGTCAGCCTCGGCTCCATTTCGCCGGAATTGATCCCGAAAAAGTGAAGGTTGAATCCACCAGCGGGCTGATTCTGCGCACGCGTCCGCTCACGGAAACCAGCCTCATTGTCCACTGGCTCACGCCAGACTTCGGGCGGCTCGCGACGGTGGCGAAGGGAGCGCGACGGTCAAAGTCGCCATTCGCCGGCAAGCTGGATTTATTTTATACCGCTGATTTCTCCTTCAGCCGCAGCCGGAGTTCGGATTTGCACCATCTGCGCGAAGTGAAATTGCAACAAACCCGCCCGACCATTCGGCAGGACATCGGGAAATTAAACCAGGCGGCTTATGCGACCGCCTGCATTGAAGCGATGACCGAAACGGAAACGCCGTTGCCGGAATTTTTTGCCTTAATAAAAAAATTCCTCGATCTGCTTGAACGGGAGCCGGTGCGCGCGGCAAATATTTTTGCGCTGGAAATAAAACTGCTGCGCGAACTGGGTTTGACGCCGGATTTTAGGAATTCACGCCTGACGCCGGGAATTAAAAAGATAGCCCAATTGCTGGCAGATGAGACTTGGCCCCAAATTTTGCACCTCCGGACGACCGTCGCGCAGGATGATGAATTGAGCCGTTGGTTGTATGGCTTATTGATTTTACACTTGGGCAAATCACCGCGCGGACGGACGGGAGCCACTACGCCGATGCACTGAAATAATTTTGCACTGACGGGTTTTCGTCTATATTCGAGCCATTAGAACCATACGCAAAACCATCCGTTTTTTTTCCAGCCTGCGAATGCAGCTGGTAGCCAGCGTGTTTTTGTGGATTTCCCCCGCTTTGGTTCTCACCTTCCTCGTCAACCAAGACTGGTTCTGGCAATTTGCCCCTGCATGGTTGCAGCAATACACCACGAACCTCCCGTGGGAGAGTCTGATCGTCGGCCTGCTGGCGTTGTTCGCGGCGTGGTATGGCGGTGAACATTTCATTTTGCGCCAGGTGCGGAAATTGACCGGGACGGCGCAAAAGCTGGCCAGAGGCGAATTGCAGGCGCGCACCGGATTGAAACAGACCGAAGGCGAACTGGGCTCACTCGCGGAAAAATTTGACGAACTGGCCGCCTCGCTGCAACAACGCGAGCAGGAACGTAATCTGGCGGAACAAAAGTTACGCGACCAAGCGCACCAGCAAACCATCGTCGCCGCGCTCGGTCAGTGCGCATTGACCAACGACAATCTGGATGCGCTTTTCCTACAGGGCGCGTTGCTGACCGGGCAGATGCTTTCGCTTGAATATGCGGCGGTATTCCAACGGCTCCCAGACGGACGATTGTTGATGCTGGCCGGCAGCGGCTGGAAATCTGAAGCGGCCGGTCAGGCATTTTTTTTCAACGAAACCGATTCACAGGCGGGCTTCAGTGCTCACACCGGCGAGGTGACGGTCGTGAGCGACATGGCGGCGCAGTCGCGGTTCAAGCCGCATCCGCTCCTCACAGAACACGGCGTGGTCAGCGGAGTGACAGCGGCGATTCCTACCCGTGGTCAGCCATTTGGGGTGCTGGCCGTTTTCTCAACTAATCGCCGCGAGTTCAGTTCGGAAGAAATTCAATTTTTGCTCGCCGCCGCCAACACCATCGGCATGGCGGCGGAACGCAAGCGCGCCGAAACGGCGATGCAAAAACTCGCCGCGTTCGTGAAGGAAGACCCGAATCCCACGCTCGAACTGGACGGCGCTGGCGCGGTGAATTATTTCAACGCTGCGGCGCAGCAACTCACCTTGGCGCTCGGCAAATCTCATCCCCGCGAAATTCTTCCGGAAAATTTTGGCGAAATTGCCGCCAGCTGTTTGCAGACCGGACGCAGCAAGGCGGATTTGGAAACGCGCATCGGCAATCGCACTTTTGCCTGGACGCTGCACCCGGTGAAAACCGGCAACGTGGTGCACTGCTATGGTGAGGAACTGACGCAACGCCTGAGCTTGGAGGAACAGCTCCGCCAGTCGCAAAAGATGGACTCCATCGGCCAGCTGGCCGCTGGCGTGGCGCATGATTTCAACAACATGCTCACCATCATCCAGGGACATTCCAGCCGGTTGCTGGCTGACGCGCAGTTGTCGCCGACCGTTCAAGATGCGGTGCTGGCCGTTCACGCCGCCGCCGAACGCGCGGCCGGTTTGACCCGCCAACTACTCATGTTCACGCGCAAAAGCGTGATGCAGCCGCGCCCGCTCGACTTGCGGCAAGTGGTGGGAAACATCAACAAGATGCTTTGCCGGATGCTGGGCGAAACCATTTCACTGCAATTTAATCCGCCCGCGCAATTGCCAAACATCTACGGCGATCCCGGTATGATTGAACAGGTGTTGATGAATCTGGCTGTCAACGCCCGCGACGCCATGTCCGGCGGCGGCACACTCAGCATCCGCCTCGATGAGTTTTGCGCGGAGCAAAATTATCTCGACGGCCATCCCGAAGCTCGAGCCGGCCGCTTCGTTCGCTTGCAAGTCAGCGATACCGGCTGCGGCATGAGCGATGCCGTGCGCGCGCGGATTTTTGAACCGTTCTTCACCACCAAAGAAGTCGGCAAAGGCACCGGGCTGGGACTGGCCACGGTTTTTGGCATCGTCAAACAGCATTCCGGCTGGATTGAAGTGAAAAGCGAAGTTGGCCAGGGCAGCACCTTCACCATTTATTTTCCTGTCTGCGAAGCCGCGTTGCCGGAGGAAACACACAAGCCGGCGGCCAAGCCGGTTCCCAGCGGATCGGAGACGATTCTGGTGGTGGAGGACGAACTCGTGTTGCGGGAAATGGCGCGGGATTTTCTGGCCGAATGTGGCTATCGCGTGTTGGAAGCCGGTTCCGGTCAGGATGCCATCCGCATCTGGCAGCAACAGCGCAACGCGATCAAACTCCTGCTCACCGACATGAAAATGCCCGAAGGAATTTCCGGTCTGGAGCTTGCCGAATATATGCTGCAGGAACAGCCCCGACTCCGGGTTATTTTCACCAGCGGCTATTCTGATGACGTGGTCCGGCCGGAATTTCTCGCCCGCACCGGCTCGCGTTTTCTCGCCAAGCCCTATACCTACGCCGAACTGACGCAAATCGTCCGGGAAAGCCTAGATCAACCGGACGTCACCAAAGTTTCAAATTAGGCTTGCACCAGCTTCAAAACCGCCGCCACCGCCTCGTCAATTTTTACAAACTGCAACGCACCACTGCGCGGCTTGATTTCCACTTCGCCTTTCAGCAATGATTTTTCGCCGAGCGCAATCCGAATGGGAAAACCAACCAGATCCGCATCTTTGAATTTTACGCCGGGCCGTTCATCGCGGTCGTCGAGAATCACATCCACGCCTTGCGCCGTCAGTTCGGCATAAAATTTTTCCGCCAACTTCATCGCTTCGCTTTCCGGAGTAACCGCCAGCGGCGTGATGCAGACCTGATACGGCGCAACGCTCAACGGCCAGATGACGCCGTCCTTGTCGTTCCCCTGCTCGATGACGGCCTGCAACGTGCGCGTAACGCCAATGCCGTAGCAACCCATGACCGGCGGCTTGCGCGAGCCATCCACGTCGAGGAATGTCGCATTCAACGCCTCGCTGTATTTCGTGCCGAGTTTGAAGACGTGGCCGACTTCAATCGCGCGGCGAATTTTTAACGGCTTGACGCACTTGGCGCATGGTTCGCCGGCGCTGACTGTGCGGAGGTCGAACCACGCCGTCACCTTGATGTCGCGCTCGATGGAAACATTCCTCAAATGGAAACCGTCCTCGTTCGCGCCGGTCGTCATGTCGTTCGCGCCGCGCAGTCGTTCGTCGGCATAAATGCGAATACCTTCGAGCGTTATGTTAGCATCGAACTCTATGTAGGTGTCCGTATTTTTGGTTGCGCTCAAGCCTCTTTCAAAATTCAAAGTGGATGTAACCGCCCCCAGACTTCCTGGTTTTGCGCCGAGCAATGCAAAGATTTCTTCCGGCGTCGCAGGACGTGCCGCAACCGCGCCGGTCTTAGCTATCAATTTAGTTTCGTTCAACTGGTCGTCGCCACGAATCAAAATAATAATCGGCTTGCTGTCGGCGATAAAAACCAGCGTCTTGATCTGGCGGTTGGCCGGAACTTTGTAAGGTTCCTTGCTCAACGCTTCAATCGTCACCACGCCAGGTGTGGCGAATTTTTCCACCGCCGCGCCGATTTCACGCGCGGCAGTTTTCGGAATACCGCTCGTGGCCTTCTCAATATTTGCCGCGTAGCCGCACGCCTCGCAATACACCACGTCGTTCTCGCCCGTCTCGGCGGGAACCATAAATTCGTGCGAGTAGTTGCCGCCAATGACGCCAGTATCGGCCTCGACGGGAAATGCCTGCAAGCCACAGCGCGCGAAGATGCGTTTGTAGGCGTCATACATTTTATGATAGCTCACCATCGCGTTTTCGTCCGTGGTGTCGAACGAATACGCGTCCTTCATGATGAACTCCTTGGCGCGCATTAGGCCGAAGCGCGGGCGGATTTCGTCGCGGAACTTCGTGCTGATCTGGTAAAAGTTTTTCGGCAACTGGCGGTAGGAATTGATTTCGCCGGCCGCCAGCGTGGTGATGACTTCCTCGGCGGTTGGACTGAGAAACCATTCACGGTTGGCGCGGTCTTTGACTTTGCACAGAACGTCCTTGGCCGTTTCCGCGCGACCGCTCTGCTCCCAGATTTCCTTCGGCTGGAGCGCGGGCATTAGCACTTCGACGGCTCCGGCACGATCCATTTCCTCGCGAATGATATTTTCCACCTTGCGCAGTGCGCGCAGGCCAAGCGGCAGGAAAGTATAAACGCCGCCCGCAAGCTTGCGAATGAGGCCGGCGCGCAGCAAAAGTTTATGCGAAACGATTTCCGCGTCAGACGGGGCTTCACGGAGCGTAGGAATTAAGGTTTGTGTCCACTTCATTGAACGGAAAGTTTAACCACAAAGCCACCAAGACACGAAGATTTTTCTCTGGGCGACTTTGCGGCTTGGTGGTTGAAGATTTACTTCACCGAGTTGTTCAGCGGCGCGAGTCCCTGAATCCGCACTTCCAGCTTGTCGCCGCTTTGAATCGGGCCGACGCCGCTGGGCGTGCCGGTGAGAATCACGTCGCCCGGCAGCAACGTCATATTGGTCGAGATGAAGCTGACGATCTGGGCGGGCTTGAAAATCAATTCCCGGGTGTTGGAATTTTGCCGGAGTTGGCCGTTTTGAAATTGCTGGATGCTCAACTCATCCGGGTTGAGCTGCGTTTCCACATACGGCCCGAGCGGCGTGAAGGTGTCGAACGATTTGCAGCGCGCCCATTGCGATTCGGCTTTTTGAATCGTGCGGTCGCTGATGTCCTGCGACGCGGTGTAGCCAAAAATATAGCGCGCGGCCTGCGTGGGCGAGACGTTGCGGATTTTGCGGCCGATGACGATGGCGAGTTCCGCCTCGAAATCCGTGCGGTGCTGCGGAAAAGGAATTTCAATCTTGCCGCCGTCCGCGAGCAAGGAAGTCGTGGCCTTGAACCAAAAGAGCGGTTCCGCCGGCAACTCACGTTTCATTTCGCGCACGTGGTCGGCGTAATTCAAGCCAACGGCAATGATTTTGGACGGCACGACGGGCACGAGGGTTTTGACCCCTTTGCGCGGAGTGGGCTTGCGTTCAAACGACGGTGAGCCGAAGACATCACCGCGCAGACGGAACAGTTCGCCGTCCACGACTTTCGCGTGGAAAATTTCGTTGCCTTTTTGGAACCGGCCGATGGCAGCCATGCCAGAAGTTACAAACGGTCGGTGCCAGCAGCAAGCAAAAGCCCAGCTGACTTGCCGAAACGCCATTTCATCGCTACATTGCAGGCATGAGCGGGCTGACGAAACAGGAACAGTTGGTTCTGGGCATCATTGTTGGACTGTTGCTCACGGGCTTGTTGGTGAAATTTTACCGCGAAGCCCATCCCGCAGCGACGCCCGCGGTTTCATCCGCCAAACCTTGATATGCACGAAGTAAATTTTGACGAAGCCGTGGAGTTGATTGTGGCCGCCGACACGCGGTATCAGCGCGATGCGTATGGTTTCATGCGCGAGGCGCTGGACTTCACGCAGAAGCTGGTCGGCAAAGAAAATCAGGGCAAGGTGCGTCATGTGACCGGCCTCGAATTGCTGGACGGCCTGCGCCAATATGCGCTCCAGCAATTCGGCCCGATGACGACCACGGTGTTTGAAGAATGGGGCGTCCGCAACTGCCGCGACTTTGGCGAAATCGTTTTCAACATGGTGGAAAACGGCCTGCTCGCCAAAACCGAAAAAGACAGCCGCGAAGATTTTCAGGACGGCTACGATTTCACCGAAGCCTTCCACAAACCTTTTTGGCCCGCCCGCCGGTTGCAAGCTGAAGCCAAGCCGTTGGCCAAATAATCGCCTGCCCGCTCACCACGAATAATGCACGGTGTAGGTCACGGTGCGTTCTTCATCCGGCTTCACCGAAATGTTAAATTCAATGGTCTGCGAATCTTTCTTGGTGAACTCGTCCGACTTGGCGGTGATTTCCCAATTGCTCCAGCGATAGAGATGTTCGACGACGCGGATTTCCACAGCATCGGTTTTTTTCCGGTTGCGGAGCTTGATTTCAAATGTCTCATCCATCCACTTGTCGCCACGATCCACTTTGAAATTTGTCTGCTTGCGTTCGCCCACGAGGTCGAAGGCATTGCCGGTGGTCACACGCA
>CAIOUK010000142.1 GCA_903861445.1 uncultured Verrucomicrobia subdivision 3 bacterium
GGCGCGTTGTCCGGCACGGTGATGGTGACGCACGCCAATTCCGACGACTGGCGGACGTGGAACGGTTACGGCGCGGCGCGGTTGCGCCACGGTCTACTGTGGGACGTGCCGATTTTCGGGCTGATTTCGCCGGCGTTGAATCTGCTGACGCCGGGTCTTGGCCTCGGCAACAACCGCGCGACGGAGGCGGCGGGAAATTTTCTGCTGACCAACGGCGTCGTCTTCACCGATTCGCTCGTTATCCAGACGGCGATGGCGCGGCTGGATTATGTGGGCACGGTGGATTTGGAGCAGAACGTCCACGCCCGCGTGACGGCGCAACTGTTGCGCAACACGCCGGTGGTCGGCTCGATGGTCAGCTGGCTGCTATGGCCGGTGAGCAAGGCGTTTGAATGCGAAGTGACTGGCACGCTGGGCGAACCGAAGCCGACGCCGCTCCACGCGCCGGCGAAATTATTGCTGGTGCCGCTGCATCCCATCCAAAGCTTGGAAGAACTCTTGCCGTCAACCGAAAAGCCAAGGGGATAAACCCGGCGGTTTTTTCCGACCGCCAATTCACTTGCCGCCGACCAGAATCTTGTCGCGAGCAACAGTGTATTCCTCGGTGGTCATTTTGTCGGCCATGTAGCGGTGGAGCAGTTCTTGGAGCGCTTGCTTTTGGTCGGGTGTGAGGTTCACCGGCACCCCGAATGACACGGCCGCGCGGGCTTTTTCCTGCGCATTCGTGTCCGCCAACGGCTGGCTGCTGGGAGCCGGGGTAACTTGGTTCGGCGATGTGCCGACGGGCGGATTGATGGCGGCGGGCGCGGTGTTGGTGCTGGATTCCTCCGGCGGCGGGACGAAGAAGCCGTCGTATTGCTTGGTCTTCTTAAATTCTTTCTGCTCGCGTTTGCGCTGGGCGTCAATCAGCTTGCGCTCTTCAGCCTCGCTTTCGGCGACGGAGGCGGAAGCCCCGGGCAAGCGTTGCGTTTCCTTGATGGTATTTTTTGCCGCCAGTTCCGGCGTGCCCAAAACGGTGGGACGCATCAGCACGACCAGTTCTTTCCGGGCCTTGGAATCGTTGCGCTGTTTGAATAGGTTGCCCAGCAGGGGAATGTCGGACAAAAACGGCACGCCGGACTGGCTGTGCGATTTGTCGGCTTCGATGAAGCCGCCCAGCATCACCGTATCCTTGTCGCGAACCGTAATCGAGGTGTTGAGCGTGCGCTTGATGGTGCTCGGCTGGCCGGTGTTGTTGTAGTTGGGATTATCCACGGCATCAATCTCCTGTTGGATTTGCATGGTCACCGCGCCTTCGGGATTGATGAAGGGCGTCACGTCCAGTTCCACACCGACGGACAACTGCGAATAGCTGTTCTGCACGCCGTTATAGGAATAGCTCCCGGTGATGTAAGGCACGCTTTCGCCGACGAAGAATTGCGCCGGTTGCGCCTGCGAGGTCTGGATGCGTGGACGCTGGATGATGCTGGCGTGGCTGTCGGATTGGGCGGCATTCACGGCGACATCCCACGTCGGGCCGATGTTGCCGAAATAATTAAGTCCGGAGGGCAGTTGGTTGGCAAAAGATCCGGAACCAGTGTTCGTGCCCGTTGCCGACACCGTTTGAAAAATGGTTGCCCCATTATTGGTATTGACGCCAATGGCTTGCTGGATGGTTGTCAGAAAACTCTGTCCGTTGTTCATCCCACCGCCACCAATGACGTTGCCACCGGTGCCACCTAGAGTGGTTGGATTCTGTGCTGCCGAGACGCCGAGGGTGAATGTATTTCCCAGAGTGTAATCAATGATGACGGCCTCGACGAGCACCTGCGCCAACGGCACATCCAACTTGGCGATGATGCCTTTGATGACTTCCATATCCGACCGGCTGGCGTAGATGAGGAGCGAACTGCTGCTCTCGTTGGGAATAATTTTCGTCTGGCCGAACAACACAATTTGATCCTGGCTGCCGGCACTGCCACTCGTCGGACTGGAAGCGCGTTGGATGATGTTGTTCAACCGTTGCGAGAACGTGCTGCCGGTGGTCGGTGTGCCGTTGGGGTTGGCCGCCGTGCTGCCGATGCCCGTGCGGGTGCCAAATGCACTGGTGCCGCCGCCGGGTTGATAAGGATTGCTGCCAACACCGCCAGACTGGTAAGGATTGCTGCCAATGCCGCTGCCGGAGCTCAATCCGCTGGTGCGTAATCCACTGATTTGCGAAGGCGCAGAACTGCTGCCGATGCTCACGGTCGCGCCGCCGCTACCGCTGAGGCTGTTCAACGCGGAGGCGATGTCGTCCACCTTTGCGTAGCGAATCGGAATCACTTCCGAGATGTATTCGCGTGGCACGCTCACGTCAATCCGCTCGATCATTTCGAGCATTCGTTTGATGTTTTCCGCGTAGTCGCGCATTACGAGGATGCCGTTGTCATCGAGCGCGGTCAGGCCGTTGGGCAATTTTGCGAACGGCGTGATGAGCGGAATCATCAAGCTCGGCTTGACGAATTTTAACTGCTCGATGTGCATGACGTAGGTGCCGAGGTTCGGCAGATCTTTCGCGTTATTGGTGTTCACCTCGCCGCCCGCCGTCCCGGCCTCGGCGGACGTGACCACCTTGACGAATTTATCGCCGATGTTGACCAGCGAGATGTTGTTCATCGCCAGCAACGCCTGCAATGCCTGGATGGCTTCGGCTTTCGTCAGCGGCGTCTGCGTCTTCAAAACAATTTTTGCGTCCGGCAAGGTGCCGTGCAGCAAGGTGCGGCCCACCAGCTTCGCGTAAATTTCCAACACCTGCCCCACATCCGCGCTGGTGAAATCAATCGTGCCCGGCGGAATCGTCTCCTCCGCCGGTGCGGCGGCCGTGGCGTCAAATGAACCGGATGGCGTGGCGCTGGCGCCCGGTGCCGGTGGCGTGTAGCGCGGCTTGGTGACCGGGCCGTTGGTGACGCCAAAACGCGGCGGGCGGGTATGAATGGTCGGCGGCACCGGGGCCGGCGGCGTTTGCGCCCACAGTTCCAGGCTGGTCAGGGCCAGCGCCATTGCGAGAAGGATGGTTTTCATTTTACCTTTGCGGTTGATTTTTTGTCGGCAGCGGCCACGGGATTTTTCTGGTAGCTGGCCACGAGCTTGATGTTGGCGGAAAGTTTCTGGCGCGGCGCGTCCGGCTGCAATTCGAGGTCGCGCACGCGGATCATCGAGGCGCCGGAGCCGAGCTTGTAAAGAAAATCAATCAACTGCTCCTCGGTCGCGGTGACGTTGATGTTCTGCACCTGCTCGACAAAAAAGGCGTCGTTGGTGCGCATCATGGAGCGCGAATAATTCTGGATGCCGAAGCCGCTGGCGGCGGCCTGCGACTGGATGGTGCGCATGAGGTTGATGGCCTGATCCTCGGGCGCGACGAACTCGCCCTCGCTGGCGAACTGTTTCACCTGCGCCTGCAACGCCGGCATCTGCGCCACCGTTTTCTGGTTGCGCTCCAGCTCGCTCCGCGCCTTGTCCAGCCGGGCGCGCAAATTGCCCCAGTCCGCAAAGTGCGGCCAGATGAACATGGCGTTCAACACCACCACCAGCACCACCGCCACGCCCACGACGAGGCGGCGTTCCAGCGGACGCAGTTGGGCAAAATATTTTTTCATTCCGGGGCCGCCTCCACATGCAGCAGTTCCAGACTGAAACTCCAGGCTTCCACGTTGCCCTGCAAACGCGGATTCACGGTGTCGCCCTTCTGCTGGTCAAAAACAAACTGGCCGCCGGCCTTTTTCTTTTTCAACGACGTGTTGAAATCGAACAGCGTGTTGACCTGATCCTGCGGCGCAGTGCCGCTCAACATCAACCGCCGCCCGTCCGTGAAGCTGAAGCGTTGAAGCGTGATGGTCGGCGGCATTTCCTCCGCCACCCGCTGCCAGCAATCCAGCGCGGCGTATTTCAGCAGCTGCCGCTCCTTCAGCACCTCGTAGCGCGCCTTGAGCTGCAAGGCACTCGTGTAGTCGTTGCTGATTTTGGCCACGTCACCTTCAACCTTGCGGGTTTGAATGCCCAAAATCCCGGCGGCGCAAAAATAGATGACGAGACAGACCGCATACGCCATGCCGGCGTAGGCGAGTCCGCGCAACCACAGGCGATCCACGAATTGCTGGTGATATCGCGCGGTGAATTCCGCCGGCAACAAGTTGGATTTGCCCGCCGCCGCCGCACGTTGCGCCGTGCGCGCCGCCAGTTCCACCGGTGCGGGCGGGGCGACGATTTGCACCGGCTCGTTCAGCGCCGCGCGCAAAACATTTTCCCATTCCGTCGCGTTGGCCGGATCGGCGACCAGATGCCATTTTGGTGTCGCCGTCAGCCAGCCTTCGAGTTCGCCCGCCCACGCGAGGTGTGCGAGCTGTTCCTTTAACTCCTTCGCGCGGTCGCCGGCCGCCGGCAGCGTGACAAAACTCAAGTTGCGCAACGCGCCGCCCGCCCACCACGCCACGAGCGCGGCGTTCTGCCCGCCCAACGAAAAGGGAAACAGCCACACGCCGTCCTCGGTGGTCGCGACCAACGCGAGCTGATCGAGCATCGGCACTTCGAGTTGGTCGGCCAGATAGCCGTCCAGCTCCAGTTTGCCGAGAAATTCCTCCACCACGCGGCGTTCGGCGATGACGACGATGACGGTCTGCAAACTTTCCACCGTGCCATCGGGTTTGGGCGGGCTGTGGTGCGTGCCGAGGACATGCAGCGTCCAGAGAATTTGCGCGACGGGCATCGGCGACAGTTTTTCCAACTGCAATTCCACCATCGCCTGCGTTTCCTCGAGATTGCTGGCGGGCAGTTCGACGACGCGGAGAAAAACGCTTTCCAGCGGCAGCCACGCGACGTTCAATTTCGGCTGCCACAATGAGGACCATTGTTTCGCGATGCCTCTGGTCGGCAA
>CAIOUK010000143.1 GCA_903861445.1 uncultured Verrucomicrobia subdivision 3 bacterium
CGGCGGCGCATGGCTGCTGTGGAACTGGAGCGGCAAGAACCCCGCCGTCCTCAATGCCGCCAATGCCACGGCCACCTTGTCGCTCTTCGCGATTTTCGCACTGCTGTTGTTTTTGATTGGTCGTTTTTCCGTGACGATTGCCCGGCTGGAAAACCACCGACTGCTCCGACCGGGCGCGAGTTTTCTGCTGGCGGGCGCTTACGTCTGCGCGCTCACGGCGCTCGGCATCGCGGGCGTGGCGGCGAAATTTCCCAACGCCGATTTCTGGGTGGCACGAGGCTTGTGCGGGCTGCTCGGCTTGATGGCGGCGGAAAACCTACTGACGCTGCTGCTGGAAATTTACCGGCCGCGCATCAAGGGCAAAATCGCCCGACCGCTCTACGAAAGCCGCGTTGTCGGCATTTTCGCGCAACCAGAAAGTTTGTTCACCACGGCGGCGCAGACGCTGGACTACCAGTTCGGCTTCAAAGTTTCGGAAACCTGGTTTTTTCAGGCCGCACAGAAAAATCTCGCGGCGCTGCTGCTTATCCAGTTTGCCGCGCTGATTTTGTCCACGACAGTCGTGTTCGTGGACGTGGGCGAACAGGCCGTGCTAGAACATTTCGGCAAGCCGGTGACTACGCTCAATCCCGGCGCACATCTCAAGCTGCCCTGGCCGGCGGATAAAATTTACCGCTTCCGCACCGAGCAGATTCAATCCTTCGCTGTCGGCTACACGCCGGACGCGCAAAGCGAAGCGGTGGACACGATTCTTTGGACAGTCAGCCACAACAAGGAGGAAAATTTCCTTGTCGCCAACCGCGCGACCGTCACCTCCACGACGGCGAGCAACGGCACGAATGATTCAGCCAAGGCGCAGGCAGTCGGCCTCATCACCGTCAGCATCCCGGTGCAATTTCAGATCACGAACGTCACCGACTGGGCTTACAAAAACAACGAACCGGATGCGTTGCTGAAGAATCTAGCGACGCAGGAAGTCATCAAATATTTCGCGGGGGTTGATTTGAATGACGTGCTATCACAAGGTCGGTTGCAGGCGGCGGATGCGTTACGCGAGCGGATCCAAACCTCGGCCAACCGCCGCTCGCTCGGTGCCAAGATTATTTTTGTCGGCCTGCAGGACATTCATCCGCCGACGGCCAGCGACGTCGCCGCGACCTATGAAAAAGTGGTTGGCGCGCAGCAGACCAAGCTCGCAAAAATTCTCGACGCGCAGGCCGGCGCCATCCGCACAAACGCGCAGGCCGGTGCGCTGGCTTTCACCATCACCAATGTCGCCGACGCGAAGCGCGTGCAACTAGTTTCGTCAAAATTTGCCGAAGCGGCGCTGTTCACTAACCAGATTCCCGCCTTTGCCGCCGCGCCGGATGTTTATCGCCAACGCCTTTATTTGCAGAGCTTCGCCGCTGCTACGAAGGGCTCGCGCAAATATGTTTTGCTCGCCACCAACACGTCGGACGTCGTCATCTTCAATCTTGAAGACAAAATCCGCGACGACCTGCTGAACCTGTCTATCACCAATTCGCCATGAAAAAAAATCTGATTACCATCGTCATCGCCGCCGTGCTGGTGGTGATTTTCGCGCTGTTGCTGTTCACATTCCAAGTGCGCCAGTCGGAGGTCGCCGTGCTGACGACGTTCGGCAAGCCCGCCGCGAACAACATTGACCAGCCCAATTTGTATTTCAAATGGCCGTGGCCGATCCAGCAGGTCTATCGCTTCGATCAGCGCGTGCAGAATTTTGAGGACAAATACAGCGAGAATCTCACGGCCGACAACACGATGCTGCTGATTAGCGTCTATGTCGGCTGGCGGATTTCCGACGCGAAAGAATTTTTCCCGAAATTTGCGGGCGGTTCCGTGGAAGCGGCGCAACGCCAGCTCGAAACCATGCTCCGCAGCGCGAAAGCGGCAGTCATCGGCAAACATAATTTGTCCGACTTCGTGAACGCCGACTCGAAGCAACTCAAGCTGGAAGCGATTGAAGACGAAATCAAAACGGCCGTGCAAAACCAGCTCGCGACGCAGAATTACGGCATCAGCATTGATTTTCTTGGCGTCAAAAAACTGGCCCTGCCGGAAAGCGTGACGCAGACGGTGTTCGACCGCATGAAATCCGAACGGCAGGTGCTCATCAGCAAGGCGCAATACGAAGGCGAAGCCAAGGCGACCGAAATCAAATCCGCCGCCGAACGTCAGGCTGCCGATGTGCTGGCGAACGCGCAGGCCGAAGCCACACGCATCGAAGGCGCCGGCGTGGCCGAGGCTGCGAAGACGTTGAGTGTGTTCCAGCAAAATCCGACGCTGGCGATTTTCCAATTGCAACTGGATGCGTTGAAAAATTCGCTGAACCAGAAGTCCACGCTGATCTTTGACGAGCGCACGCCGCCGTTCAGCCTCTTCCAAAA
>CAIOUK010000144.1 GCA_903861445.1 uncultured Verrucomicrobia subdivision 3 bacterium
AAAAATAAAATCTGCGGCGTGTGTGAAAAACCATTGCCGAAAGAACTCTTGATGAATGATGCGGAAATCGCGTTTTGGAAAAAGGAAATGGATAAGGAAGAAAAAGAAGCCAAAGACTTCAGCCAGCAGTTGAAAGACCTAAGACCGCACAAAGGTGGCGGTGGTGGTTTGATAATATGATTACATTTCTCCAAGGCAAACTCGTCGAAGCGCTGCCCACGCAAGTCATCGTGGACGTGAACGGCATGGGCTACGAAGTGCTGATTCCGCTCTCGTCCTTCGACAAACTGCCGCAACCTGGCGGCGATGTAAAATTGCTCACCCAGCTCATCGTCCGCGAAGATGCGCATATTCTTTACGGCTTCGCGACGGCGGTGGAACGCGACTTGTTCCGCCTGCTCATCAACAACGTCAGTGGTATCGGCCCGAAAACCGCGCTCAATATTTTAAGCGGCATGAACACCGTGGCGTTTCGCGGCGCGGTGGCCAACGGCGACGTGAAATCACTTTCGCAAATTTCCGGCGTCGGCAAAAAAACGGCGGAACGAATCGTCGTTGAACTGCGCGATAAAGTCGGCGCGGCGGGCGCGTTGGAAGCGGCGAGCGCAAAAAATTCGCTGTCGCCGGACGATCAGAAAACCAACGACGCCACGCTCGCGCTCATGGCGCTCGGCTTCAAACAGGTGGACGCGCACGACGCCGTTCGCGCCGCGCAAACCATGCTTGGCGCTGCTGCCTCGGTGGAACAACTCGTCCGGGCGTGTTTGAAAAAAGGTTGAAATGTCTCACGCCCAAAGTCCAAAAATAAAAGTCCAGAAACGCAGTGGCGTGATCATTCCCCACGCGCCGAAATGGTATCAGCGGCTCGCGGCGGTGGCGGTTTTCATTTCGTTGCGGGCGTTGATGGCTACCGTGCGCTGCCGGGTGCGCACGCCTTCGGAATTTTTATCACCGAACGCCCCGACGCCGGTGATTTTTTGCCTCTGGCACAACCGGTTGGCCTCATGCATCAAGGTTTTGGATGTCCACCGACGTCCACACAATGCCGGCGCGGGCATGGCGGCATTGATTAGCGCGAGCAAGGATGGCGCTTTTCTGGCGAACATTCTGGAGCGGTTCCGCGTGCAGCCAGTGCGCGGCTCCAGCAGTCGCCGCGGCGCGCAGGCGATGCTGGAAATGACGACCTGGGCGGAACGCGGCTACGACCTGACCATCACGCCGGACGGGCCGCGCGGGCCGTGTTATCTGGTGCAAGACGGTGTCACCTCGCTCGCGCGGGTGACTGGCCTGCCCATTGTGCCGGTGACGTTCAACTTGAATTGGAAAATTTCCGTGAAAAGCTGGGACAGATTTCAGATTCCGCTGCCGTTCGCGCGCTGCGAAGTGTGCTTGGGCAAAGCCATCCGCGTGCCAGCGACCGCGAGCGACGCGGAACGCGAGGAATTGCGCCGGCAGCTTGAAACCGAGATGCGCGCCATCACGCGGGATTGAAAAATGATCGCCCGCGTCAGTCTCGAAATCGCGCTACGGAAGGAATTTGATTATTCGATTCCGGCGGAGCTGGCCGGGCAGATTGAGGTCGGCAGCCGGGTGCAGGTGCCGTTCGGCCCGCGGAAAATTCTCGGCGTCGTCACCGCTGTCACCGAGGAATCCGGTCACGCGAATCTCAAACCCATTCTCAAAGTCATCGGCGCGCAGACGCTCGTCACGCCGAAGGTTCTCAAACTCGCGCGATGGATTGGCGAATATTATTGCTGCGCGCCGGAAACCGCGTTGAAAAGTGTTTTGCCCGAAGCCGTGCGCAAGGAAGATGCCAGTTGGCGCGAACGCCTGTTTGTCCGTGCGCTGCCGGTCAGTGGTGAATTGCCGAAGTTGGCGAAGCGGCAGCAGGAAGTTTGGAACATCATCGAAGAACGTCGCGAATTACCGCTGGCGGAACTGCTGGAGCTGACCAAAACGACGGCGGCTACCATCCGCAAACTGGAAGACCGGGGTTTGGTGTCCATTGCGAACGAGATTTCTGAGCGCGATCCGTATGCAAAGGAAACTATTTTGCCAACGCAAAATATCGTTTTGAACCCGGCCCAGGCCGTCGCGCTGGAGAAAATCAAAGCGGCGATGGACGCACGAGTTTCTCCAACTCCCAGATCCCAGCTGCCAACTGCCACGTTCCTGCTGCACGGTGTGACCGGCTCCGGCAAGACGGAAATTTATCTGCAAGCCATCGCGCACGCGCTGGAAAAAGGCCAAGGCGCGATTGTGCTCGTGCCAGAAATTGCGCTGACGCCGCAGACGGTGGAGCGATTTAAGGCGCGGTTCAGTTCAGGAAAATTGCAGACGCTCGTCGCGGTGTTGCACTCGCACCTTTCCGCCGGCGAACGGCACGACGAATGGCACAAGATTCGGCAGGGCCGAGCGCGCATCGTCATCGGCGCGCGGTCGGCGATTTTCGCGCCGGTCGAACCACTCGGGCTCGTCATCGTGGACGAGGAACACGAATCCACTTACAAACAGGAGGAGGCGCCCCGCTATCACGCGCGTGACGTGGCGGTGATGCGCGGGCAAATGGAAAACGCCGTCGTCGTGCTCGGTTCGGCCACGCCGTCGCTGGAAAGTTTTTACAACTGTCAGAAGGGAAAATTCGCGCTGCTTGAATTGCCCGAACGCGTGGACGACCAAAAAATGCCGCGCACCCGCGTCGTGGATATGCGGCAGACAGTGCGCGATGGCAAGGGCACGCCAATTTTTTCGCCGCAGCTCAAGGAAGCCATCACGCAACGGCTGGAGAAAGGCGAACAGACGATTTTATTTTTGAACCGGCGCGGCTACTCAACCTCGCTGATGTGCCCGAAGTGCGGCTACGTTTGCGAATGTCCGAATTGCAGCATTTCGTTGACCTACCATCGCGTTGAGCAAAAGCTCGCGTGCCATATCTGCGGGCACAACGCACGCGTGCCGAACGTCTGCCCGAATGAAAAATGTAAAAATCCCGCCATCCGCTTCGCCGGCACCGGCACGCAGAAGGTCGAGGACATCCTGCGAAAGCTGTTTCCGCACGCGCGCATCCAGCGCATGGATGCGGACGTGATGAAAAAGAAGGACGATTACCGCCGCGTGCTCGGCGAATTTCGGCACGGCAAAATTGACATTCTCATCGGCACGCAGATGATTGCGAAGGGTCTGCATTTTCCGAATGTCACGCTCGTCGGCATCATTTACGCGGACTCGGCACTGCATCAGCCGGACTTTCGCGCGGGCGAACGCACCTTCCAACTACTCACGCAGGTGGCAGGCCGCGCCGGTCGCGGCGACATTGAGGGCGAGGTGTTCGTGCAGGCGTTCACGCCGTTTCATCCGGCCATCCAATACGCGCGCCGGCACGACTTCAATGGCTTCTTCGAGCAGGAACTGGAATTTCGGAAGCAACTGAACTATCCGCCGTTCAGCCGCGTGGCGCTGCTCACGTTGAAAGGCCGCAACGAGGAAAAAGTAAAATTCTCCGCCGAGCATTTTAAGCGCGAGCTGGAGGAAAAAATGCCGGCGTTGAAAAATTTCATTTTCGGCCCGGCCCCGGCGCCGCTGCTGCGCGCAGAAAATTTTTACCGCTACCAATTGATGCTGCGGACGGCGGCGATGAGCGCGTTGAGCCGCGAACTGGCACAGATCGTCCAATCACTGACGCTGCCGGATGACGTGACACTGGCGGTGGACATTGATCCGGTGAATTTGAGTTGAGAAACGGTTGGTTGTCAGCGCCGTCTTGGAACTTTAGACTGAAGCTATGAAATCCGCGTATGAAATTGCCATGGAGCGTTTGAATAAAACCGCGCCCGCCGTCAAATTGTCGGCGCGGCAGAAGCAGGCGCTGGCCGATCTGGATTCGCGCTACGCTGCCAAAATTGCGGAGCGGGAAATCGCCCTGCGCGATGAAATGGCCAAGGCCGGCGAGGATTGGGAACGGAAGGAATCCGCCCAGAACCAGCTCGTCCACGAACGGCAAAAACTTCTGGCGGAACTGGAGGCGAAAAAGGAATCGGTCCGGCGCGGGGATAATTGAAGACAAAACCGAGCCGGTGAACGCAGTGAATATTTACCAATAAAATTGCGGTTTTCGCTTGGCGGGCGCGGCGACAACCGCTTTAATGTGCGAGCAGCATTAACCATCAAACACAAATAATTAACTAAATTATGGCAAAAGCATTGACCAAATCCCAAATCGCCGCGGCCATCGCGGACAAAAACAGCCTCACCAAAAAACAAGCCGTCGAGATTCTCGAACAGCTCGCGGCGCTGGCCTACAAGCACGCGAAAGACACGTTCACGCTGCCCGGCCTCGGCAAATTGGTGTTGGTCAACCGCAAGGCGCGCGTGGGTCGTAACCCGGCCACCGGCGAGACCATCCAGATCAAAGCCAAGCGCGTCGTGAAGTTCCGCGTCGCCAAGGCGGCGAAGGACGCGATCCTCGGCACGAAGTAAAATCTCGTTTAGTTTTCAAGGCATCCGGCTCCGGCTGGATGCCTTTTTTCTTTGGGGCTGAATGCGGGTTCGCCCGCAAAATGATTGTATCAAGCTGCGCCGCTCAATAGCATAAGGCCACCCATGCACCTTGATGCCCACCAGCACTTCTGGAAATACCATCCGGCACATCAGATTTGGATGACGGACGCGATGGCCGTTTTACGGCGCGATTATCTGCCGGCGGAACTCCAGCCGCTGCTGGCCGCCACCGGTTTTGCTGGCACCATCGCCGTGCAGGCGCGGCAGATGATTGAGGAGACCGAATGGCTGTTGGAGCTGGCCGGGAAAAATGACTTTATCAAAGGCGTCGTGGGCTGGGTGGATTTGCGCTCGCCCAAACTTCGCGAACAGTTAGAGAAATATGCCAAACACCCCAAGCTCGTTGGCGTCCGCCATGTGGTGCATGACGAACCGGATGACAACTTCATGCTGCTCCCGGAATTTCGGCGCGGGATCGGGCAATTGCGCGAATTCGGCCTGACTTACGATTTGCTGCTGTTTCCCAAACATCTGCCGGTGGCGGCCAAGCTAGTCGCGGAATTTCCGGAACAACCGTTCGTGCTGGATCACATCGCCAAGCCGGCCATTCGCGAAGGTTTGGTTTCACCGTGGCGGGAAGACTTGCAGCGACTCGCGGCGTTTCCGAATGTTTATTGCAAGCTCTCCGGCATGGTCACCGAAGCGCATTGGAAGCAATGGCAGCCGGAAGATTTTCACCGTTATCTCGACATCGTCCTGGTGGCGTTCAGCCCGGAGCGCGTGATGATTGGTTCCGACTGGCCGGTCTGCACGTTGTCCGGCGATTACGCGGCCACGATGAATGTCGTCACAAATTATCTCCAGAAATATCCCGCGCCGGTGCGTGAGCAAATTCTTGGCAGCAACTGCGCGAAGTTCTACAATCTGAAACTCAATTTATGAATTCCACCATGACGGCGGCTGTCTTGCACAGCGCCAAAACCATCAAAGTCGAAGCCCAGCCCCAGCCGGAACTCAAGCCCGGCATGGTGCTGTTGCGCGTGCGGCGCGCGGGCATCTGCGGCTCGGACCTCCACTACTTCGAGCATGGCTATTGCGCGGCGTTTGTGCCGACGCGCCCGTTCATTCTCGGCCATGAGTTCACCGCCGATGTGGCCGACGTGGCCGACGGCGTGACGAACGTCAAAACCGGCACGCGTGTGACCGTGAATCCGGCGCGCTCGTGCGGCTTCTGCGAATACTGCAAGGCCGGCCGGCCCAATCTCTGCCGCAAAATCATCATGCTCGGCAGCGCCAGCACCAAACCGCCAACGGACGGCGCGTTTGCGGAATTTGTGACGGTGCGCGCGGATCAATGCCACGCCTTGCCGGCGGATATGGACGACGGACTTGGGGCGATGATGGAACCGTTTGCCGTGGCGCTGCAAGCCGTCAAGCGCGCGGGAAATATTTCTGGCAAGCGCGTGCTGGTCGCTGGTGGCGGGCCAATCGGCTTGCTCGTGGCCATGACCGCGCGCACGTTCGGCGCGGCACCGGTGGCGTTGAGCGATATCGTGGCCGCTCGCCGCGAAACGGCGCAAAAGCTCGGCGCGGATATCGGCTTGGATCCGTCGGCCAAAAATCTGGCGGAGCAGGTGCGCGAAATTACCGGCGACGGTTTCGACATCATCTTCGAGGCTTCCGGTGCGCGCCCCGCGTTGCGGCAGGCGTTCGATCTCGTGCGGCCCGGCGGCACGATTGTGCAGATTGGCACGATTGGCACGGAAGACGTGCCGTTGCCGGCCAACTTGCTGATGAACCGCGAGATTAATTTCATTGGCTCGATGCGCTACGGCGATGTTTTTGACGAAGCCATCCGGCTGGTGGCGACGAAGCGGATTGATTTACGTCCGCTGATTACCGGCGTGTTGCCGCTCGCGGATGCCGGCGAAGCGATGCGGCAGGCGGGCGACAAGGCGCAGGCGTTAAAAGTTCAGATTGAAATCACCAATAAATAAAAACCATGTTAACACACATATCCCCGATTGATATGGCGGTCATCGCCATCTACCTGATCGGCATCACCGCGTTCGGTATTTGGATCGGCTACCGTCGCAACACCAATTCGGAGCAATACTTTCTGGCCGGCCATTCGCTCCGATGGTTCACTGTGGGCGCGGCGATTTTCACCTCGAATATCTCGACCATCCATCTTGTTGGTTTGGCATCGGATGGTGCGCGAGTGGGGGTGGTCATCGGCAACTTCGAGTGGATGGCGTGCTTCACCTTGATTTTGTTAGCGCTGATTTTCGCGCCGTTCTACATCAACTCCGGCGTGAAAACGCTACCCGAATTCATGGAACGGCGTTACTGTCCGTCAGCGCGAACTTTTCTGGCGGTCATTGGCCTGCTGGGCGCGCTGCTGATTCACATTGGCATCAGCCTGTTCGCGGCGGCAAAGGTGTTTGAAAGTTTTCTCGGCGTGAATATGTATATCACGATCATCGTGCTTTCCATTTTTACCGTGACCTACACGATGTTGGGCGGACTCAAGGCGGTGGTGATGACGGAAAACATTCAGGTATTCTTGTTGCTAGGCGGCGCGGTGCTGGTGACGGTGCTGGGGCTGCAAGCTTTGCCGGATTTCGGCGTGCATACTTTGGCCGATTTCAAGGCGGCGGTGAAGCCTGACCAGTTGCATATGCTGCATGATGTTCGGAATTCCGATGGTCATTTGGTCGAGTATTCCTGGCTCGGTGTGTTGCTGGGCTATCCGATTCTCGGCATCTGGTATTGGTGTGCCGACCAGACACACGTCCAACGCGTGCTAGGTGCAAAAAATCTTAAGTCCGCCCAAAATGGTGCGCTGTTTGCGGGCTTTCTAAAAATCACGCCCATGTTTCTCATGGTTGTTCCTGGCGTCATCGGCTATGTGCTCTGGCAGAAAGGCGCGTTTCATCTTCCGAATTTGGATAAATCGACAGATCCTGATTACAACAAAATGCTGCCGTCGTTAATCAATTTTCTCGTGCCGGTCGGCCTCAAAGGTCTGCTGGCGGCGGGCATGGCGGCGGCGCTGATGAGTTGCATGGCGGCGGCCTTGAACGGTTGCGCCACCATCATCTCGCTGGACATTGTGAAGCGTAACCGGCCGGAAACGTCCGACGCGCAGGTGGTCAAAATTGGCCGCATCGCCACCGGCGTGATCATGCTGCTGGCCATGCTCTGGTCCACACAGGGTGGCCAGTTCAAGACCATCTTCGAGGCCATCAATAAAATCCCGATGACTTTCGCGCCCGCCGTGACGACCGTGTTCGTGCTCGGTGTGCTGTGGAAACGCGGCACCTGGCAGGCGGCCATGACGACGCTCTACGTCGGCACCATCATCGGCGTAATTTACTTTGTGCTGGATATGCCGGGCATCGGCAAAATGTTGTTGCACGGTCATGCGCAGGAAGGCTTTGGCGGCCTGGTCTCCGATACCACGCAAGGTTTGGGCATTCCGTTCATGCTCGTCGGCCCGATTATCGCCGTGCTGTGTGTCGTGATTTACATCGTCACCAGTTTGCTGACGCCAGCCATGAATCCGGCCGAAGTCGCCAAAGTTTGTTGGGATCATCCGCTAGCCTTCCTCAAAGGCAAAGTGGAAGGCTTGAGCGATCCGCGCATCGTGACACTCATTCTGTTGGGGGTCGTCGGCATCCTCTATTTCATCCTGAAATAACGCGATGAAATACAATCCGCTCGGCAAAACCGGCCTAAAGGTCTCGCGCTTGAGTTTTGGCGCGTCGGCGTTGGGTGGAGTTTATGGCAACGTGGATGAAGCGGAAGGCATTCGCGCCGTCCACACCGCGCTGGATGTCGGCATCAATTACTTCGACGTCGCCCCCGCTTACGGCGGCACGGTCGCGGAAACCGTTTTGGGCAAGGCGCTCAAAGGCATTCCGCGCGACCGTTATTTTCTGTCCACCAAAGTCGGCAAATACACCCAACCGGGCGGCTATGGCAGTGACACTTTTGATTATTCCAGCGCCGGTATTCGCGCCGGGCTGGAGCAAAGTTCCCGACGGCTCGGCACGGATTATTTTGACATCATCCATCTGCACGACTTTGAATACCAACAGCGTCGTCACACGGAATGGGCTTTGGCCGAAGGCGTAGAAACGTTGCTGGCGCTCAAGCGCGAAGGGCGCATCGGCAATGTGAGCTACGGCATCTACCCGATGGAATTGTGGCATCGCGTCTTTGACACGCTGCCTGCCGATGCCGCGTTGGTGCACAATCATTACACCCTGAATGACACGCGGGCGCTGGAACTCTTGCCGGCGGCGCAGCAAAAAGGCATCGGCATCATCAACGGTTCGCCGTTTGCCAGCGGCCTATTGAGTGGACGCGAAGCTCCGGCGTGGCATCCCGCTACCGAAGCCGACCGGAAATTATTCCGCGACGCGGCGGTGCTTTGTCAGCAACGCGGCACGTCCATCAGTCAACTGGCTTTTCAATTTTCCAGCCAGAATCCGGCGTTTCCCACGACGCTTTTCAGCACCAGCCGCTCCACCTCGGTGTTTAAAAATCTGGCGTGGTATCGGGAACCTTACGACCCGAAATTGCTGGCCGAGGTGCAACAGATTTTGGCCCCGGTGATGAACAAACAATGGGATTACGACGGCGGCGTGGATCGGCTGAAAGAAGTTGCGGCCGGCGTTTGAATTGCGCGCGATATTTTTGAAACCAAACCAGCTGGCGCTCCGTCCAGTTCTCGCACCTCATTTCCGACATTTTGAGGCTGACGGCAGCAGTGCGGTTTTGCCAACAAAACATTCTCTGTTCTAAGAATTATGAAACGACACCTTGCCCTGTTCGCGAGCCTGTGCGCCTGCGTTGCCACTGCCTGGGGAGCCGCCCCAAATCAACCGGTCGCCACCAAGCCGAATATCGTGCTGATTCTGATTGATGACATGGGCTACGGCGACATCCAGCCGTTCGGTTGCACCAACAGCCAGACGCCCGCGTTGAACCGCATGGCGAGCGAAGGGCTGAAGCTGACCAGCTTTTACGCCGCGCCGGTGTGCTCGGCTTCGCGCGCTCAAATCCAGACCGGCTGTCACGCACCGCGCGTTTCCATTCCCGGCGTGTTGAGTCCCGGGGCTGCGGTCGGCTTGAATCCGGCGGAACACACCGTGGCCAGACTGCTCAAGGCGCAGGGCTACGCAACCATGTGCATCGGCAAATGGCATCTTGGCGATCAGCCGGATTTTTTCCCGATGCGATTCGGCTTTGATCATTATTTCGGCCTGCCCTATTCAAACGATATGCTACGGCCCCGGGCGGACACCGGCGAAAAAGTCGTGCCGCTCCTGCGCGACAACCAAGTGATTGCGCTTTGGAATGAAAATGATCAAGACCAGATGACCCGGCTTTATACCGAGGAAGCCGTGAAGTTCATCAAAGAAAACCAAAGCCATCCGTTTTATCTCTATCTGGCGCACAACGCCGTGCATTTTCCAATTCATCCCGGTCCGGAATTTCGCGGGCACTCCGGCCACGGTCTTTATTACGACTGGGTGGATGAAGTGGACTGGAGCGCAGGCCGAGTGCTGGACACGCTGCGCGAACTGCATCTGGCCACCAACACATTGGTGGTTTTCACCAGCGACAACGGCCCTTGGCTGGCCTTTCGCAACAATGCCGGCACCGCCGGCCCGTTGCGCGGCGGTAAAGGCAGCACTTGGGAAGGCGGTCTGCGCGAATCCACCTTGGCCTGGTGGCCGGGACATATTTCTGCAGGTCGCGTGACCGACGCCGTCACTGGCGAAATTGATTTGCTGCCGACATTTGTGACGCTGGCCGGCGGGATCGTGCCGACGGATCGCAAGCTTGACGGTGCCGATATCAGCACCCTGTTACTCGGCCAATCCGGGGCGTCGGCGCGCGAGGCGCATTTTTATTATAATGGCTACGAACTGCAGGCCGTCCGCTCGGGCGAGTGGAAACTGGCGTTGAAACCGCAGATTTTCAGCATGGGCGTGAAGACCGGCGGCGAGACCAAACCCGGTTTGCGGCTTTATAATCTGATTACGGACATCGGCGAAACCACCGACGTCGCGGCCCAACATCCCGACATCGTAAAACGCTTGAGAGCCCTGGCTGACCAGCAAGCCGCCACGCTTTGCGATGGCTCAAATCAAGGTGCCGGCGTCCGCCCACCGGGAAAAGTTTCCAATCCAAAAACGCTTTATCCCATGGCTCCGAAAAAGGAAAAGAAAAACCAGGGATCGGCTCACGAATAAAGCCAACCTTAACGCGGACAAATATCCTGCGCGCGGATCTGCGACAAATCGCGCACTGTCCAGTCCGCGTGGTGCGGCAGTAATTCCTCAAACGTCGAGCCACCAGTAGCCACGGCGAGCGTTTTGGCACCAATGAATTTTCCACACTTCACATCAAACGGCGTGTCGCCGATGACCACGATTTCCTGCGGCTGCAAATGAGCATCTAGCACGCACCGACCGCGCGCCAACGCCGCCACGGCGATGTGGTTGCGCTCCTCGTGGTCGTCGGCAAAACCGCCCATCACGAAATAATCCCACAGCCCAAAGTGGCGCAGCTTGATTTCCGCGCCGAGCTGGATGTTGCCAGTGAGCAGGCCGAGCATCGGCGGCTGCGGCAAGTCGAGCAGCTCCGCGATAAAATTTCGGACGCCGGCACATTCCCGACCAGCGGTATGGCCGAGAATGTGTTCCAGCCAGAAAACGTAGTTTTCAAAGAACTGTTGAAAATTGTCGCGCGACTCCGGCACGCCGTGGATTTTGAAAAACTCCCGCACCAGGCTCACATCCGTGCGCCCGGCGAATTTCATTTTCTCCGAGCCGTGCTTAAGGCCAAAGATGTGGGTGAAAGTCTGTGCAAACGCCTTCGTGCCCGCGTGTCCGGTGTGGACCAGCGTGCCGTCAATGTCGAATAAAACGAGCCGAATCATGCGCGCGAAAGTTAATCGCTGCGGCGCGCGGTGGCAACGCTCTTCACCTTTTTTGATTGTGAGCCGGCTGTGAAAACTTCGCCTGCGCCAGTGTGTCCGCCACTTTTTTCAGTTCCGCGTCCGGCGCAAAATCCGTCCACGTCACGGCGAATTGTTTTTCCGCCACGGCCCGCATGGCGTTTTCCCAATCCATCCGCGCCAGCGGCACTGGCGGTGGTTGCACCGAACCTTGAATCAGCAAACCCAGCTTATTTCTGCGCTGCGCTGCGCCGGCGATTTTTTTGCCGTGCCAGAGCAGATCATATTTTTCGTAACCGATAAAACACTGGCCGGGCAATGTCTTTTTGCAGCACGGTGCCAGTTCGGTTTCGACGTTTAATTCCGCAAACGCCAATCGCAGCCAGTCGTGGATGCATCGGTAACTTGCTTCCGCTTTGAGCAAATGCCATTCGTGACCGGGCGGAAAAACGGCACTGTAAGTCCAGTCTGCGTCATGCGGCACGATGCCGCCGCCCGTCGGACGCCGGATGAGTGGACGCAGCCTGGTCGTTGCCGCCACTTCGGCATATTTCTGAAAATACCCAAACGTCGCCGCCGGTTCCGTCCAGCCGTAGAACCGCAGCACCGGCGCGCCAGTTTGCATCGCTGTTTCCAGCAAGGCTTCGTCCAGCGCCATGTTGAATGCCGCGTCGCCCTTGCCGGAGTTAAGAAACAGCCAATTCATTTAGCCACAGATTTACACAGATGAAACACGGATGGAAAATTTATCTGCGTGAATCGGTGAAATCGGCGGAAGTCTTTATCTGTGTTTAATCCGTGTTTCATCTGTGGCTAAAAGTTCTTCACGCCAATCTGCGGGCAAAGATTTTTAATTTCACAATTCGTGCAGTCCGGCTTGCGCGCATCGCAGCGCCGACGGCCATGCCAGATGAGTTGGTGACTGAACAAACACCAGTCGTTTTGCGACACCAGTTTCATCAACTCCTGCTCCAGCTTCACCGCATCCGTGCCTTTCACAAGGCCGAGCCGATTCGCGAGCCGCGTGACGTGTGTGTCCACCACCACGCCGACGTTGATGCCGAAAGCATTGCCGAGCACCACATTCGCCGTCTTGCGCCCGACACCGGCGAGCGCGTGCAATTCATCCATCGTGCGCGGCACCTCGCCGCCGAATTCTTCCACCAGCGCGGTGCAGCAAGCCTTGATATTTTTGGCCTTGTTGCGAAAAAAACCGGTAGACTTCACCAACTCCTCAATGTCCGCCAGCGGCGCGGCGGCAAAATCCTTGGCGGTGCAAAATTTCCTGAACAGCTCCGCCGTGACGAGGTTCACGCGCTTGTCCGTGCATTGCGCGGATAGAATCGTAGCGACGAGCAGTTGCAGCGGCGTTTCAAAATTGAGTTCACAATGCGCGTTTGGATAAACGCGCTTTAACACAGAAAGAATTTTCTGCGTCCGGTCCAACTTGGCGGCATGGATTTCGCGCGGCACGAAAATAATTTTCGCATATCGCGGGAAAATAAAAAGCCCGGACGCGCACGTCCGGGCTTTTGAATTTTTGGATGGATTATTTTGCCGGCACGGCGTTGGTCGCCGTGGAGCTGATGGCTGGTGCGATTGTCACGGCGGCGGCCGCTTTGGCCTTGTCGAGTTTGTCCTTGGCAATCTGCTCACGGACGGACAACGGCGGCGTGCCGTATTTGCCATCCGTCCAGTTGTAGAGCCGACCCTGACTGTCATTCAGGAACGCCCAGATAAACCAAAGCACAAAGGCCACGCCCAACACCTTCGGCCACGGTGACGGCTTCTCGGCGAATTTATCCGCCGCGCCAAACGTCGCACCCGGTGGCAGCGCGGCCACGCCGGTGAGCGCGCCGCCGAACGGCACGTTCATTTTCGCCTTGGCATTCACCGCCCAGCCGTTTGCGTCGAGGATGGGACCGAGGTTGCGCTTGCGGAGTTTCAGCCACGCGATCGCCATGGACGGCGCGGAAATCACCAGCATGATGCAGGCAATCACCAGCGGCACCTGCCAAGTTTCAAATTTTCCCAGGAAACCCAGAATGCCAGCGAACGCCGCCGCCAAACTACCCAAAGCCAAACTAATCAGCGCGATGACGCTCGGATCAAACGCTGGTTTGGCCGGCGCGGCGGGTGCCGCAGCCGGTGCGGCCGGCGTGTTAACGGTGGTGGTCAGTTGCGCGTTCACCTCGGCGTCTGAAGCAGCGGCCTGCTTCGCAGCACGCTCTTCGATCATGCGCACCAGTTTTTTATACGGCGACCAGAATGCCTGCCGGATGCTGATCGGATTATCCACGATCTTGGTAATTGTCGCGTCCCAGTCACGACCGGCGCGGTCATAAAAAATTCCGTTCCGTCCGACAATCAAATTGTCGGAATCGCCGCCGGTGAACCCGGCCACGATGGACAATTTTTCGCCGCTGCCTTTGCGCACGCAATCGCAGTAGGCCAGATAAGTGCCCGCCATGCCGGCCATCGCCGCGTGCCGGCCCGCGTCATCCACCATGAGGCACAAGTCGCAACTGCGCTGGTCCAAGTAAAGTGTGCCGGCCTGGAAAATCGCCTTGTCCTTGCGCCCGTAAAAATCGGCGAAGTTGACGAAGTTGCGGCAGAGCTTCGCAAGGTCGCGATGATAATGAATCAGCCGATGCAGGCCGATGACCGCAGTGGAATTGCCGGCTTCGGCAGCATCTTTGGCGATGAGCGCGGTCAAAGTTTCCTTCGCCGTGCCGGCCAGAATTTCCCGTGCGTGCGCGAGGCCGATTTTTTCGATGGCGCCGCCGGTCTTGCCGGCATTCCACGCGTCGAACGCGGCGAGCTTGCCGGTGAGCGCGTTCCAGTCCGCCTCGGTCAAAACCGTTTTCGCGCCGAGCAACGGCGTGATGGCGTTCGCTTGCAGCGCGGCAATCGCGCCGGCCCAGGCGGGGTTGATGCCTTGCGTGAGCGGCAGCGGCGTCGTCGCGCCGACTTGCGCGAGCGGCAGACCGGCGATATCCGCGTGATTGTTCGTCAAATCTTTCGCGCCCAGCGCGGCGTATTCTTTTTCATCACGGTTCAGCGCGTTGACCGCGCGCGGATCAAATGCGGCGAGCCGGCCACGCGCAAAATAATCTTCCACCTTCGCCTTCACCGCCTTCACCGCGCCGGCGGCGGCTTCGGTATTCACGCCGAGCGGCAACACCGTGGCGTCGGCCTCCGCTTTTTTCCACCAGTCGGAATACGCGGTGGCCTCGGCAAAAAACTGTTCCACCTTGGCTTGATTAATACCCGGTTTGCCGCTGGCATCGGGAATCGCGCCGAGACAATTGATGATGTCAGTTATAGCGGCCTTTGTTACGTCGTCGCTCGCGGAATCGGCAGGGACAACGCCATCGCCGTTGAACGGCTTCGCGGCGAAGGTCGCGGCGGCGGCGGCGGCTTCCTCAAACGTCACTTCGTCATTGTCGGCCTTGCCCAAAACCTGCCGCGCGAAATTGGCGATCAACTTTCCTTCCGGGTTGGCGTCGTTGATGGCGGAAGGTTTCAGCGTGGCCGCGCCCTTGAGCAAGTCGTCCGGATTTTTCAGCAAACCGGTGGCCCACTTGGCAGCGGCGATGAGTTCCGGCGCGCGCACGCGGCCGTCCTTGTCACTGTCAATCAGCGCGAGCGTGGCCTTGTCGAACTCGACGCCCGTGGTCGGGCACGCGAGCGCAACCCAAAGTTTCTGGTCGAGCTGATCGAGGTTCTGTAGATCCGCTCCGGTGCCGATGACAACCTGGTTAAAGCCGCCGGCGCGAAAAAATTTCCAAGGGTGGTTTGAGGCCATAATTATTCGTTTGTTTTGAGGGCAAGCCGATTTAACCACGAAGACACCAAGACACCAAGAAACTTTTCAAGCCAAGGTATCGCAACCTGAAAATCAAACCAACTGGGATGCTGCCAGCTTCACCGGCGGCTGGCCGCAGGGTTTGCCGTCGGCGTTTTCGGGATACTCGAAAACTTTGCCCTCAAAATTGCGAATGAGCACGCGCCCGGCATTGCGGCACAACACATATTCGGGATTGATCGGCACCTTGCCGCCGCCGCCGGGCGCATCAATGACGTAGGTCGGCACCGCGTAACCGGTCGTGTGGCCGCGCAATTTTTCCATGATCTCCAAGCCCTTCGCCACGCTCGCGCGCAGATGCGCGGAGCCAGCGATGAGGTCGCACTGGTAAAGGTAATAGGGCTTCACGCGGCACATCAAAAGTTTTTGCATCAACGCCTTCATCACGTCCGCGTCGTCGTTGACATGCTTGAGCAAAACACTTTGGTTGCCGAGCGGAATGCCAGCATCCGCCAGCCGGCCCAGCGCGTCGCGGACTTCCGTCGTCAGTTCGCGCGGATGATTCGTATGCACGCTGATGAACAGCGGATGAAACTGTTTCAGCATCGCGCACAGTTCCGACGTGATGCGTTGCGGCAGAAAAATCGGGATGCGCGTGCCAATACGTAAAAATTCCACATGCGGAATCGCGCGCAGACGGCTCAATAAATTTTCCAGCTTCTCATCGCTCAACAGCAGCGGGTCGCCACCACTCAACAACACGTCGCGGATTTCCGGATGCGCGGCGATGTAGGCGATCTGCTTGTCGAATTCGGGATGAAAATCGTAGCCGCTGGCGTTGCTCACCAACCGCGAGCGCGTGCAATAGCGGCAGTAACTAGCGCAACGATCCGTCACCAAAAACAAAACGCGGTCGGGATAGCGATGGACGAGTCCCGGCACCGGCGAATGTTCGTCCTCGCCGCACGGATCGGACATTTCCCACGACGCGGTGTGCGTTTCTTCAAGGCGCGGCACGACCTGGCGGCGAATCGGACAATTTTCATCCGCCGGGTTTATCAGGTTGAAAAAATACGGCGTGATGCCGAGCGCGAGCTTGGTGTTTGCTAGTTGGGCACCGGCCGATTCCTCCGGCGTGAGCGTGGGTAGAAATTTCTGCAACTGCTCCACCGTGGTGATGCGGTGCTTGAGCTGCCAGCGCCAGTCATTCCAATCGGCGGCGGCAACGTCGTGCCAGAAGCCGCGGCCGGCGGTTTGAAATTTTTTAAGTTGCTGTTGCGGGTGACCCGAAGGCGGCTCGTCCCGGCCCGGCGATGAATGTTCAGCCTGCATTTTCAAGTAAACGCACTATAAATTCGATTCGCCGCCTGTCAAGTTGACCGCTCACGGCGGCGCGGGGGTGCGGAACTGACCTTCGGCCGCGCGGCGGCGAACATCCAGCGCATCCAACTGTTTCAACGCGGCGGCTACGTTCGCTGGCTGGCGCGGTGCCGGAGTCAATTTTCCGGTGCCGGTGACGGACGAATTATTTTTCTGGCCGCCCAAAAAATCCGCCAGCACCTGCCGGTAGCCGTCCGCGAGGGCGGCAAACGGCGGCGCAAGCCGGAACTGCGCGAGCTGGAGATCGCCTTGTTTGACCGGGAGAATTTCAGCCAGTTGTGCGCGGGTAAAATTGCGCAGCGCAGCTTGCAAGGTGATTTCCACCCGTATCGGCAACGCGTTGGAATCGGCCCGGAACTCCACCGGCACGCTCACCAGCGCGGCCAGCCGCGCGCAACTGTCGGCCGCCGGCCAGCGCGAACCGGCGTTGCGGGCGGTAAAATTTGCGACACGCAAGGCCCACCATTTTTCCGCGTCCAACGGAGTGCGAAAATAATCCTGGAAGGCGGCATAAAAGGCCGTCTGCCAGTTGCGGCACGCCGACAGCCGCGCCAGAAAATTCCTCAGGCTCGTCGGCCCGTCCGGCAGCGCCAGTAATTCACTGACGAACAGTTGCGCGCTGGCGCGATACCCGCCGCCGTCCACACCGTTCACCTGCGCGTCCGTGGGCCAGCTCAATTGCTCGAGCGTGAGCACGGGCGAATTTTTTAGCACCGGGCGGATGTTGGCCAGCGCATCCACGCCCGATTCATTTTTTTGCCGCTGGCTCTGTGGCAATCCGTCTTGATTGCGGGCAGGGGTGGAAAGCAGCACTTTCAGGTCATCCGTCGACAGAATCTGCTGCGCCGCCCCGTCCACGAGCCACGCGGGAATCTCGGCGCAATGCTCAGCACCCGCCGAACGGTTGGCGATTTCCAGCAACAACACGGCGGCGAGCGCCCGCGCATACCGCGCCTGCCCTATCACATCCGGCAATTCAACGCGGTAATTCCACGTCCGCAGCGTCAGGCCGGACGCGATGATTACGCCGTCGTCGTCCGTGCGCGCGGGTCGCAATGCGAGAAAAATTTTTCCGCTCCACGACGCGCCTGGCGAAAGGCCGAGTTCACGCCACAGATCCTCTTTGAAATGCTCGGCGGCGACGGCCAGCAACGCCGGCTCAAGCCGCACCAGATTGGTGTCGGCGGCAACGGCGGGGCTGTAGCGCAGCTGGGAATATTCACCGCCGGCGCTGACGGTAAACTGGCCGGAAATGCTCTGAATCATGGCCGGCGGCGCGAAGCCGGACTGGCTGCGGACATTGGCGGGGAGCAACAGCAGGCTGCAGCAGAAGATGATCGTCGCAAATGGTTGAGCCGTGGAATCGGGGAATCGCCGTCCCGAATATGCGCGGCAACGAACCAACCGCGGCTTCATTTTTTGTCCGCTTTTTTGGCGGGCGCGGGTTTGGCCTCGGACTTGGCAGCGGGCTTGGTTTCGCTGGAATCTTTTTTGGCCGCCGACTTGTAGCCTTCGCTACGGTAGTCCGTAATGTAAAATCCGCTGCCCTTGAACAGCAAACCGGCACCGGCACCGATTTTTTTGGTGACCCGGCCGCGCCCCCATTTTTTTTTCGCGCACAGATCTTCTGGGCAAATTTTCAGCGCGGCGGCGGCGATGGAGTGAATCGCTTCAAACTCATGGCCGCACTTTTGGCAAACGTAATCGTAAGTCGGCATGGCAACCAGCAAATGGGAAAACCACTCAGTGCGCCACGGTATTGGTGGCGCCGAGCGGCGGGATGACCTTGACCGTCCCATCGGAACCAACTTCGACGTTGAGGTCGTAGTTGGCCGGACGCGGCGGCGCGGCGGGGGCATTGGTGATCACGGGCGTTTTTTGGATGAGGAGTTCAGCGCCTTTTTTATTGCCGTTGTCATTCTTCATCAGCTCCAAGCGCCGGGCGACGAACATCTCGTCGCGAATTTTTTTGACTTGGGCCCGCAATTCGCCGAGGTCGTTGAATTTGTGTTGTAATTCGGCTTTTTGCGCCAGTTCCTTTTGCAATTCCTGCTCGAGGAAGACGCGGTTAGTCTCGGAGATGGCGAGGCGGCTCTGCGTGCTTTCGATGGAACTGGTCAACTGTGCAATGGTGTTCGTGAGGTCGGCGGCGCGCTGGTCGAGCACCTTGTTTTGAGCCTCCAGTGCGGCAATCTGGGTGTTCAAGCTGGCAATCTGATCTTTAGCGCCAAGGAGACTCGTCTTGGTCTGCTCCAGTGTGGCGCTCGCCGTCGCCAGCGTGTTGGACAATTGCGCCACCTGCTGCTGACTCACCGCTAGGTCATTCGTCAACTGGAGATTCACCTGCCGCAATTCATCAAGGTGGGCGGCGTCCAGAAGATTCTGCTTGGAAAACGCATTAATTTTTTCCAAGTCATTGTGATGCTGTTCGTCACTCTGCTGCTTGATGGCAAAGAGTGCAATTCCCAAACCGAGGCAAACCAGCGCGAGGCTGACAATGACAATCTTGATTTTCATAGCGTTTCTAATCTGCGCCCTACTGGGGATTTTGGCAAGTCCAGTTACTTGCCGGCGGCTTCGGCGGACGGCAGGGCGGCCTCTTCTTTGCTCGCCGCTTCCAATCGCTCATTGGCCGCCTTCAGCGCGGCATCCAAGATTTCGAGCTTCGCGCCGGCGCGCATTTTTTTGATGTAATCCGGCGTCAGCTTGCTCATTTTTTGACGGGTCAAACCTTCCTTGAGGTCGGCGGCTACCGTCGCAAATTCCACTTTCTTCGCCGCCGTCTTGTCGATCAGCTTGATGATGTGAAAACCAAAGGCGCTGGTCACCACGTCGCTGACTTGATCCTTGTTGAGCGCGAACGCCGCCGTTTCAAACTCCGGCACCATCTGGCCGCGCGGAAATTCCGGCAGTTCGCCGCCGTTGTCCTTCGAGCCGGGGTCTTCAGAATATTGCTTGGCCAGCGCGGCGAAATCACCGCCAGATTTGATCTGCTTCAGCAGATCTTCAATCTGTTTTTTCTTGGCCGCAATCGTATTGGTGGCGAGCGGCTGGCGCGTGGCCGGATCAATGGTCATCAGCAAAATATGGCGGGCATGCGCGAGTTCCGGTTGTTCAAAATCCGCCGGGTGCTTGTCGTAATAATCCTTGGCATCGGCGTCGGTGACGTTGATGTTCAAGGCGCGTTTCAAAACCGTCTTGGCCACCGATTCCTGCAGCGCTTTGGCGCGCAGCTCGGCCACCGTCAGGCCGGCTACTTTCAACTGGCGCTGGAACGCCTCTTCCGAACCGAAACGCTTGAGCAGGTTCGTATATTGTAAATCCGCATCCGTCTTGCCGGCGGCGCGATCCGCATCCGTCGCCTGCTTGGAAAGCAGTTGGATGGTAATCAACTGGTTCAACACGCCGACTTCAAAATCCGGCGGCAACTGCTGGCCGGCGCTGGCCGCTCCGGCTTTCGCGCCGGAAACCACCTCGTCCAGTTCGCTGCGCTTGATCTGGAAACCGTCGCCTTGGACGATGACCGGGTCGCCGAACAACGCCTTCATCGTGTCTTCCGGCGTGGCGTTGGTGGTGGCCGCCGCCGGCGCGGTGGCGGCGGTGGCGAAAATCACACCGGCCATCAGCGCGGCGGAAAGGATCAATTTCAATTTCATTTGGTCAATTGGACTGACAAGTTTCGTTTAGGTTCAAAAATCGAATCATAACTTTACCACTTTCACATTGCTGATGTCATGGTCTTTTTTCAACTCTTCCAGCAACGCCGCCGCCGGCACGCTGTCCAGGCTCAACACCGTCAGTGCCTTGCCGCCGACCGTGTCGCGGCCAAGGCTCATGCTGGCAATGTTTACTTTATGCTTTCCGAGCAACGTGCCGAGATGGCCGACGATGCCCGGCTTGTCCGCGTTGTTCAACAACAGCAGCGTGCCCGAAACCGGAATTTCCACCGACTGGCTGAACAGCCGCACGATGCGCGGGTTGTTCGGCGAGCCGAAGAAAGTGCCGCCCGCTGAAATCAATTTCTCCGCGCCTTTGAAAACCTGGACATGCACCCACTCGTTGAACGTGACGGGTTCGTCGGATTTTTTCTCCTCCACCGTGATGCCAATGCTCTGCGCCACGCTACGGACATTGACATTGTTCACGTCCTTCAGATTGCTCGTGGACAAAAAGCCGCGCAACACCGCGCGCGACACCGGGTCAATGTTCGGGAGCAACCGTGCGTTGCCGCCGTAAGTGATGTGGAGTTTGTCCGCGCCCGCCGGCGTGAGCTGCGCGAGCAATTTGCCCAGTGCTTCGCCGAGCGGTAAATACGGTTTCACTTGCTCGTAAGTCTTCGCGTCGAGGTAAGGCAAATTCACCGCGTTGCGGACTTCACCCGTGAGCAGATAGCCCGCGATGACTTCCGCCACTTCGATGCCGCATTTTTCCTGCGCTTCTTCCGTGCTCGCGCCAAGGTGCGGCGTCAAAATTAAATTCGCCTGCTTGCGATACGGATGATCAGCGGGCAACGGTTCCACGGCAAAAACGTCCAGCGCTGCACCAGCGACCTTGTTGCTTTCGAGCGCCGCGATCAAATCCGTCTCCGAAATAATTTCTCCGCGCGCACAATTCACAATCTTCACGCCGGGCTTCATTTTCGCGAACGCCGAAGCGTTCAGCATTTCCTTGGTCTCCTTCGTCACCGGCATGTGCACGGTGATGAAATCCGCCTCGCGATAAACATTGTCCACTTCCGGCGCGAACTCCGCGCCGATGGCACGCGCGCGGTCTTCCGTGAGATACGGATCATAGGCCACGACGCGCATACCGAAGGCGAGGGCGCGCTTGGCGACTTCCGTGCCGATGCGGCCCATGCCGAGCACGCCGAGCGTCTTGCCTTGCAGTTCCACACCCTGGAAAAGTTTTCGGTCCCACTTGCCCGCCACCATCGTCGCGTGCGCCTGCGGCACCTTGCGCGCCAGCGAGAGCAGCATGGTGAACGTCAATTCCGCCGTCGTGACGGTGTTGCCGCCGGGCGTGTTCATCACCACCACGCCGTGCTGCGTGCCGGCCTCGATGTCCACGTTGTCCACGCCCACGCCGGCGCGACCCACCACGCGCAGCGACTTCGCAGCCTCTATGATTTTCTTGGTCACCTTCGTTTCGGAACGCACGACGAGCGCGGTGGCATCCGCCACGAGCGGGAGCAGTTCCGCCTCGGACAACCGCTTCGGCAGGACGACGACGTTAAATTCGGGACGTTGCTGGAGTAACGCAATGCCCTTGGGCGAAATCGGATCGCAAATGATGATTTTCATAAGTTCCAAAAATGGACGGGGAGTTTAGGTTGCCGCACGGTTCGGGTCAAACCGCGAATAGGCCACACTGGGCTAAATTGAGCCGGTGAGATTCAAGCCCGGAAGCCGCTGCTACGGCCGCACGACATTTGCCAGCGGCGCGCTGCGACCCGTGCGTTTGGACTCGTCCAGCAACGCTTTGAGTTCCTTGACGATTTTGGGATGGACGAAGTAAAGGTTGTTCGTCTCGCCGGGGTCGGTGACGAAATTATAAAGTTGACCGGGTGCGCCCGGCGCGTTGTCGGGAATATAATAAGGCTTTAGTTCTTCCCGCGTCTGGTAGTCGTTGCCGCCGGAACCGGTGTGATCGAGATATTTCCACTGTCCCCGACGGATGGAAAGCGTCTTCGCCCCGCGAAACGCCTGTTCCAAGATATACGGCCGAATCGGCGCGGTATCTTTTCCAAGCAATGCGGGCAACAGGTTGAAACTATCTTCGGCGGCGTTGTCAGAAATCTTTGCGCCAACGACCGCTGCGATGGTTGCCATGACATCAGTGAGGCTGGCAGTTTGTCCGGAGGTCGAATCGGCTTTCACTTTGCCGGGCCAGCGGACGATGAACGGCACGCGATGGCCGCCTTCCCAATCATCGCGTTTCACGCCGCGCCACGGGCGCGCACCATCATGCCCGTAATCCGCCCGCATATGCGCGACGGCTTCGACTTCCGGGCCGTTGTCGCTGGAGACGATGACGATGGTGTTGTCGGCCACGCCCAGTTGCTTCAGCGTTTTCATCAGTTCGCCCACAATCCAGTCGAATTCATAGATGTAATCGCCGTGCGGCCCGGCCTTGGTTACGCCTTGAAATTGTTTGGCGGCGAACGACGGCAGATGCACCGCCGCCGTAGCGTGATAAAGAAAAAACGGCTGACCCGGTTTGGTGCGGACATGTTCGGCGAGAATTTTTTTGGTGCGTTCCAGAAAAACCATATCCAGCTCTTCCAGCGAATAGTTGGTGGCAATCAACCCATCGCGACAATCCTCGGAATAAGGATGATGCGGCAGGACTCTGCGGTTGATGACACTGGTGGGCGGAACCGGCACGCGATCACCCTCGATAAACGCATAGAGCCAGTCCGTGCCGGGGCAACACGCCGTGCCGAAAAAACTATCGAATCCGTGGTCCACCGGTCCACCTTCGATGCGGCGAGAGAAATCTACAAGTCGGACGCCAGCCAAGCCATTGGTGCGGATGGGTTGACCAGTCTTGTCAAAAAAAGTCATGCCGATATGCCACTTACCAACGGCTGCCGTGCAATAGCCTTTCTCCCGCAACATCGCCGGCAACGTGAGCCGGCCCGGCGCGATGAGCGATGGCCCGCCCACACCGGTAAAAACCATCCAGCCGCGTGGCGCGCGAAAAGCCATCTGCCCGGTCATCAAACTGTAACGCGCCGGCGTGCAAACCGCAGCCGGACTGTGCGCGTCGGTAAAGCGCATCCCTTCCTGCGCCAGCCGGTCAAGATTTGGCGTGGCGACCTTGGCCTGATTGTTGTAGCACCCCACATCGCCGTAGCCGAGGTCGTCGGCGAGAATCAGCAGGATGTTGGGTTTGTCTGCCGCGACGGCATGATTCAGCAGGGCAATGAAGCCGCACAACGTCAGAATAAATTTCATAAGTTCCAAGACTGGGTGGAAAATTTAGGTCGCCGCGCGTTTTGGGTCAAACATCGAATCAATCGGACACGCCTGCGACTAAATCATCCACTCACGCGTCGGAGAATCAGCAGACCACCGAGTCCGCACAGCAATAAACCCGTCACCGCCAGCGCGCCGGCATTCGCAGTTTGCGGCAGCAATTGCAGCGACACCGCGCCGACCGCCGGCCCGATGCAGTTGCCGATGCCAACGGTCGCTTCGTGAATGCCGCCGTGCTCGCTTTTGGCTTCGCTCGCATCCATCGCGTAAAACAGCGACGAGTAATAAATCAGCCCGATGGCCGTGCCAAAGAAAAATTGCGCGACCAGGACGGTCGGCAAATTCGGCGTGATCAGAATCGCCGCGAACGACGCGATGATTAGCGCAAAGGCCGTGACCAACCAGCGGAACCGGTAATGCCAGCCGTCCCACCGCCAGAACAATACAAACGCTGCCAGCCGCATAAACCCCCACAGCGAACACGCGAAGCCGGCAAACATTGGTGTGAGGTGGAATTTGACCGCAATGCCCGGCAGCACCGCGACGAGCGTGTTGATGGCGATGTAGGCGAACGGATTTGCCAGCCACGCCAGTTGCTGAAATTTTTTGGCATCAGCCGGCGGGGCGCGATGCGATTCCGGCGCGGGCGTGGATTCGGTTTGCGCCGCTGGTTGATAAATTCTTTGCAGGTAAAACATCATGGCCAGTTGCACGACCATAAAAATGAGCGGCACCCAGAAGAGGCTCGCGTAGCCTAGTTTTTCGATGAGTGCTCCACCGACAAACAGCGCGAGGGCATTCGTGGCGGCCCAAGTAACATTGTAGAGACCGACCGCGTGCGGCACGCGCGCCGGCGCTTCGCCTTCGGTGACCAACGCCTCGAGCATCGGCCAAGTCAGACAAACGCTCGCCGAAACTACCATGGCGACAACAATCTGGCCAACGGCTGTATCCAGCATCGGGCCGATGGCAAAGGCGGTTCCCATCAGGGTAAAGCCCAGTTTCACCGAAAAAATATTGCCGTAGCGTTGGCCAAATTTTCCACCCTGCCACGCCGAAAACGCATAGATTAGGCCGAGCAAGGCGGCAACCGCCAGATTGGCCTTGTCGCTGAAGCCGAATTTATCGTGCAGCAGAAAATAGACGTAGGTGAAATAAATCGTGGTGGCGAAGGAATTCAGCCCGATGATGGTGTAGCAAAGAAATTGTTTTTTTTGATGGCGGTTCATGGGTGCGGCGAAATTTCCCGAACGGCTTGGCGACAATACCATTTCACCGCGTCGGTCATTGGCGGCGTGAGGTGATCCAATTCGGCGGTGGAACACCAGCGAATGTCATGGTGCTCTTCCGTTGCCAGCGTAATCTTGCCATTTTTCGGCCGCGCCCAGTAGAGCAGGCCGATGTGTTCGTGCGAATCACTGATGCGATGGATGTCCAGAAAACGCGGTGCAATGAGCGCGCGCGTGCCGGGCGAGGTCGTGGGTGGGCGTTCGCCGAGTAATTCTACATCGAGGCCACTTTCTTCCTTCGCCTCGCGCAACGCCGCCTGCTCCGGGTCTTCGTCCAGTTCGATGTGCCCGCCAAGCGGCAGCCATTTATCGAGCTTGCGATGATGGATGAGCAGAATCTTCCCGTCGTGAACGATGAAAATCGCGACGGTGAAATCAATTTTTTCGTGAATATGCGCCACGCTTTTAGTTTGTCTTGGATTTCACAGCATCAGCAACGTAATCAACCACGCTTTGAAATGTGAGCATCTTCTCAGCAGCAGAATCTGGAATTTTAATTTCAAATTCCTTTTCAATTTCGATGACAAATTCTACCGTGGACATCGAATCCAAATCATCCATCCGTAAATCTTGAATGAAACGATCTGAGGGATTCATTCGCGACAAATCAATATCAATGTGATTTGCTAAAATTTTTCGGAGCTTGGCGGCAATTTCCGCGCGGTCGGGTGAAAAATAATGCTGGCCGAATTCTTTTTCGCTTAAAACTGGACGCCCCTGAAAATGTTCTTCAAAAAGCTGTGCCTGATGTTTTATAGCAACATGGTTAAAGCAAAGAAAAGCAGGAATAAAAACAGCAATAGCCCAATACCAAGCCAGCCCAAAAAAAATGACTGTGCCTTCGCCCACAATGACAACCACCACACCAGCCAGCATGAAAAGCCAGAATTTTTTGTCGAAAGGAGCTTTCATTTCTAATAAAAAACGCCCCGACGCGAGCCGGGGCGTTTTGCGTCGAAATAATTTATTTCATCCGGTCGAACGTCTTCTGCAAAATCTGCCAGTCTTTCTGGCCAGTGAATTTGCCTTGCAACGATTGGACGATTTCGTTTTCCCGCGCGTTCTTGGTCGGCTTGTTGACCTTGTAAAGCACGCCAAAGTTGCCAGGAAAATCCGCGCTGGCCAATTTGTAGGCCGCAAATTCATCGGTCACGTCGTGGCTTTTCGGCACTTCGTTGAACGCGCCGCCTTTGCGGGGATTCGCGGCATCGAACGCGCCTTCGTAAAATTCCACGCATTCGCTCAAGCAATGCACGAAGCTGAAACCGTCGTGATCCATCGCGGCTTCCATCGTCGCGAGAACGTGGTTTGGATTCGAGGCCGAGGTGCGCGCGACGAACGATGCGCCGACGGAAATCGCCTGTCTGGCCGGATTGATCGGATAATCCACCGCGCCCCAGATGTCCGTCTTGCTCTTGAAACCGAGCGGTGACGTGGGCGAAGTCTGTTTCTTCGTGAGGCCGTAGACTTGGTTGTCCATGACGACGAGCGTCATCTTGATGTTCTTGCGCGCGGTGTGCGTGAAATGGTTGCCGCCGATGGAGAACGCGTCGCCGTCGCCGCTGAAGGCGAAAACGTGCAAATCGGGACGTGAGAGCGAAACGCCGCTGGCGAACGGCAGCGCGCGTCCGTGGATGAAATGCGCGCCGTGCGCCTGCACGAAATACGGGAAGCGGCTGGAGCAGCCGATGCCGGAAATCGTGGTGATTTTTTCGTGCCACAGCTTGCGCTTTTCAATCAATTTGAAATACAGCGCGAGCACCGAAAAGTCGCCGCAGCCGGGACACCATGTCGGGTGGTCGGCAACGATTTCTTTGCGGGTGAGCGCCTTGCGTTCGCCGGTGGCGGTTTCGGTCACGACGGCGGGGACGATCGGTTTTTCGGTCAAAGTCTGGCTCATAGTTTTTGGCGGTTGAGATTATTTCTGCGCTTTGGCTTTCACGAGTTCGACGATTTCCTTCACCTTCCAAGTGAGGCCGTCGGTTTTGTTGATGCCTTGAATTTTCGGATCAGCATAGCGTGCGCGCAAAATCGTGCCGAGCTGACCGATGCCGTAAAGGCCTTCGTCATTCATTTCCACGACAAACACGTGGTTGAAGCCGGAGAAAATATTTTCCAAACCGTTCGGCAACGGATTAACGTAGCGCAAATGAATCGCGGAAACGCTGTCGCCAGCGGCGCGGAAACGATCCACGGTTTCCTTAATCGGGCCTTCGGTGGAACCCCAGCCGACGAGGAGAACATTGCCTTCCGCCGGGCCGTAAATTTTCGGCAGCGGCAGCGTCGCGCCGAGCGCCTGCAATTTTTTCCGGCGCTTGGCGTTTTGCAGCATGTGGACTTTCGGTGAGCCGCTCGGATGGCCGTATTCGTCGTGTTCCAGGCCGGTGGCGATGGGATATTTTCCATCCAAAATGCGCGTGCCCGGCTTGACGTGCTGGGTGACGCCGTCTTTCGCGGCGAGATCATAAGGCTTGTGCGTGGCGACCGGCGTGAGGTCGGGCGAAATGTCCTGACAAACTTTTTCCAGGTTCGGCTCAGTGAACGCCTCGATGCGCGTGGCGATGCCCTGGTCGGTGAGGAAAAACACCGGCGTATTATATTTGCGCGCGATGTTCACAGCCTCGATGGCCATGTAGAAACAATCTTCCACGTTCGCGGGCGCGAGCACCACGCGCGGCGCGTCGCCGTGGCCGCCGTTGATGGCAATATTCAAATCGGACTGCTCAATGTTCGTCGGCATACCCGTTGAAGGACCGCCGCGCTGGACATTGATTACGACCAAAGGCATTTCGGCCATGACTGCCCAGCCAATCGCTTCGGTCTTAAGCGCGATGCCCGGACCGCTGGAACCAGTCACGGCCACGCGGCCGGCGAAGCTCGCGCCGAGCGCCATCGAGACGGAGGCGATTTCATCTTCGCACTGGATGAACGAGCCGCCGTATTTCGGCAGTTCGCGGCGCATGATTTCCATGATGTCAGTCCACGGCGTGATCGGATACGCCGCGCCGAAACGCACGCCGGCGGCGATGAGGCCGTAGGCGATGGCTTCGTTGCCGTTCATCACGACCTGCGTGCCGTCCTTTTTCTTGGAATCAACAAACTTGAAGGTCTCCAGCAAATTCGCCGGCGAATTGGCGTAGCCGGCGTGGAACGCGGCGAGTGCGTTGTTCAAGATGCTCGGGTCTTTGCCGGTGAAGCGTTCGCCGATGAGCTTTTCCAATTTCGGAATGTTCAAATCAAACATCTTGGCGATGAGGCCGAGCGAATAAATATTTTTGCCCTTGTCCTTGGCCGTGCCGCCGATGGCCTCGACCGTGAGCGAAGAAATCGGAATGCCGACGTGGTGATAATCTTTCTGCCATTCTTCCTTTGGCACGACGTGATCGCTGTCGTAAAGCACGATGCCGTTTTTCTTGAGCGAGTTGATGTGGCCTTCGTAGCTGTGTTGGTAGAAGCACAGCAGCACGTCGGCGTCGTCGCCAGCCGTCAACACCTCGCCGCTGCCGACGCGCACCTGAAAAATGGACGGCCCGCCGGAAATGGTGGACGGAATCGTCATGAACGTCATGACTTCCTGCTCGCTGCGGCCCGCGAGCCGCGCGAGGAAGCCGCCGATGGCCTGGATGCCATCCTGCGAATTGCCCGCGATGCGGATGACCACTTCGTTGATCTTCGAAACTTTGGGCGCGCCGCCTGACGACACGCCGACTGTTGCATTACTCATAATAGGAGCCTTGGAAACTAAAGATTACTTTGGCAACGCCAATTGACTACTGAAGACATTTCAGTGCGACACCGTTGCGATAACACGTTAAAGCACTTCCGGCCAACGTGTCAAATTCTAATGACGCATATATCTATCTAAATACAAGCTAGTTGCGAAGCAACTAGAAACCCATTCAGCGGCGCAAATAATTTTGATAAGTTTTATTGATAAACGGTTTGGTGAAAATCAGCCGGCGGCACGCGCGGCTTTGGTGGCGGCGGCGAGGAGGTTGCCGGTAAAATGTTTTTCCTGAAATTAATCCAAAGCCGCCAGCGAAGCGTTTACCTGTGCGAGCTTCGTCTGCCAATCGGCCAAACGCTGCTTGTGTTCGTCGAGCACGGCGGGCGGAACCTTGCTGGTGAAGTTCGGGTTCGCCAGCTTCTGCTCGACCTTCACGATCTCGGACTGAATTTTTTCTGCGTCTTTCGTGAGCCGAACTTTTTCCGCGCCGATGTCAATCAATCCGTCCAGCGGCAGGAAGATTTCGCCCAGCGCGTTCGCGGCGCTCGGCGTGCCTTTGGCCGGCGTCCAATTATGCGCGACGACTTCGACGGCTTCGGCATTGAGCAGAATTTTCAGCACCTCAACTTCCGCCGTGGCAAGATTACCAGCGGGTTTGAGGATGAATTTCAACTTCTTCGCCGGGTCAAGTTTCAGCTCGCGGCGCAAGTTGCGGCCAAGTCCGACCAACTCGTATTTCGCGGCAGCGACTTTGTCGGCGGTATCGGCGAGGCCAAAATAATCTTTTTCCTCCGCCGTGAACGGCTTGGGCCACGCGGCGAACATGATGGTTTTGCCGCCGAGATTTTCCGGCAGTTCCCTGCTGTAACCCATGCCATGCCAGAGTTCCTCCGTGATGAACGGCAGGAACGGATGGAACAGCCGGATGGTGTTCGCCAGCACGAAATCAATGACGGCGAGCTTGTTCGCCTTGAGCGCGTCGTCGCTGCCGAAGAACGCGGCCTTGCTCGCTTCCATATACCAGTCGCAATACTCGCTCCAAAAAAAACGGTAAAGCGCCTGAACCGCGGTGGCGAAGTTGTAGGTCGTGAGCGCGTCGCCGACTTCCTTGATGGCTTGATCCAGCCGCACCAAAATCCACTTGTCGTCCGAGGTGAGCAACGACGGATTGATTTCCGTTTCAGTTTCGCCGCCTTGCATCTGACGAAAACGGCAGGCGTTCCAGAGCTTGTTGCAAAAATTGCGGCCGAGCTCGACATCTTTTTCGTCGAACAAAACATCTTGGCCGAGCGGCGCGCTGCGCATGGTGCCGAAGCGGAGGGCGTCCGCGCCGTATTGGGCGATGAGCACAAGCGGATCGGGCGAATTGCCGAGCGTCTTGGACATCTTGCGGCCCTGCTTATCGCGGATGATGCCGGTGAAATAAACATTCTGGAACGGCATCGCATCGGGCAGCCCGAATTTCGGGTCGCCCATGTATTCGTAGCCGGCCATGATCATGCGCGCGACCCAGAAGAAAATGATGTCCGGCCCCGTGACGAGATCGGTGGTGGGATAAAACTTTTTCAACGTCTCGGTCTGCTCCGGCCAGCCCATCGTGGCGAACGGCCACAGCCAAGAGCTGAACCAGGTGTCGAGGACGTCGGGGTCTTGAGTGAAACCAAATTTTTCCAGCTTTTCAGATTCGAGAATAGATTCCGTTGCGCAGCAAATTAGAATTGTCCCGTCCGCTCGTTCTATATTCTGAACAAACGTGGATTCTTTCGCGTTTCCTGAAAGGCAGATTGACCCGCCTTCTTTTCCTTCGGATTCGCTTGTGCGCGCCACATCCCAAATTTTCCCGATTTCATCAGTTTGTTTTCCGTCTATGACAACTACTTTCGACCAAACCGGAATCCGATGTCCCCACCAAAGCTGGCGGCTGATGCACCAGTCTTGAATGTTCGTCAGCCAGTGATCGTAAACTTTCGCCCAGCGGTCGGGATGAAATTTCATCCGGCCTTCGGCTACGCAGGCCTTGGATTCCGGCACGGCGGGATATTTCAAAAACCATTGCTCGCTCAAACGCGGTTCAATCGGCACGTCCGCGCGCTGGCTGAACCCGACGTTGTTCTCATAGGGCTTGGCTTCGATCATCACGCCCTGTTCCGTGAGAATTTCCACGGCGACTTTGCGCGCCTTGAAACGATCCAACCCCGCCAGTGGCCCGCCCGCCAGGGTGTTCATGGTGCCGTCGGCGTTGATGACTTCGATGAGCGGCAGCTTGTGGCGCGTGCCGATGTCGAAGTCCGCCTTGTCGTGCGCGGGCGTGACCTTGAGCACGCCGGTGCCGAATTCAAAATCCAC
>CAIOUK010000145.1 GCA_903861445.1 uncultured Verrucomicrobia subdivision 3 bacterium
AATAATTGGACGTTGAACCTGACGGTGGTGCCGGAACCGGTGCTGCTGGCGCTCATCACCTTCCTCGCCATGCTCCTGGCGCTGGCCGGTCTCAAATGGGCCTGGCAGGGCAAAGATTCGTAACCACGGACGCACTTTTTCTTCCGCGTCCGCCGGTGTTTTTTCAATCTTGGGCATTCGTAACTGTGTAAAATTATCCCCCTCTCCAATTTTTAATGCATTTGATGGTGAACAAAGGTGCAAATTAAATTTGAAAAATAAATAGTAATTTTAATACTATCGCCAAATGAAATCTGCGTTCCCTAACATCACTCACATCGCCTACGAGGGGTCGAAGTCGAAAAACCCGCTCGCGTTCAAACATTACAACGCCGCCGAAATCGTTGAAGGCAAAACCATGCGCGACCATCTGCGCTTCGCGGTGGTTTACTGGCACACCTTTCGCGGCACGGGCAGCGATCCGTTCGGCGCGGGCACGATGCAGCGCCCGTGGGACGACGGCAGCGCTTCCGTCAGCAACGCCCAGAATCGTGCACGGGTGGCCTTTGAATTTATCAAGAAACTGGGCGCGCCGTATTATTGCTGGCATGACCGCGATGTGGCGCCGGAAGGTAAAAACTTACGCGAGACGAACAAGAATTTTGATGCGGTCGCCAAAGTGTTGAAGGAAGAACAGAAGCGCACCGGTGTCAAGCTGCTCTGGGGCACGACCAACGCGTTCTCGCATCCGCGCTTTGTCCACGGCGCGAGCACGAGCTGCAACGCCGATGTGTTTGCGTTTGCCGCCTGCCAAGTGAAGAAGGCGATGGAAGTGACGCACGAACTCGGTGGCGAAGGCTACACGTTCTGGGGCGGTCGCGAAGGCTACATGACGCTGCTCAACACCGACATGAAACGTGAGCAGGAACATCTGGCGAAGTTTCTTCACCTCGCCGTGGCGCACAAGAAGGCGATTGGCTTCAAAGGACAATTTTACATCGAGCCGAAGCCGAAAGAACCGACGAAGCATCAATACGATTCCGATGCGGCGGCGTGCCTGAATTTTCTGCGCGAATTTGATTTGCTGCCGCATTTCAAATTGAACATCGAGACCAATCACGCGACGCTTGCGGGCCACACGATGCAGCATGAACTGGAAGTCGCCGGTGCCGCCGGCGCGCTTGGTTCCATTGACGCGAACACTGGTGACGAATTGCTGGGCTGGGACACGGACCAGTTCCCAACGAATATTTATCTGACGACTTACACGATGTTGAGCGTGCTGAAATACGGCGGCTTCAAGACTGGCGGCGTCAACTTCGACGCGAAGGTTCGCCGCGAGAGCTTTGAGCCGATTGACCTGTTCTACGCGCACATTGGCGGGATGGACGCGTTTGCGCGCGGCCTCAAAATCGCCGCTGCGATCCGCAAGGACGGTCGGTTGGCTGAGTTCGTCAAAAATCGTTACGCCTCGTGGGACACCGGCATTGGCGCGAAGATCGAGGCGGGCAAGGCCAACTTCAAAGACCTCGAAGCTTACATGCTCAAGAAAGGCGAGGCGGATGCGAGCAACAGCGGCCGCCAGGAATTCCTCGAAAATCTGATCAACGAATTCATCTGATGGCTGTTATGGTTTCCCCTAAGTCCAAAGATGACTGTAACTGTCATCGAGAGGTTTAACATTGCGCGCGTGGTGGAATGGCAGACACGCCAGACTTAGGATCTGGTTCCGCAAGGATTAGAGGTTCAAGTCCTCTCGCGCGCACCACTTATCTCGCAATCATGCCACTTTGACGGGCAAAATTGAACAGCCCGCCCGCATCCACCACGGGGCGCACGTCGCCGAGTGGTTTGAATTGGTAGATTTTGCCAGTAGCTTTCACCGTTACGGTGGCCGCGTCGAGATCCACGGTCACGACGTCGCCGGTTTTCAGGATGTCACACAGGCGGTCAGCACATTCGCACGGATACAGTTCGCCGGTGGCGACACAATTGCGAAAGAAAATGCGCGCAAAGCTTTCCGCGAGGATGATTTCACAATTAGCCGAACCGAGGGCGATGGGCGCGTGTTCGCGGGAACTGCCGCAGCCGAAATTTTTGCCGGCGACGACGATGGGATATTCGCTGTCGAGTTGGCCGGTTTTAACATAACGGTTGGGGTAGAGCGACGCGGGTAAGCCATCAAGCGCGTAGCTGCCGAGCTTCTCGTATTCTTCGGCGATGGTCGGCACGAGGTTAAGAAATTGGGCGGAGATGATCTGGTCGGTGTCAATATTGTCGCGCACCACATAAACCGGACCGGTGAAAACAGATTTCGTCATGGAAAGAATGTGGCGGTTACGAACGGAATTTTCAATCAGAATTCACAGTCGAAACCGTGCGTTGCCCGCGTTTGCGCAGGGCGATGACGGCGGCGACGCACGCAGTCCATGTCGGCAGGTCTTCGACGACCGGCACCAATTCAATGGCAAACGTCGGCAATAAAAGAATGTGAAACCCCAAAATTTTCATCATCAGAATCATTGTTACCAAATCAATCACTTGGTCAGGAAGCGCCCAGCCAAGCGGGCCGAGCAGTAATTGCAAACCGTCCGCCGCTATCGCAATCCCCAGTGCGAGCAGCATTCGCTTTCGCGTCAGCACTGGCGGAATGCGGAAAAGGCGGTTTAATTTTTCCGGCAATTTCACGCGAAGTTTTTATCTGGATGGAGTCGCTCGGATTTTAGGGAGCTATTTACGGAACAATATGAGCCGGAGTGACGGTGGAACCCAAACTACAAACGGCTTCGATTCGGCTGCCAACGTAGCCGACGGAGTAAGTGCCTTGCGTCGGACAGGCTGGGATTTGGCCAGTGTTGTTCAGTTTCAAATAAGGCGTCAGATCGCCGGGATAATTGATGGGGTCGCCCGTTTTCTGGCCGTGTTCCAGCGCGAACTGGGAGGCGGCATCCTCGATTTTCACGAGGTTGTTGATGCACGCGTTCGCCTGTGCCGTGGCGCGCGGTTTGACGTAGTAGGGGAAGACCATGCCCGCGAGCAACGCGATGATGCCGATCACCACCATGATCTCTACCAGAGTGAACGCCTGCGTTTTAAACTTAAAGTTTCCCATCTAAAAATCGCCCTAGTCGCCAAACTTTACTTCACCTTGTATGTTGGTCAAGTCGCTATTAGAGCCATTAACTAAAGTGCCGCTCAAAGAAACCGTGTGCAACAACCGGCTTAATCTTGCGGGGGCGGTGGCGGTTTCTATAATCCCTGCGTGCTCGACATCAAATTAATCCGAGAAACTCCCGATTTTGTCCGCGCCCGGCTCGCGACGCGTGGTGCTGGCGATGAAACAAAGATCGACGAATTGTTAAAGCTGGACGAACAGCGTCGCAAATCATTGGCCGAAGTGGAGGCGCTTAAATCCCAACGCAACCGCGTGAGTAAGGAAATCGGTGCGCTGATGGGGCAGAAAAAACTCGCCGAGGCTGAAGCCAAAAAAGCCGAGACCAAAGATTTGGGTGAAAAAATTGCCGCGCTGGAAAAAGTGGTGGCGGAAAGCGAGACGGCGCGTGATGCGCTGATGCTGCAACTTCCGAATCTGCCGCATGAATCAGTCGTCGTCGGCAAATCGGCGGAAGACAATCCCGAAGTGCGTGTTCACGGCGCGAAGCTGAATTATGATTTCAAACTCAAGTCGCACGTCGAGTTGTGTGAGTCGCTGAAGCTGGTGGATTTTGCCCGTGCGGCGAAACTTTCCGGCAGCGGCTTTTTGCTCTACACGAACTGGGGCGCGCGGCTGGAGCGGGCGTTGATTTCGTTCCTGCTCGATTTGCATATCACCGAACACGGCTACACGGAAGTCTCGCCGCCGTTTATGGTCGGCGAACAGTGCATGGTCGGCGTCGGCCAGTTTCCGAAGTTCAAAGACCAATACTACGGCGTGGCCGAGGGCGGCCGCGCGGACGAACTGGGGAAATTGTATTTGATTCCCACGGCGGAAACGCCGGTGGCGAACATCCATCGCGAGGAAATTCTGGCGGAGAAACAGTTGCCGGTGAAATACTGCGCTTACACGCCGTGCTTTCGCGGCGAGGCCGGCGCGGCGGGCGTCGGCACGCGCGGCATGATTCGTGTCCATCAGTTCGATAAGGTGGAATTGATTAAAATCGTGAAGCCGGAAACCGGCTATGACGAACTGGAAAAGATGGTCGCCAATGCGGAGAAGGTTTTACAACTGCTCGGCTTGCATTACCGCGTCATCCTGCTTTGCACGGGCGACATGGGTTTTGGCAGCGCGAAGACTTACGACATCGAAGTGTGGGCGCCGGGGCAGGGGAGTTATCTCGAAGTTTCCAGCTGCTCGAACTGCGAGGATTTTCAGTCGCGCCGGATGAATATGCGTTTCAAAGCCGAGACCGGTGAAAATAAATTTCCGCACATTCTCAATGGCAGCGGGACGGCGTTGGCGCGGTTGTTCGTGGCGTTGATCGAAACGCATCAGCAAGTGGACGGCAGTGTGAAAATCCCCGAGGCACTCCAGCCATATTTGAAAACTGACCGCATTGCCGCCTAAACTTTCAAATGAACATTCTGCTCGCCAGCAGCGAACTCTTCCCGTTCTCTAAAACGGGCGGACTCGCGGACATGGTCGCCGCGCTGGCGCGGGCGTTGGCGAACGAAGGCCATGAGGCGCGGGTGGTCACGCCGCTGTATCGCGGCATCCGCGAGAAATTTCCGGCGATGCGCAAGGTGGACTGGCATTTCGATTTGCCGCTGGGCGCATCTTGGGTGTCGGCGGAATTGTGGGAGCTGGACGTGGCGCGCGGGCTAAAAATTTATTTCATTGATCACCCCGGCTATTTTGACCGCGCCGGGATTTATCAGGAAAATCATTTTAGCTACGCGGACAACGCCGAGCGCTACATATTTTTTTCCAAATGCGTCGTGCATCTGGCGCGCTATCTGCCGTGGCGGCCGGACGTAATTCACGGCCACGACTGGCAGGCGGGTCTAATTCCCGCTCTGATTTTACAGCAAAAAAATGCGGGCTGGCAGAATCCGCCGCCCAGTTGCCTGACCATTCACAACCTCGCTTATCAGGGCGTCTTTCCGGCGGCGGCCTATGCGCTGACCAATTTACCCGAAGATTTTTTTCACACGGAAGGCGCGGAATTTTTCGGCCTGCTGAACTGCCTCAAAGCCGGCATCGCCTTTGCGGATTTCATCACCACCGTCAGCCCGCGTTACGCGCGCGAAATTACCACGGAAGAATACGGCTGCGGTTTGGACGGCTTGCTGCGCCGCCGGCAAAAACAGTTGGTCGGCATTTTAAACGGCGTGGATTACGGCGAATGGAACACGACCAAAAACCCGCACTTATTCAAACCGTATTCGGTTGGCCGTTTGACCGGCAAAGAAATCAACAAGTTGAAATTGCAAAAAATGCTTGGTTTGCCCGCCGATGAATCCGTTCCGCTGTTCGGCACGATTTCCCGGCTCGCCGAACAGAAGGGTGTGGACATCCAGCTCGGCGCGCTGTCGGAAATGTTGAACACCAAAATGCAGTTTGTGCTGCTTGGCAGCGGGTCTCCGGAATTTGAGCGCGGCTACCGCGAACTGGCGCGGCAGTTTCCCGGCAAGATTGCCGTGCGGTTTGGCTATGATGAAACATTGGCGCATCGCATCGAGGCCGCGTGTGATTTTTTTCTGATGCCGTCGCGGTTTGAACCGTGCGGCCTGAACCAGATGTATAGCCTGCGCTACGGCACGATTCCCATCGTGCGCGCCACCGGCGGTTTGGACGACAGCGTGGTGGATTGGACGCAAAATCCCAAGCTGGCCACGGGCATTAAATTTTCCGACTACACCGCCCGCGCGCTGGCGAAGTCTATTCGCAAGGCGCTGGTGTTGTATGGTCAGCCGAAATTACTCGCCAATTGCCGGCGCAACGCGATGCGGGCCGACTTTTCCTGGGAACGCACCGTGCATGATTATCTGGCCGTCTACCAGCGGTTGACCGGCGTTTAAGGGCGGATTGAATTGACAAAGCGACAAGGCGCGTCTGCCAATGAGTTTGCCGTGGAATCTATTATAAAGTGGATTAGCCAACGCTATATGTTTCGTCGACTCTGGACACGTTTCCGCCAAAACGATAGCCTGCCGGACGACAATTCATGCCGATGAAAATTCTTATCGCCGACAAATACCCCGAAGCGCACCTCGAACGCTTCAAGCAGCTTGGCTGCGAGGTCAATTATCAACCCGCCGTTAAAGCCGACGATCTGGCCAAGCTCATCCCAGGCCATAAGGTGCTCATCGTCCGCAGCAAGGAGGTCAAGGCCGACACCCTCAAGGCGGCCGACCAGCTCGCACTGGTGCTGCGTGCCGGCGCGGGCGTGAATACGATTGACGTGAAGACCGCCAGCGCGCTCGGCATCTTTGTGACCAACTGTCCCGGCAAAAATTCCGTCGCCGTCGCGGAACTCGTCTTTGCGCTGCTGCTGGGGCTGGATCGCCGCCTCGCGGACAACACCGCCGCCCTCCGCGCGCATCAATG
>CAIOUK010000146.1 GCA_903861445.1 uncultured Verrucomicrobia subdivision 3 bacterium
CTGCTGCGTTGGTCGGACGCTGGAGCAGCTTGGTGGTGACGGCCTCGCCGTTTTCCCAGACGGCGGCGATTTTGGTGGTGGTGGCACCGCTGTCCGTGCCGATAAAAATTTTTTGGCTCATGAAAAATGGTTTCGCCTAACTTATTTACTGCGGAACTTCGGAGCAATTCATTTCCGGTGCCACTCATCACCGGTCGTTTTTACGCGGAAAAAAACTTCTGAATTTCTTTGATGACTTCCACGAAAACATCCACTTCAGCCCGGGTGTTGTAAAAATAAAAACTCGCGCGCGCGGTGGATTCCACACCGAGCTTGTGCATGAGCGGTTGGGTGCAATGATGCCCGCCGCGCAACGCCACGCCCGCCTGATCCGCCAGTGTCACGACATCGTGCGCGTGGACATCCTTGAGCAGAAAACTGACGAGGCCGGCGCGGTTTTGTTTCGGTCCGAAGAGTCGGATGTTTTTAAGTCCGGCGAGCCGGTCGTAAGCGTAGTGCGCGAGTTCCTGGTCGTGTTTCCAGATGTTCTCGCGGCCGATGGCGTCGAGATAATCCATCGCCGCGTGTAAACCAATCGGCCCAGAAATGTCCGGCGTGCCCGCCTCGAACCGGTGCGGCGCGTGCTTGAATTCCGTTTTGTCGTAGCCGACGGTTAAAATCATTTCGCCGCCGCCCTGATACGGCGGCATCGTTTCGAGAATTTCGGTGCGGCCGTAAAGCGCGCCGATGCCGGTCGGCCCGCAAATCTTGTGGCCGCTGAACGCAAAGAAATCGCAGCCGATGGCCTGCACGTCCACCGGCAGATGCCCGGCGCTTTGCGCGCCGTCCACGAGCGTCACGATGCCGAGTTTTTTTGCCCGCGCGCATAATTCCGCGACGGGATTGATGCTGCCCATCGAGTTCGAGATGTGCACCATCGAAAGCAGTTTCACCTGCGAAGTGAGCAGCGAATCGAGCTTGGACAAATCCAAAACGCCTTCGTCGCCGGTCACGGGAATATAGGCAATCTTCGCGCCGGTTTTTTGCGCGAGCATTTGCCACGGCACGAGGTTGCTGTGATGCTCAACTTCGGTAAGCAAAATAACATCGCCCGCCTTGAGATGCTTTGCGCCCCAAGTGGCGGCGACGAGATTGATGGCTTCCGTGGTGCCGCGCGTCCAGATGATTTCATCGCCGCTCCGGGCATTGAGAAATTTCGCGGTGCGCGTGCGCGCGGCCTCGAACGCGTTGGTGGCGCGATTGCTCAGTTCGTGAATGCCGCGATGGACATTGGCGTTGTCACGCTCATAGTAATGCACGAGCGCTTCGATTACCTTGCGCGGTTTCTGCGAAGTGGCGGCGTTGTCGAAATAAACGAGCGGCTTGCCGTGAACCTGTTGGTTCAGGATTGGAAAGTCGGCGCGCAGCTTGGCCCAATCAGGCGAGAGGCTCATGGCTTACAGCAGTCCCAGTTGTAATTTGGCAGCCTCGGTCATCATGCCCTGGTTCCACGGCGGATCCCAGACGAGTTCGACGTTGGCCTCGTCAATCGGTTCGAGCGAGACCAGCTTGTTCTGCACGTCCTGCGCGAGCACGGGCCCCATGCCGCAACCGGGCGCGGTCAAAGTCATTTTTACGTCCGCCTTAAAGTTGCTTTCGCCGATGGGCGTCAGGTGACAGTCATAAATCAAACCGAGATCCACGATGTTCACCGGGATTTCCGGGTCGTAGCAGGTCTTGAGTTGCTCCCAAACTTTTTTCTCCAGCTCTTCCAGCGTCAGCGGGCCGGTCGCAGCGGCGACAGCGGTTGTTGCCACCACTTCCAAGCCGAGCGCATCGGCGTCCTTGGACTCGATGCGGAACATGTTGCCGTTGACCACGACGGTATAGGTGCCGCCGAGCGACTGCGTGATGTGCGCAGTCTCGCCTTTTTGCAACGTGACCTTCGTGCCAATCGGAACCACCGACGCCTCGACGTCGCGGGTCAAAATTTTTGCTTCGGAACTCATAATCAAAACATCATCGCTGTTCGCCGGGATAAAATCAAATCACGTCTGCTCGTTCTCGGTGCTGACCGGGGCGGCCTCGCCTTTGAGCGCGCCGACCAGCGCGTGCCACGCGAGAATCGCGCACTTCACTCGCGCCGGATATTTGTAAACGCCCGCGAACACCGCCAGTTTGCCGACATCGCCAGTAGTTTTTCCGGTGGTCACCAAGTCGCGCACGCGCTCGAACATCTGCTCCGCTTCAGCCTTGGTTTTGCCTTTGACGTTTTCGGTGAGCAACGACGCCGACGCTTTGGAAATGCAGCAGCCCGAACCGGTGAAGCCGGCGTCCTTGATCACGTCGCCTTCCAGCGTGAGGAATAATTTTAGATTGTCGCCGCACAGCGGGTTGAAGCCCTGCGCCGAGCAGGAGCACTGCGGCAGCTCGTGGAAATTGCGCGGCTGCTTGCAGTGATCCAAAATGACCTGCTGATAAAGGTCGTTGATATCGTCGAACATATTATTTGGCCACCGAGACACCGAGGCACAGAGTTTAAAATTTATTTTTCCGGCTTTTCTCTCCGGCTCTGTGACTCTGTGGCAAAATTATTTCCCCAGCAGATGCGGATTGGCTTCCAGCCGATCCCACACCAGCTTGTCAATCACCGCGCGTGCCGGTTCGCATTTGATCCGTTCGATGATCTCGCCGGCAAAGGCGTGGATCAACATCTGCTTGGCCGTATCCAGCGACATCCCACGTGAGCGTAGGTAAAAAATGCTCTCGTGATTCAACTGGCCGATGGTCGCTCCGTGCGTGCATTTCACATCGTCGGCGTAAATTTCAAGCTGCGGCTTGGTGTCTGCCGTCGCGTCGTCGGAGAGCAGCAGATTTTTATTCGTCTGCTTCGCGTCGGTTTTCTGGGCGACCGGATGAACATAAATTCGTCCGTGGAAAACGCCTTTGGATTTATCGTCCAAAATGCCGTTGAAATACTCGTGACTCGCGCAATGCGGCTGTGCGTGCTCGACGATCATGTGATGGTCGGCGAGTTGTTCATCTTTGGTCAGGTAGAGCCCGTTCAAAACGCACTCCAAACCTTCGCCCGCCAGCTTCGTGCGGATATTATTGCGGGAAATCTTTGCACCGAGCGCGAATGAATGGACATTCACGTTGCTCGTCCGGCCAAATTCACCGGCGATGGTCGCGATATGATACGCACTCACCGCTTCATCCTGCACCTTGACGTGCTCCACGAACGCGCTGTCGCCGGCAACGATTTCCGTCACGGCGTTGGTGAAATACGCCGCGTTGCCGGTGCTCAAATAACTTTCCACGACGGTCACCTTGCTGTTCGCCTCGGCGATGACCAGATTGCGCGGCAAGATGGTTTCGCCGCTTTGTTTGGCGGATGAAATATAAATCAACTGCACCGGCTCAGCGACGGTGATGCCTTTCGGCACGAAGATGAACGCGCCGTCGGCGAACAATGCCTGGTTCAGCGCGGCAAACGCATTGTTGGCCGTGTGCGCGTATTTGCCGAGGTGTTTTTCGATGAGGCCGGAATCCTTCGCCAGCGCGGCGGCCAGACTTTCAATGCGCACGCCGCCGGCAACGGGCTGGAGGCTGGAAAGCTTGGCGGAGAAAAATCCGTTCACGAAAACGAGCCGTTGTCCGGGCAACTGGGCGAAGACGGATTCCGTCAGCACTTTGGATTCGGCGCCATTGACGGCGACTTGGCTGGCGAGTTGGAAATTCAACTTCGCAATCGGCGCGACGTTGGTGAAACGCCAGTCCTCATCGGTCAGCTTGGGAAACCCCTGCGCCGCGAAGCTGGTGATGCCGGCCAGGCGCACCGGCGCCAGCCACTTCGGCTGCGTCCCGGATGGCACTTTGGAAAAAGCGGCGACCAGCGATTCCGTTCCGTTATTTGCGTTTGACGTCATGTTTAGAATGATTCTAATTATAAATAGGCAGACAATCTCCCACTTCCGCGACCTTTGTGCAAACCAAAAGCGTGGCGAAAAGGCGACGGCATCAAATAGATTTTGCGTTCCCCCGTTGGAATGGCATTTTGTCCGCCATGCTTTCGCACGACGACATCAAACACGCGCTGACCGCCGTGAAATATCCCGGCTATTCCCGCGACATCGTTTCCTTCGGCCTCATCAAGGAAATCTCCGCC
>CAIOUK010000147.1 GCA_903861445.1 uncultured Verrucomicrobia subdivision 3 bacterium
GACGCTAACCCAAGCGAAACGGTTTCGACAGATTTTTTTTGCGGGGCGCTGTCATCAATTTTTTTACTTGCCCGGCACAGCCAGAAGGTCGCGCACCGCCGTGCGGAGTTCGCGTAGCGCGAAAGGCTTGTTGAGGCAGGCCAAGTTTTCCTGTTCGAGAAAAAGCTGGAGCGATTCATTGATGACATCGCCCGTCATGAAGATGATGCGGCGGGAAAATTCCGGGTGGCGGGTGCGCAACCGTTCATAAACCTGCCGTCCGTTCAGCCCCGGCATCTTGATGTCGCAACAGATGACATCCACCGGCTGCCGGGCAAGTTCCTCAAGCGCCGCCTCGCCGCTACGGGCGGTGATGACCTCGTAACCGTGCCTTTGCAATTCATCGCGAATCATCTCCAGCAATATTTCTTCGTCGTCCACAAGCAGAATTTTTTTGCCGACGCCCTCCCGTGGATTGGGCAAGTTGTCCGCCGCCGCCGCGCCGACGGTCACAGCACCGCCGTCGGTGACGGGTAGCTCGATGGTAAACGTCGCGCCGTGGCCGGGCTGGCTGGTGGCGCTGATGTTGCCGCCGTGTTCCTTGATGAGGCCGTAGCACAGGCTCAAGCCCAGGCCGGTTCCCTTGCCCACTTCCTTGGTGGTGAAGAACGGATCGAAAATTCGTTTCAAGTTTTCCGCCGAAATGCCGGGGCCGTCATCCTGAATCTGGATGCGGATGAACTGCCCGGCGCGTTCCGTGGTGATGGTGATGTGTCCGTCAGCCCGATGCGCCTCGATGGCCTGCCGCGCGTTGTTGATGAGATTGAGCATCACCTGCTGCACCTGATGACCGTCGGCCAGCACCAGCGGCAAATCCGCCGCGAACCGGCAGACCACCTCGACATTGCTGCTGCGGAGCTGGTAGGCGACGATTTCCAAAACGTCCTCGATGAGTTTGTTCACCGAAACCGGCTTGCGTTCCGGCTGATGCCGGCGCGCGAAACTCAATAGCGATTGCACAATCTTCTGGCAGCGCTGCGACGATTTGAAAATAAGGTCGAGATGGCGGCGCTGTTTTTCATCCACGTTCGCGCCCTTGAGCAGTTCGGAAAAACCCATCACCGCCGCCAGCGGGTTGTTCAATTCATGCGCCACGCCCGCCACGAATTCGCCGACGGCGGAAAGCTTCTCGCTCTGGATCAGTTGCGCCTGCGTGGTCTTGAGCGTGGTGACGGTCTGCTGCAACTGCGTCTGCGCCGACTGGACGTTTTCGGTCATGCGGTTGAAGGCGACGGCCAGCTCGCCGCATTCGTCGCGGCTGCGGACATTGACGCGCCGGGAAAAATCCCCGCGCCCGACAGCTTCGGCGTTGTCGCGCAGTTCAAGTAGCGGCGCAGTGGCGCGTTGGACAAAATACCAGACCACCACCGAGCCAAATAAGATGGCGGTGAGACTGACGATGAGCAGGAGATTCCGGGTCTGATCCAGTGCGACGAGCTGATCCTCGTAGGAGCTGAACAGAAGGTAGCCGAGGGAGCTGTCGCCTTTGAGCGAAGGGAA
>CAIOUK010000148.1 GCA_903861445.1 uncultured Verrucomicrobia subdivision 3 bacterium
ATCGACCGGCTCATCCGCAAATACGGTTACCGCGGCACGCCCGCCACGTTAGCGGCAGCCAAGGCTAATCCGGAATTACAAAACAACTTGAGCGCGGCGGCGCATCTGATTCACGGCTCCAGCGAAGGCCGTTTTGGTATCACCTATTGCCCGGGTCATCTGACGCAAAAAGAAATCGAAGGCGTGGGTTTTAAATACGCCGACCTAAAAACGATGACGCAGCGTTACGATCCGAAGCGGCTGAAGGACGGATGGAACACGCTGCCTGACGGCGAAAAGATTTTCTACATCTCCAATCCGGCACTCGGCCTTTGGGCTTGCCGCAGCCGATTTGAAACTTAGTTCTCCGCCGGTGGTCAATTTGACAGTTTAGGCTCGACTTTGGTAACCTTCGCGGTAATGGCTGACCACGCAGTTTATTTCAGCGACAAATTTCTTTTGTCGCGAGATGCTTTCGACACCACCCGCAAGGCCGCGTGGATTGCCGCCTCGCTGGACAAAGACCCGATTCCCGGCGTCCGTTTGTGTCCGCCAAAATCCGCCACGCTCGCCGCCGCCCGGCGCGTTCACTCGGAAAATTATCTGCGCGCATTGCAAACCGGCCAACCCGCCGAACTCGCCAGTTCCTCCAAAATAAATTGGGACGCGGGCGTGCTGCCGATGGCGTTGAGCGCATGCGGCGGAATGTTGGCGGCGGGACAGGCCGCGCAGCGCGATGGCGTGGCCGGTTGTCTCGCCAGCGGATTCCATCATGCCAAGCGCGACCGGGGCGACGGCTTTTGCACGCTCAACGGTCTGGCCATCGCCGGTCATGCTTTGGCCGAAGGCGACCGCGATCATATTTTGATTGTGGATTTGGATGCGCATTGCGGCGGCGGCACACATTCGCTGATTCAAAATCATCCCCAGCTCTGGCAGGTGGACGTGAGCGTGATGCCTTACGACGATTACCCGCCCGGCGAACGTTGCCTCAAGGAAACCGTGACCGACGCCCGGCACTACCTGAAAACCGTCTGGCGCTGCCTGCAACAAGCCGAGGCCGAATGGCCGCTGTTCGCCCTGTGCCTTTACAACGCTGGCATGGACATCCATCAGGACTGCAAAATTGGCAGACTCGCCGGCATGGATGAATTCATCATTACGCTACGCGAGGAAATGATTTTTCAATGGTGCGGCGAGCGGGGAATTCCGATTGCCTATGCGCTGGCCGGCGGCTATACCGGCGGCAAGCTGACCCGCGAACGACTGGTGGATTTGCACCGGCTGACGATCGAATGTGCCGAGAACGCAGAAAATCGGATTGAGAAAACTAAACTGGCGGCGAACAACTAAAACCAAATCTCGTTATGGGGAAGCTGTCCAAAATCAAATGCGAAAATTGTGGCGTCAATGTTGAATTTGACGCCAGCCGCCTCTATCCAGGGGAATCTCGCAAAGTGCCTTGTCCAAGTTGCGGGGCGGATATACTTTGCATTAATAGCACGCCGAGAAAAAAATTGCGCAAAGATGTTGGTCTAAATTTGAGTGCTTTATCAACACAGTCGGTAAAGCCAGGTTTTCAGGAAGATGACCCGATACGGAGATTTAGAGACACCAAACGACGTTCCAGAATATTGAAATCACCAACTGGTGAGCACAGCGCAAAAAGATTTGGGATTAGCCGTGGCGTCGTTGCACTATGGTTTCTCGCGATATTAACATTTGGCCCTTGGCTTACATGTTTTTTAGCAATCATGCTCGATTGCAATCTATTCGATGATCAAAAATACGGACAAATGAGCGTGGGGGCTGTCATTTTGGCTGGCTGCGGTTTTTCAGTTATCACTGGATTGTTTCTTCTCTTTTTGTTTTTCGACGTAGAAAAACGAAAGTGCCCGAATTGTGGCAAATGGGGAGCATTACGGGATACAGGATCGAGTTCTGTCGTCAGCAGCACAGATGCTACAGAAAAAGAATTGCGAAACGCATTTATTGGTCAGCAATTAGGCAGGCCAGAAGAAATGATCACTTATCTTCAAGACGTAAAAGTTAAAAAGCATACCACGGTAGCAACAAGCAGGTGTGTTTTCTGCGACTACGAAACAGATTTTTACGATTCTTACACGACCAAATCATGACGATTCACGACTCGATGCTATTCCGCTGGATGGGCTACGATATTGAAAAGCCCGAGTTGGCAAAACTGCCAGCCCCGCGTCGTGAGAAATTGACAGTCAAGCCCAAGCTGACAGATGACCAAGTGAAGGTTTATCTCAATCGTCTGCGTGACGCGCTGAATCCAAAAATCGGCCTGAAAGTTTCCCCTTACAGCGAAGCGGATGCCGTCGGGAAAATTCCGCCAATCATCAATCCAAAGCCATGTTTGTTTTTCACCGAACAGGCGGCGGGCGACCCGGAAGAACATTGGCGTATGTATGGCCGTCTTGGTTTTGGCTTTTCCAAACGGTTTATTTTCAACTCCGGTGGTCGTCCGGTGATTTATGCCGGTGGCGGCAAAGACCCGGTGCTTTCAGCAATCGGTATTCTTCGCAAAGCCCTGCTCAAATCCGAAAACAAAAAAGTCCGGCAGGAATTGGAAACGCTGGCGCGCTTCATCAAATGCACCGCTTTGTCACGCCAACAAGCTGACGAGGCCGAACAGGAAAAAAGCGAGCCTGCTGCAAAAACAAAAGCCGGAGCAAAAGAAGCCAAGCCGAAGCCAGCGGTCAACGAGAAGATCAGCATGAAGGAATTTCGTGAAGATCAACCCATCCGCTTTCTCCGCGAACGCGAATGGCGTTTGCTTCATCGGGAAAAGGACACGCACCTCTGGCGCAGGGTTTCAGAAAACGATGTTTGGTTCACGCCCGAAGCCGGCAGGGAATTACAATTGATCATCGTGCCCTGCAATTTGATTCTTCACGCGGCTTACGAGGACAAAGATATTCGCAAAAATCTGCGCGGTCGTTCCGGCATCACCGCGCAACTGATTTCCGCACAGGCGTTGAGAAAATTGTAACCGTCCGGCGGAAAATCACGCCGCGCCGAAATGTTTCTGCACGAGTTTTTGCACGGCGGTCAGGTTCACAAACGCGCCGGCGTCAACCGGGGATTGTATTTGAGTTCATTCACGCTTCTTCGCTAGAATCAAAAACACGATATGGCCATTCAGCTTCGCGACAAATCGCAGTGCAAATACGACCAGATTTCCCTTGGCGAAGTCATGCTCCGCCTCGACCCCGGCGAAGGGCGTATCCGCACGGCGCGACGGTTTCAGGCGTGGGAGGGCGGCGGTGAATACAACACCTCGCGCGGCCTGCGCAAATGTTTCGGCTACAAAACCGCCGTCTGCACCGCGTTCGTAGACAATGAAGTCGGGCATCTCATCGAAGACTTCATCATGCAGGGTGGCGTGGCCACAGACTTCATCCAGTGGCGCGTGGACGACGGCATCGGCCGCACTATCCGCAACGGCCTGAATTTCACGGAGCGCGGCTTTGGCGTTCGCGGCGCGGTGGGCGTGTCGGATCGCGGCAATTCCGCCGCGGCGCAACTCAAGCCCGGCGATTTTGATTGGGACTATATTTTCGGAAAAATCGGCACGCGCTGGCTGCACACCGGTGGCATCTTCGCAGCTCTCTCCGCGACAACGGCGGAATTGACCATTGAGGCCGTGAAGGCGGCGAAGAAACACGGCGGCGTCGTCAGCTACGATTTGAATTATCGTCCGTCGCTTTGGAAATCCATCGGCGGCCTGAAGAAGGCGCAGGAGGTGAACCGCGAGATTGCCAAGTATGTAGATGTGATGATTGGCAATGAGGAGGATTTCACCGCGTCGCTCGGGTTTGAAGTGAAAGGTGCCGACCACAATTTAAGCAAGATTGAGACGGACGCGTTCAAGGCGATGATCGAAACTGCGGTAAAGGCGTATCCGAATTTCAAGGTGGCCGCGACGACGTTGCGCCGCGTCATCACCGCGACGAAGAATGACTGGAGCGCGATTCTCTGGCACGACGGGAAGTTTTTCGAGAGCCGCAAATATCCCGAACTAGAAATTCTGGATCGCGTTGGTGGCGGCGACAGTTTTGCCAGTGGGCTGCAATTTGGCTTTCTCGAATTCAATGATGCGCAGAAGGCCGTGGATTATGGCGCGGCGCACGGCGCGCTGGCCTCGACGACGCCCGGCGACACGAGCATGGCCACGCGCAAGGAAGTGGAGAAAACCATGACCGGCGGCAGCGCGCGCGTGCAGCGGTGAATCAAAATCAATTTATGAAAACACCAGCAGAACTGTTCTCCCTCAAAGGCAAAGTGGCGGTTGTCATCGGCGGCACGGGCGTGTTGTGTGGCGAGATGGCCGAAGGCTTGGCCATCGCCGGCGCCACCGTGGCACTCGTCGGGCGCGACGCGACGAAGGCAAAAGACCGGCTCGACAAAATTGCAAAAGGCGGCGGCAAGGCGGAATTCTTTTCCTGCGATGCCACTTCCAAGTCGGCGTTGCAGCAATTGCTCGCGGATGTTCTGAAGAAATTTGGCCGCGTGGATATTCTCGTGAACGGCGCGGGCATCAATTCACCGACGCCGTTCTTCGACATTCCCGAAGATGAATTCGACAAAATCATCACGGTGAATCTCAAAGGTGTCGTGCTGGCGTGCCAGGTGTTCGGCAAACATCTGGTGGAACAAAAATCCGGCAGCATTATCAATCTCGGCTCGGCGTCGGGATTGACGCCGTTGTCGCGCGTGTTCACCTATTCGGCGTCCAAGGCGGCGGTGCACAATCTTTCCAAAAATCTTGCGCGCGAGTGGGCGACGAGCGGCGTGCGCGTGAACATTCTGGTGCCCGGCTTTTTTCCGGCCGAGCAGAACCGCAAGGTGCTCAATCCCGAACGCGTGGCGAGCATCATGGGCAAGACGCCGATGAAACGCTTTGGTGAACCGCATGAACTCGTCGGCGCAACGCTGTTGCTGGCTTCGGATGCGGGCAGCTTCATCACCGGCGCGGAAATCGTGGTGGACGGCGGCTTTGATGCGATGAGCATTTGAGCCGGAATTTTTAACCGCGAAATACACGAACCACACGAAAAATTCCGCCCGTTGAAGGATTGCTTCAACGGGCGTTGTTATTTTGATCCGTTCAGGCGGCGTCCACTTGCGCCGGTTCCAATTTCGGTGCGAGCAGATGGATGACCGCCAGCGCGAGCAAATAGCTGAAGGCAGCGGCGATGAAAATGGGGACGTAGCTGACGTGGTTGTCCTTCAGATAGCCGACGATGAGAAACAGCAAAATGCCGCCGACTGACCCCGCCATGCCGCCGAGACCGGTGACCGAGCCGACGACCCGACGCGGGAACATATCGGACGCCAGGCTGAAGATGTTGGCCGACCACGCTTGATGCGCCGCACCGGCGAGCGCGATGAGGGCGGCGGAAACCCAGATGTTGGGTGCCACGGTTGCAAAGGCCACGGGGAAAACGCACGCGGCAAAAATAAACATCGCGGTTTTGCGCGCGCGGTTGGTGGTCCAGCCGCGCTTCATGAAGTGGCCGGAAAGCCAGCCGCCGCCGATGCTGCCCAGCGAAGCGACAACGTAAATCGTCGCCAGCGGACCCATGCGCCCCTTCAAATCGGTGCCAAAGCGCTCGGCAAAAAATACCGGTGCGCCAAACAGATAAAACCACCAGAAACAGTCGGTCATGAATTTTCCGAGGACGAAGCTCCAGGCTTGGCGGAATTGAAACAGGCGGCTCCACGGGATTTTGACGGCGGCTTCCGGCGGTTCACTGTTGATGAGCGCGAGTTCCGTTGTGGAAACGCGCGGGTGGTCGGCCGGTTTTTTGTAAATCATCAGCCAGGCGGCGATCCACAAAATATCAAAGATGCCGGTGAGCAGAAAGGCGCCGCGCCAGCCGATTTTGTGTCCGCCGATAAAAACATTATTCAAATAGGCCACGAGGAGCGGGAGCGCCAGCGGCACCAGCAGGCCGCCGACGTTGGAGCCGGAATTGAAAATACCAGTGGCGAAAGCGCGTTCGCGTTTGGGGAACCATTCGGCGGTGGTCTTGATGGCGGCGGGAAAGTTGCCGCCCTCGCCCAGCGCAAGCAGAATCCGGCAGACAAAAAACCCGGCGACCGTGCCGGCGAAAGCATGGCTCATGGAAGCGAGTCCCCAGAAACCGCAGGCCAGCGCAAAGCCCCAGCGCAGGCCGACCACGTCAATCAGCCGCCCGACGACCAGCAGACTCACGGCGTAGGCGGCGTTGAAGGCTACCTGCATATACCAGTATTGACCGTTGGTCCAACCGATTTCCTTTTGCAGCTCCGGCGCGAGGTTGCCGAAGACGCCACGGTCAATGTAGTTGGCCGTCGTGACCCAGAACAGCAGCCCGCAGATGCCCCAGCGAAAGTTGCTCGCCAACGGGCGGGAAGGAGTTGGGGAATTCATCCGGTGAGCATTACCGAAAGCAACCAACCGTTCAAGATTGGAAATCCAACTTTACAAGTAATCATATTTTCTGCCACGATAGCTTGATTATGTTGAAGAGATTTCTGTTGCTGTTACCGGTGCTGCTGCTCGCGGGTTGCGCGACGGCCACGTTCACCCGCCTGACGCCCAATGTGCAGCCGCGCAACGCCAACAACCTGTATCCGGTCGAGGCTGCGTTTGATTCCCAGCAGCAATCGCTCCGCTGGGAGAGCATTCATGCCTACGTGCTAGTGGACGGCCAGCCACTGCCGCTGCGTCCCGTGCCGCTGGTGCGAAACCGCTGGGAAGGCCTGGTGCCCGTGCCGCCCGGCGTGAACACGGTGAAGTATCGCTTCAAGTTCGACTACCTTTACAACAGCTTCGGCACCGCGCCGAAACCGAACAGCGTGTCCTCCAAGGTCTTCACGCTGAAAGTTGTGGATTAATCCAGTTTTGCCAAAACAAAAGCGCGGACAAAAATTTGTCCGCGCTTTTTTGCTACCAAAATTTCAGTGCTTCTTGGGGCGGAGTAGCAAAACCTTTTTCTCGGTGCCGTCCACTTCCACGCTTTGCGTCTCGATGTCCGGATCATCCTTGAGTGTCTGGTGCACGATGCGGCGGTCGAAGGCGCTCAACGGCTCCAACTCCACAGCGTCGCCCCAGCGGCGGACTTTTTCGGCGGCGTCCTTGGCTTTTTGGATGAGCGCCTCGCGCGCCTGCCCGCGATAGCCGCCCACGTCAATCATCACCTTCGGGCAGCTTTGATCCTGCTGGAACAAAATGCGATTGGTGATGTATTGCAAATCGGCCAGCGTCTGCCCCTGCCGGCCGATCAGGCGGCCGGACTCTTCCGTTTTCACGTCGAGCATCAGGTCGTCGCCCAATTTGTGTTCTTCCACGGTCGCGGCGAAGCCGAGCGTGCCGAGGATTTTTTCAACGATTGCTTTCGGTTGTGCGGGCATAAGAAAATTATTTTTTCCTTTTCGTCGGAGTCAATGCCGGATTCGTCGCCGGACCGCTGGTGGTCACCACCACGGGACCGATATTCTTGGTCAGCTTCGTTTGCAAAATGGTGAGCAAGTTGTTCACCGTCCAGTAAAGCGCGAGGCCGGACGAATAATTGTAAAGGAACAGAATGAACATCGCCGGCATCCAACGCATCATTTTTTGTTGCGCCGGATCCATGCCGGGCGACGCCGGCGCGAGATGCGACTGCCACAGCATCGCCCCGCCCATCAAGAGCGGCAGCAGGTTGAACGGCAATCCGTCCGGCGTGCTTAAAAACGGGATAAATGTGACCCCTGGAATCATAAACAGCGTGTCCGGCTTGGACAAATCTGCCGCCCACAGGAAATGCGCGCCACGCAATTCGATAGCGCTGCGAATCATCGTGAAAAACCCCATGAATACCGGCATCTGCACCAGCATCGGCAGACAGCCGCTCATCGGATTCACCTTGTGCTGCTTGTAAAGTTCCCACTGCTTCGACGTGAGCTTCTGCACATCGTCCTTATATTTTTCCTTCAACGCGGCGAGTTCCGGCGCGAGCGCCTGCATGCGCTTCATCGAACGCGTGCTCTTGGCCGTCAGCGGCCAGAACAGCACCTTGATCAAAATCGTAATCAGCACAATCGTCCAGCCGTAACCGACGCCAATCACGTCATGCACACCATTCATCGCCGACAACAACAGCTTCGCGAAAAATGTGCCGATGCCCCAGAAACTGCCGAAGCCCGTGCCGAAATTCATCACTTCGTCCGCATGGTTGCCAAACTCCGCCGCGACGCCGGACAACACGCGAAATTCCTTCGGCCCGGCGAACAAAACAAAATTTCGTTCCAGCGCGGAATTGGCTGTCACGGTGGTCGGCGCGTAGAACAACGCAGTCTGAATGCCCTGCGGTGCGACCACGTCCTTGGTTAAACCAACATTTTGAAACAGCGGCAGCGTCACCGTGCGCGCCAGCATCTGCTGCGCCGGCTCGTTGGTCTTCGTCATCAGCACCAGCGCGAAAAACTGGTTGTGCGCCGCCGCCCAAAGCACATTGCCGTTGCCCGCGAGCAGTAGCGGCTTCGGCGCAGAATGGCTACAACTGCTACCGCTGCTGAATGACGTCAGCGGCTCGTTTGCCGAGGTCGTGCCATCGCCCCACATCGCGCCGCCATAGGTGCTGAAATTGCTGTCATCCGCATCCATCGGGGTCGCCGTGCCGACGACGATTTCCTGTGCCGGTAAAGCCAGTGGCTGACTTGAACTGTTTTCCAGCCGCACGCTGGCGTTAACGAGGAAATTGGAGTTGAACTGAAAATTTTTCACAATGCGCAAACCGTTGGGCAATGTTTTCTCCGCGCGCACACCGTTCACGGTTTGGGTTATGGCAAAATTGCCATCACCGACCAAACTGTTGCTGCCAAGCACAGCGAGCACCGGCATCTCCACGCGGGCATTCAGCACCGCGATGCTTGATGAGTTGGTGATCTGCCCTTTCCAGCGGGCGGAAATCGTTTCCGGATAATCCAGCAGATCCACCTGCTTCAAGCCGCCGCCGCGCGAGGTGAAGGTGTAGCGCGCCCGGCCATTGGTCAGCACCAGTGTTTGTTCCGGTGCGTTCGGATTAAACACCACTGGCGACACCGGCGTGGTGGCAGCCACCACGTTGGCTGTCGAAGTTGCCGTCGCAACTGGCGTGTTGGTGGCGACGATGACGGGATGCGTGCGCGCGTATTCGGCCTGTTCTTTGGCCGCTTTGTTCTGCTCCACAAACCACCAGCCAAGCAAAACGACGCAAAGTGAAACAACGATGATTCCTGTTTTATCCATGAAATTAAATCCTGACTCCTTGTTTTTCCGGCACCGGATCGTGGCCGCATTCCGACCACGGATGACAGCGGCAAATCCGCTTCGTCGCCAAAATTGTTCCCTTCGCCGCGCCGTGCTCGCGCACCGCGTCCATCGCATAAGCAGAACAACTCGGCGTGAACCGGCAACCGGCACCAGCTCCAAACAAAAATATCTGCATCGGCGAAAGCGTCAGCCGATAAACACGAATGGCGAAAATCAGGATGTGCTGGAGCGGGTTCACGATATCAGTTCTTGAGCAGCTTCGCGCGTTGCAGTGCGGCGAGAAAATCCTTTTCTACTCCGGCAAAATCCTTTTGGGCAATCGAATTACGCGCGACTAAAACGAGTTCCACCGGCGACGCAAATTCATGCTGATGCAACCGGAAACTTTCGCGGAGCAACCGCCGGGCGCGGCTGCGGGCGGGCGCATCGCCGATTTTTTTGCTGGTCACCACGCCGAGCTTGGGCGCGGCACCATCGGGCAATTTGTTCCAATTCGCGATGAGACAGCCAAGCACCAGACGTTCTCCGCGCTGGCGCACGCGCGCGAAATCGCGGTTTTGCGCGAGCCGCGACGAACGGCCCAGGCGCAGGCGTTTCGGCGGCGCGGGGTTCACAAAATCAGACCGGCGTCAGGCGCTTGCGGCCATTGCGACGGCGGTTGGCGAGGGTGGCCTTGCCGCTCTTGGTGGAATTGCGGTTGAGGAACCCGTGCTGGCGTTTCCGGCGGATTTTCGACGGTTGATACTGGCGTTTCATAAAATTTAAAAATAGTTTCCGGCGCAAAAACCGGAGCGTGGGAGAATAGCAGTGAACGGGGTCGTGTCAAGACGCGGAATAGTGGTCGCGCCGGCGAAAATCAACAGACCTGAACGATCTCAATGCCCAGTAGCTTGCCCAGCTTGCTGATTTTCTCCGCGACGTGGCCGACGCCGACCGCGCAATGGTGTGCCGGGCCGTGTGCGTTCCAGTCGTTCACAAACTGCCGCGCGCCGAGGCTGAACCGGTAACGGCTGTTGGTGTTGCCGATTTCCAGGATCGGGCCGGGCACGGATTCACCCTCGGCCATCAGCAATTTCAGTTTGCCATCGGCAGTTTCCACGACGGAGAGCAAGGTCACCGGGCCATGCTGCACGGACATTTCCACCGACAGGCCGCGGCCGACTTTGCCGTGATACACTTTCAGCGGACGCACCTTCGTTTTGCCCTGGGCAATCTTGATATGGCCGGGGCCGTCATGGCCCATCAGCACCACATCATCGTTGAAATCCATCGCGTAGTATTCCGTGAACGAGCCGCCGACGCCGAACGTGTCCAGAATCTTCATCGCCTGCACATTCTTCACCTCGTATTCGCCGGCCACGGGAATGCCGCGTGCGGTGAGCAGCGAGTTTCCAAGAATGATGGAGCTGATGGCGTCCTCGTTTTCCGCGTTGCCGGTGCCACTGTAAAAATACGCGAGCGAGCCGAGGTCGTGTTCCTTCACCAAACGGTCGAGTGCCACGGAAGTTTTTGCGGCGCGTTCCAGTTCAAATTGCGAACAATCCTTTTGCACGGCGAAAACTTTTTGGAATTGCGCGACGCGCTCCTTGATTTGTTTCGCCGAAACGTCGCGACGCAGCGCGGCGAGTTCGTCCACCTCCATGATTTCGATATGCCCGCCGAACGTGGCGCATTGCAGCGTCGTGTCCGAAGCGATATCCAGCATCCCGCCGTAATAATGTCCCATCAAACCGAGGCGATTATGAAACATCGTGTGCGCCACGCGGGCGGCTTCAATCCACGCATCCACTTCGTTCCAGCAAACCGGATCGTCGTGCAGCATCCCGGTAATCTGGTGGAAATCAATGCGGGCGCGGTTGAAAACATTGGCGATTTCCGGCACCGGACACGCCGCGCAAAAAGCCAGCCAGTCGCCGGTCATGGCCGTGCGGTCGCCCAGCGCGTTGAACTTGGCGTAATCAATCGCCGCCGCCGGCGCGAGGTTCAGAATGATGACCGGCACCTTGGCGCGCTGCACCACCGGCAAAACCGTGGACGAAAGCGCGTAAGTCGTGGCGTGGAGAAAAATCACATCCACATCCGCCGCGCGGAACTGGTGGCCGGCGACCAGCGCCTTTTTCGGATTGTCAATGAGGCCGAGGTTGACGACCTCGACGCCGGGGCGCTCGAGTTTTTTCTGGACGGCGCGGACGTAGCTGGCGAGGCGCGGCTTGAGGCCGGGAAATTGCGGCCAGTAGGTGTCGAGGCCAATGCCAAAGAGTCCGACGCGGAGGTTTTTATGGGCAGACATGAAATGAGGTTTTGAAATCAACTTTTTGTGAATTTTGTGTGGGCGTAATCTTCGCCATTCATTTCACGTTCAACTCGCGTTGGATACCGAATTTCTCGATGCGCTTGCGCAGCGTGGCGCGCGTGATGCCGAGCATTTTAGCGGCGTGAACTTGATTGTTGTCCGTTTCAATCAAAGCTTGAATCACCAGTTCGCGCTCGACGGCGGGAATGATTTTCAGTTTCGGATCACGCTTAGCGATCTGGAAAAGTTGGCGCGCCAGCGTCGCGGCATCGCCGGTCGTCGCGTCACCAACGCCAATGTTTGCAGGCGGCGCAGCGACACCGGTGGCGGCTCCGGAAATTTCCGGTGGCAAATCGCCGGGCAAAATGGCGTCGCTTTTGGCGAGAACGTGCGCGCGGCGAATGGCGTTCTCCAGTTCGCGGACGTTGCCGGGCCAATGATATTTTTCAAACAGTTTTACGGCGGCGGCAGCGATGGATTTCGGCTGGCGCGAATGTTCCCGCGCGATTTTCTCCAGAAAATAATTCACCAGCAGCGGAATGTCGTCGCGGCGGTCGCGCAGCGGCGGCAGATGAATCCGCACGACGTTCAAGCGGTAAAACAAATCCTCGCGGAATTGTTTCGCGGCCACAGCGGCTTCGAGCGGCTTGTTCGTGGCGGCGATGACGCGCACCTCCACCTTGAGCGGCGAGTTGCCGCCGACGCGCTCGAACGTGCCGGATTGCAGCACGCGCAAAATTTTCGTCTGCGTGGCGGGCGTCATGTCACCGATTTCGTCGAGGAAAATCGTGCCTTGATTGCATTGCTCGAATTTGCCGATGCGCTGGACGGTCGCGCCGGTGAACGCGCC
>CAIOUK010000149.1 GCA_903861445.1 uncultured Verrucomicrobia subdivision 3 bacterium
AGAGCGTGGTCGTCTTGCCGGAACCGGTCGGGCCGGTGACGAGAATCAAACCGTGCGGCGCGTCAATCGCTGTTTTGAATTGTTTGAAGGTGCCTTCGTCCAATCCGAGTTTGTCGAGGCTGGCGGACAAATTGGATTTGTCGAGCACACGCAGCACGATCTTCTCGCCGTGAACCGTGGGCAACACGGACACGCGCAAATCAAAATCGCGGTTGCTGACCTTCACGCGCATACGACCGTCCTGTGGCAGACGGCGCTCGGCGATGTCGAGGTTCGACATGATTTTGAAGCGCGAGGCGAGCGCGAGCTGCATCTGCTTCGGCGGCGGGGTGGCGTCAATCAGCACGCCGTCAATGCGGTAGCGCAGGCGCATCACCTTTTCAAACGGCTCGAGGTGAATGTCGCTGGCGCGGTCTTTGATGGCCTGCAACACGATGAGGTTGGCCAGCTTCACGACCGGCGCTTCTTCGCTGGAGGCGGCCAGTTGGTCGAGGTTGACTTCTTCCTTTGCCTCGCGAATGGACTCAATGGTGTCACCCTCGCTGTCGGCTTCGCCCTGTTTTTGGGCGTCCTCAATCAGGTCTTCCATCGAGCCGGTCTTGGCGGCGTCGAGGGCGTTCAGTTTGTCCATGATCGCCTTTTCGGAGGCGATGAGCGGGGAAATTTCCAGCTTGGTAATCCGCTTGATGTCGTCCAGAGCGAGGACGTTCAACGGGTCGGCCATCGCGAGAAATAATTTATTTTCCAGCCGGCTGACGGGGACGACCTTGTGATTGTGCGCCGTGTCGCGCGGCACGAGTTCCACCACGTCCGGATGAATATTGATGCGGACGAGATTGACCGGCGAAACATTCAGCACGCGGCCCATGCACACGGCGAGGTCGTCGGGGCTGACGTATTGCTTATCTTTGTCAATGATGAGCTTGACCAGCCGGGCGCCTTCTTTTTTCTGGCGATCCAGCAGCTCTTCAATCTGATTCTGGCTCAACAGCCCGTCTTCGACGAGGGCATCGGCGATTCGTTCGGCGAATGACTTGATTTTGATCATGGTCAGCGAAACGCCTTGCGCAGGTTGTTCACGATATCAACGGGCTGGGCGACATACCACAGCAACCGGTGCGTGGTGGCCTCGGCCAGTTCTTTGGCGGCTTCCTGATTGAACGGATTCGCCGTCGCCACCAGAATCGCCTTGCTCATCCGATCCAACGGCAACACGCACCAGCGGCGGCAGACGTCCGCCGGAAAGCCACGCGCCAGATCCATGTCCACGTCATAGCGATCCAATGGCAGATACGCCACGCGCGATTTTTCAGACAACAGCCGCAGCGATTTATCAATCTGGTGAATGCCCTTTTCATGCAGCAGTTGCACGAACGGCTCAATCACATCGGTTGGCGCCACGGTCAAATCCGCATTCCGCCAGCACAAATCGAAATCGCCCGCCGTAATAATTTTGCTCTCGACAAAAATTTTATACAGCGACTTGCGCCCGTCATCCAGTTCATCCGCCGCCTTCGCCTTCGCCTTGCGCCGCAAAATCACTGACTCCGAAACCGCCGTGCTCGTCACCGCATCTGCCGGCGCCTGCATGACCGCGCTGCTGGCCTTGTCCTCGATTTGTTTCAATGCCTGTCGGACATCGTTGTCCTCGGGCCGGCGTTGCAGCACCGTCTCGTATTCGAGGATCGCCGAGGACAGCTGGCCTTGTTGCAGATACGCCTGCGCGATGCGTTTGGAGGTGTTGATGACATCTTCCTCGCGCCCGAGCTTCGAGTAGGCTTCCTTGAGAATTTCCAGCGATTGCGTGTCGCCCGGCTGGGAATGCACAATCACCACGAACATCCCAATTGTTTGTAACAATTGAGCTTCTTCCCCGGAATTGAGTGTGGCGGTGGCCATTACGCTTTAAAAAACAGCAAATCTGCTGCCAAGTTAATTCGCCCTCGTCACCAACGCAATCCAAAGTCGAAACCAATTTTGCTTTTGCATTTCGCCGCTGCCACCTTCCTGCTAAAACTTTCGTGGTGGAATCACCCCAACCCAGCATGTCTCCCGCCACCGGCGAACGCCTCGTGCGTTTCGTCGGCGACAAAATTGTTTTCCAGATTCGCGCCGGAAAAACCGGCGCATCAAAAAACTGGCAGGCTCGTCTCCGCACCAACCTCGGCCGCGCCGCCGCGCGCCGCCGCGAAATCATCACCGCCCACGCCGGCGGCGGCGTGGTGGCCAATTCCTCCTGGCGCGACGTGCCGATGCAGAAAACCGCCGACGGCTGGCAGGTCGAATTGCCGCTGGCCGAGGTCGGTTACTTCAAAGCCAAGGCATATTGGCTCGACGAAAAAAACTGGCAGCACTGGCCGGACGGCTCGGATGTTGGCATTTCCGTGCATCCAAATTTCGCGCGCACGGCGAACACGATTTACTGCGCCTTCACGCGGCTTTTCGGCACGACCAAAAACCTCGCCACCACCGCCGATGAAAAATTGGACGCGCAACTCAAGTCGCTGGAAGCACTCGGCTACACCACCTTGCCGCCGTCGGGGACGTTTCGCGACCTCACGCGCCAGTTGCCGCACATCGTCCAAAAGCTCGGCTGCAAAATCATTCATTTGCTACCGGTGCATCCGACGCCGACGACTTACGCGCGCTTCGGCCGCTTCGGCAGTCCGTATGCCGCGCTGGATTTGACGGCCGTTGATCCCGCGCTGGTTGAATTCGACAAGCGCACGACGGGCATTGACCAATTCTGCGAACTCACTTCCGCCACGCATGCGCTCGGCGCGCGGGTGTTCATCGACATTGTCATCAACCACACCGGCTGGGGTTCGACCTTGCAGGAAAATCACCCCGAATTTTTCCTGAAAAATCCCGACGGCGAATTCGCCAGCCCCGGCGCGTGGGGCACGGTCTGGGAAGATTTGGTCGAACTCGAACAGCACGACGTGAAGCTGTGGGACATCATCGCTGATTCGCTGCTCGTCTGGTGCCGGCGCGGCGTGGCCGGTTTTCGCTGCGACGCCGGCTACAAAATTCCCACGCCCGCGTGGCAATACATCGTTGCCCGTGTGCAGGAGGAATTTCCCGAAACCATTTTTCTGCTCGAAGGTCTCGGCGGTTCGTGGGACGCCACGGAAAGTTTGCTCACCGAAGGCGGGATGCAATGGGCGTATTCCGAGCTGTTCCAAAATTATTCTGGCAAAGACGTCGCGTGGTATCTCGACTACGCCAACCGCCAGAATGAACGCGTTGGCAGCTACGTTCATTATTCCGAAACGCACGACAACGACCGGCTCGCCAAACGCGGCCGCGCGTGGTCGCTGTTGCGCAACCGGCTGTGCGCGCTGACGAGTCCGGTCGGCGGATTCGCTTTCACCTGCGGCGTGGAATGGCTCGCCTCGGAAAAAATAAAAGTCCACGGCAACACCGGCCTGAATTGGGATGCCGCCGACAACATTGTTCCCGAACTCGCGCGGCTCAATCAGCTCATCTCCGACCATCCGTGCTTTTTCGACGGCGCAAAACTTACGCGCGTAAGCGCGCCCGACTCGCCGGTTTATGTCTTGCTTCGCGAATCCGCCGAAGGCAAGGATACGGTGCTGGTGCTAGTGAACACGGACGTGGAGAAAGAAAATTCCATCACGCTGGCCGCCGCCGGTTTCCGGTTTCCGATTTCCAATTTTAAGTTCGATCTGCTTGGCCAGATGTTGCCAGCCGCAGTCTTCACCAAGGAAGAGGCCAACTTTATGCTTGAGCCCGGTGAAGCCTTTTGTCTCGCTACCACGGAAACGCCTGTTGGCTTGCATGGCGAAAATTATCGTCGCGTTCGCGCCCAAGCTGCCTTTGCCTTGGAATCATTGAGCAAAGTCATTCCTGCCGAAACCGTGGATGGTCTGGATTGGCGCTGGCTGGCAGAACAGGTTGCCCGTTCGCCGAAAAATTTTCTGGCGGCAGCAGGCGAATTTGCCGCCCGCGACGGCAAGGTGCCGCTGGCTGATTTACTGCGCGACGTCGAGCGGGAAAAAATCTTTCCGCAGGTGGTCACTTGGACTTCGCTCGACGTTCGCCGCGTCATGCTGGTTCCGTCCGGTCACTGGCTGCTGGTGGAAGACAGCGCGCCGTTTCGCGCGACGCTGGAAATGCCGAGCGCAGAAGGCGGAGTGCGGAATGAAAACACCTGCGTTCACGTCCAATCCATCCCGGTAGGAAACGTTCATGTCGCGTGCTTCGCCCCGACCGCGAGGGCGGTTGAGGCGACGTTGGTTTTGGAAAGTCACGCTGCGGCCGCGCCAAAAATATCGGCGGCCATTCGATTTCTGACATCCGAGCCGATAATCCCAACTTCCAATTTTCAACTTCCCGCTCCCGACGCCATGGTTTTGCTGACCAACGGCCGCGGTGGCATGGCGCGGTTGTGCGTGGACTTGGGCCGAGTGAATTCCAAATACGACTGTGCGCTCGGCGCGAACCTGAATCCCGCCGTGCCGGTGGATCGCCATGTGTTCGTGAAGCGCCTGCGCGTCTGGGTCAATGCCGACGGCTTCCTTTCGCCGCTCAATTTTAAAAACCTTGTCTCGTTCCAGACTGGGTCACCGGCGGTCTGGCAGTTTGTGGCTAACGCCGGCGATAGCCGCACGGTCGAGATCGAACTGCGGGCCGAAATGGTTGAGAATGAAAACACGGTAGTTTTCCATTTCCGCCGACCGACGGAAAAACTCGCGCAAGGCAAACAATTGCCCGCCGAAGCCGACGTGCGTCTGACCGTGCGCGTGGACATCGAGGATCGGAATTTTCACAGCGAAACCAAGCGCAATGGCGGCTCAGATTTTCATTTTTCTTCCAACACCCGGCCACTCTCGGGAAAAACTGGTTTTGAATTTGCGCCGGCAACCGACCGTCAACTGCGCGTTTTTGCCGATGCGGGCGCATATCATCCGCAGCCAGAATGGTGTGAGAATATTCCGCATCCCGTTGAGCAAACGCGTGGCCAGACTGCCAGCGGCGATGCCTACAGCCCCGGCTGGTTTGAAATCCCGTTGACGAAGGGTGCCGAGACCGCGCTGGTGCTGACGACAGAAGTTCGCGAACTTTCCAAAGAAAAGCGAAAAGTAAAAGGCGGAAAACCGCCGCACGATTTTGCACGCCAGTTGGAACTAGCCGCGAAACAATTCGTCGTCTACCGTGACGCGGGTAAAACGGTGATCGCCGGCTATCCGTGGTTTTTGGACTGGGGCCGCGACTCGCTGATTTGCGCACGCGGACTTTTGGCGGCGGGCATGACGGATGCAGTAAAACAGCTATTGCTCACCTTCGCCAAATTTGAACAGGACGGCACGCTGCCCAACACGATTCACGGCAACGACGTTTCCAACCGCGACACGAGCGACGCGCCGCTCTGGTTTGCCATCGCGTGCGAAGATTTGGGCGACGACAAGTTTTTCAACACGAAGGTGGACGAGCATCGCACCATCCGCGACGTGCTGACGAGCATCGCGGAAAATTACGCGCGCGGCACGCCGAACGGAATCCACATGGACGCCGACTCCGCACTCATCTGGAGCCCCAGCCATTTTACCTGGATGGACACGAATCATCCCGCCGGCACGCCGCGCGAGGGTTACCCCGTGGAGATTCAGGCGCTGTGGATCCGGCTGTTGCGATTATTGGGGAAAATCTCCGCGCCCGCCGATCAGAAAAAATGGCACACTCTCGCCGACCATGCGGCCGCGTCGTTTGAAAAATTATTTTGGATTGAAGAAAAAGGCTGGTTCGCCGATGTGTTACTGGCCAAATCGCGGGTCATTGCCCGCGACGCGGTGCGCGATGACGCCTTGCGGAGCAACTGTCTTTTTGCGGTGAGCCTCGGCCTTGTGAACGGGGAACGTGCGAAACGCTGCGTTGCCGCCGCGCAAAAATATCTGGTCGTGCCGGGCGCGCTGCGCTCGCTCGCGCCGCTGCCGGTGACCGTGCCGCTGGCGATTTATCGCGACGGCCAACTGTTAAACAATCCGCCCGAACCGTATTGGCCGCGCTACGAGGGCGACGAGGATACGCGCCGCAAGCCGGCATATCACAACGGCACCGCGTGGACATGGACGTTTCCGACGTTTTGCGAGGCGCTCGCGCGCGTGTGGGATTTTTCGCCGGAAGCGGTGGCGGCGGCGAAAAGCTATCTCGGTAGTGCCGAAAAATTATTGAAGGAAGGCTGCCTCGGCCAGTTGCCAGAAATCCTCGACGGCGACGCTCCGCACATGCAACGCGGTTGCGACGCGCAGGCGTGGGGTGCGACCGAGGCATTGCGCGTCTGGAAACTACTCGCTTAAACCATCATGCTGCCCGCCGAGAAAAAATTTCGCATCGGTTCCGTGCCGTATCTGAATGCCGCGCCGCTCACGCGCGATTTGCCGGGCGAACTCATCTTCGCGCCGCCATCCCAACTCGCCCAAATGCTCCGGCGCGATGAACTGGACGCCGCGCTCGTCAGCATCACCGAGGTTTTGTTCAACGACCGTTACGACATTCTCGACGGTGTGGCCATCGCGTCGCTCGGTGAGGTTTACAGCGTGATTCTGGCGCACCAAAAGCCGCTGGCCGAGGCGAAGGAAATTTTCTGCGACACCGCGTCGCTCACCAGCGTGAATCTGCTCAAGGTTTTGCTGGCGGAACGAGGGTTGCAGCCGGAATTCAAGCCGCTGGAAAATTACGCCGTAGCCAAGGAAAAAGATTTTGTCCTGCTCATCGGCGACCGGGCGATTGAATTCCAGCGTTCACCGCATGCGCATGAAATTTTCGACCTCGGCTATGCGTGGACGGAGCTGACGAATCTGCCCTTTGTTTATGCGGTCTGGGCGCTGCGGCGGGGAATTGAAAACAAGGAACTGCGCCACGAACTGCGCGCGGCAAAACATTTCGGCATGGAGACGCTGGAGCACATCATCGAGACGCGCGAGGAATTCGACGCGGATTTCCGGCGCGATTATTTCGAGTGGCACATCCACTTCCACCTCGCCGAGGACGAGAAGCGCGCCATCGCCAAATTCTGCGAACTGCTCCGCAAGCACAACCTCGGCCCAGTGTTCGCGCCGAAGTTTGTTTCGTGATTTTTCAGCGGAAGCGGATAGAAAAAAATCACCCGCCAACGGAAACAAATGTATTTTTGGAAATGTAATCCTGTTCGACAAAATTTTTCTGTTCGCCGTTTTTACGCGAGAAGCCGGAGAATTTGACCGGCAGGCCGCTGCTGAAGAAAAAGCTTTCCCCGTCTTGAAATTGAAAATGCAAATGCGGCTCGGTTGAATTTCCAGAATTTCCGCAGCGGCCAATTTCCTGTCCTTGCTTTACTGTCTGGCCGGCTTTCACTTGCACAGAACCGCATTTCAAATGCGCCAGCAAAGAGTATTCACCGTCTGCGTGTTTAATGAGCACGGAATTCCCCGCGATGTTTCGCGCCAGCCAATCCATCCAAAATGTTCCGACGTGAGGCGCGTCCCGAATTCCGTCTTGCGCCTTGACCACCACGCCGTCGGCGGGCGCAAAAATCGGCGCATCAAAACAAAAATAATCTCGAAACCTGCGTCCATCACCGTCAAAGGAACGCCCGTTTGAGTCAGATTTTATAAGGTCATAAGCGAAGCGCTGGCTGGGAATGCCCCACGAATGAGAAGTCTCTTCTGTGATACCACCGTTGAACACGCGCCATTCACCTGCGACCGGCAAAATATAATTTATTTTCTGTTCGTATTGCGCCGCTTCCAGAATCGGATGCCCACGGATTTTCTCCCAAAAGATTCCGATAATCTGTAGAAAACTTTGAATCATCAGGAATGGATTCAAGATAAAGAGTAGATTGGAAATACGATAATTGAGAAAGCCGACGAAGGCTTTTCGCGGTGTGTCAAATCGAGGATCAGGTTTGGAGTCGAATTCGCTGTCGGCCTTTTTTCTGTTTTTGCGAATTAACAACCCATTCACAACACCGTCGAACCAGCCCCACGCTAGAACCCAAAGAATTGTCACATAGAATGGTTTGTTTTTGCAGAAGATAAAAATAATCGCCAGCGCACCAATCCAGAACAAAAGATTTTTGACGAATTTTTGCATTCACTTTTCTGCGTCCCTAAAACTTCGTCAACTTTTCCAGTTCCTTCACGCGCTGCTCGATGGCTTTGCGCGTGGCTTTGACGGTGGCATTCAGGCCGAAACCTTCGCAGCAGAAGGACGCGGTGATGCTGCCATAGACCATCGCGCGCCGGATGTTTTTTTCCACCGGTCCGCGAGCGTTGGCGAGATAACCCATCAGGCCGCCGACAAAGGAATCGCCCGCGCCAGTCGGGTCTTCCACGGTGTGCAACGGATACGCGGGGCAGATGAAAATGCCCTTCGGGCCGGACAGCACCGAGCCGTGTGAACCTTTTTTGATGATGACGTATTTTGGTCCGAGCTTGTGAATCTTCTTTAGCGCACGGAACAAATTGTCTTCCTTCGTGAGCAGTTCGGCCTCGCTGTCGTTCAGCACAAAACCATCCACGCGTTTGAGCAGTTTCAGCAAATCGGGCATGGCGATGTTCAGCCACAAATCCATGGAGTCGGCGACGACGAACTTGGGCTTCTTCATCTGGTCGAGCACGGAGAGCTGCAGCGCCGGCGCAATGTTGCCCAGCAGCACGAACGGCGAATGCTGATAGGCTTTCGGCAATTTGGGTTGGAAGGTTTCGATGACGCCGAGTTCGGTCGCGAGCGTGCGGCGGTTGTTCATGTTGACCTCGTATTCACCCGACCAGTGAAAGGTTTTGCCGGGCAAAATCTGCAGGCCGGCGAGGTCAATGTTGTGCTTGCGATACAGCGCGATGTATTTCTTTGGAAAATCTTCGCCGACGCCGCCGACGAGTTTCACTTGGGAAAAGAAACTGGCCGCCACCGCCGCGTGGCTGGCCGAACCACCGAGCAGACGCGGGTTCAGCTTGGTGGGGGTCTTGATGGAATCGAGTGCGGTGGTGCCGACGATGAGAACGCTCATTTAATTTAGGAGTTGGGAGATGGAAGTTGGGAGTTAGGGAAAATACTGTGATTATTTCTTTTGGATCAGTTCGATTTCGTAGCCTTCGGGCGCATCCACAAAGGCAAAGGTGGTGCCGGTGGAACTGGTGGTCGGGCCGTCGGAGAATTTCAGTCCGTGCGCGGCGAGGTGTTTTTCAAATTCGGCGAGGCTGGTTACTTCAAACGCGAGATGCGTGAGGTCGGGCTGGCATTTTACGGGTTCGCTGCCGGGAAAATGGCAAAGCTCAATGAGCTCCGCGCTGCCGTCGGCCTGCATGAAAACCAGTTCCGAGCCGCGCGGGGACTTGTGGCGCCGGACCTCGGTGAGGCCGAGGACATCGCGATAAAATTTCACGGTGCGTTCGAGATCGTTGACGCGGTAGCGGGTGTGCAGCAGTTTGCCGACTTTCATGGCGCGCAGCTTAACGGGAAATTTAACCGGAGCCAATGCAGAAAGAGGTCGCGCGAAGGCCGCGAAGTCGGCGAAGGAGTTTTTCACCTTCGTTTTTCTTCGCGTTCTTCGCGCGACACTTTTTCGCCCAAGAATTTTCATTTCCCGCCGCGTTTTTATGCGGCATGATGCTGCTATGGGAAAACGACGTGAAGCGCGCGAGCGCGCAGTGCAATTTTTGTTCCAGCACGACCTGAACCCGTCCGCGGACCTGGAGCTGGAGCTGGCGACGTTCTGGAATTCCCAGCGCGCCGCCGCCATCGAGGACGAGAAGTCCGGCTCGGCCAAGTGGGGCGAAGTTACCGAGTTGCCACCGCCGACCGTTGAGGAGGCCGAGACGCGGCTGTTTGCCGAGCCGCTCATCAAGGGCGTGCTCCAGCATCGCGACGCGATTGATGAAATCATCAAGAAGCACGCCAAGAACTGGGATTTTCATCGCATCGCCGTTGTGGATCGCAATGTGATGCGGCTGGCGATTTTTGAAATGCTGCACCGCGAAGACATTCCGCCGGTGGTCAGCATCAATGAAGCGGTGGACATCGCGAAGAAGTTTTCCACCGAGGACAGCGGCAAGTTCGTGAACGGCATTCTCGACAAGGTGCGCGGGGAAATTCTCCGGCCGGCGCGCAATGTGAAATGAAATTCGCGGATTTACATCTCCACACGATGTTTTCCGACGGCACCTTCACGCCGGAAGAACTGGTGCTGCGCGCGCAGAACGTCGGCCTCGCGTGCATCGCGCTCACTGACCATGATTCGGTTGAAGGTTGCGACCGCGCGGCGGCGGCGTGTGCGGCGGTGAAGATGGATTTCATTTCCGGTGCGGAACTCACCGCCGAACACAAGGACACGGAAGTTCATATCCTCGGCTATTTTCTCGACACGAAAAATCCTACGTTGCTCAAACGGATTGGAGAATTTCAATCCGTCCGGCAGAGCCGCATTCGCGAAATGGTTGCGGCGCTGAACAAGCTGGGCATTCCGCTCAAAGCCGAATCTGTTTTTGCGCTGGCGAACTGCAAATCGCCCGGCCGCCCGCACGTCGCGCGCGCGTTGGTGAAGGAAAAACTCATCGGCAACCTCGACGAGGCGTTTGAAAAATATCTCAAAAAAGGCCGACCCGCATGGGTGCCCAAGACCAAGATGTCGGCGCTCGAAGGCGTGGAGTTGATCCATCAGGCCGGCGGGCTGGCGGTGATGGCGCATCCCGGCTTGAACCGCACCGACGACATCATTCCCGACCTCGTGAAAGCGGGTCTCGATGGCATCGAATGTTTTCACACGAAACATTCCACGGTGATGAGCGAACGCTATCTGGAGATTGCCGAGAAATATAATCTGCTCGTCACCGGCGGCAGCGACTGCCACGGCTTCAGCAAAAAACAGCCGCTCATCGGCACGGTGAAGCTGCCTTACGAACACGTTGAAAAGCTCAAAGAAAAAGTCGCCCAACGAAAATTTGCAACCGCGAATGCACGCAAATAGGCGCGAATTATTTCGACACGGATTGCCCGGATTTTCACCGATTCAATCCGTGTTAATTCGTGTAATCTGTGTCAAAAACTTTTTCCGCCGGTGTTCATCTGCGGCCATCTGTGGCTGAATTTCCCATGGGTCTATTTTCCAAATTCAAAGCCGGCCTTGCCAAGACGCACGCCAAGCTCACGCACGAACTCAAGCGCATCGTCACGCGTTCGCCCAAGCTGACCACTGAGTCGCTGGAGGAAATCGAGCACGCGCTCATCGCTGCCGACCTCGGCATGGCGATGACCACGCGGATTGTCACCGCCGTCAAACACGCCTACGAAACTCAAGGCACGGCGGGCTTGGATTATCTCGCCATCGCCCGCGCGGAGATTGAAAAAAGTCTGGCCAGCAACAAGCCGGATTTAATCAAAGCCGCTCACGGCACCACAATTGTTTCCATCGTCGGTGTGAACGGCACGGGCAAAACCACGACCAGCGCCAAGCTCGCGCATCATCTCCAATCGCAAAATAAAACCGTCCTGCTCGCCGCGTGCGACACCTTTCGCGCGGCGGCGATTGAGCAATTAAAACTCTGGGGCACGCGTTTGAAAGTCGAGGTCATTGCCGGTGCTTACGGCGCGGACGCCGCTTCCGTCGCACACGATGCCGTTACCGCTGCGCAGGCGCGCAAAGCGGATTACCTTTTTATTGATACGGCGGGACGGTTGCACACGAAGCACAATCTCATGCAGGAATTACAGAAGCTGCATCGCGTCATCGGCAAGCAGCTTGCGGGCGCGCCGCACGAAGTTTTGCTCGTGCTCGACGGCAGCACGGGCATGAATGCACTGAATCAGGCGCGCGAATTTCACAAGGCCGTGCCGCTCACCGGCCTCATCGTGACCAAGCTGGACGGCACGAGCAAAGGCGGCATGGTCGTGGCGATTCAAAAGGAACTCGGCCTGCCCATCAAATTCATTGGTCTCGGCGAGCAGCCGGATGACTTGCAACCGTTCGACGCGAAGCAGTTCGCGCAGGCGTTGTTTGAAGAATAAAACAATCTCACGCCGCCCTTCGCCTCGCGCTGGGGAAATTATTTTTATTTGATTCGCACCTCGGCGGATTTGCCGTGGGCGTCGAGACCTTCCAGTTCGGCAAATTTCTGCACGCCTTTCAAAGCCTTCTTGAGCGCCACCTGATTGTATTCCACGACGCTCGTGCGGCGCTGAAATTGATCCACCGTTAAGCCGGCAAAACTCGCGCCCGCGCCGTCCGTCGGCAAAACGTGGCTTGGTCCGGCGATGTAATCGCCCAGCACTGTCGGCGAATAATTGCCGAGAAAAATCGCACCGGCGGTCACGATGCCGCCGCTGACCTTGCGTGCGTCGCGCGTGATGACTTCGCAATGCTCCGGCGCAATCCGGTTCGCCAGTGCCACGGCGTCCGCGACGTCGGCCACCTGGATCAGCCAGACGTTGCGTGCCAGCACGCGTTTGATCAAATCGCGCCGCGAGAGTTTGGGCAATTGTTTGGAAATTTCTTTTTCGACGGACGTGAGAATTTTCGCCGAGGTCGTCACCAGCCAGACGCGTTCGTGGCCGGAGCCGTGTTCGGCCTGCGCCAGCATGTCGGACGCGGCGAACTTTGGATTCGCCGTGTCGTCGGCGATGACGAGCAAATCACTCGGCCCGGCGAGCAAATCAATCGCCACGCGCCCGACGAGCAGCCGCTTGGCCATGCTGACGTAGGCATTGCCGGGACCGAAAATTTTCTGCACGCGGCGAATGGTCTTGGTGCCGTAAGCCAGCGCCGCAATCGCCTGCGCGCCGCCGACGCGGTAAATCTCCGTCGCGCCCGCCGCGCGAGCGGCAAATAAAATTGCCGGATTGATGGAACCGTCCTTGCCGCATGGCGTGGTGACAACGATTTCTTTGCAGCCCGCGACTTTCGCGAGCGTGATGGTCATCAACGCCGTGGAAACGAGTGGAGCTGTGCCGCCGGGAATATAGACGCCGACGCGGTGAAACGGATCGAACTTTTCACCGACGCTGGCACCGTGGGAATTTTTTGCCGACCAACCTTTGCGCAACGATTTTTTGGCAAAAGCGGCGATGTTGTTTTCCGCCTCTGCCACCGCCGCGCGCAACGATTCATCGGCGGTGAGCGAGGCGTTGAATAATTCCGCCTGTGTAACAGCGAGCTGCTCGGCGGTGAGTTTTGCGCCGTCAAATTTTTCCGTGAACTCCAGCACTGCCGCGTCGCCGCGCACGAAAACGTCGTGCAAGATTGCCTTGGTGCGCGCTTCAATCTCGGTGTCGAACAGGCTGGTGTCGCCGGTGAGTTCGCGGAGGCGGGCGGCAAAATTCTTGTCGGTATAGCGGACAATTTTCATGTGAACAGCCTAGCAAAAGCGGCGGCGGAAGGAAGAATTTTAGGCTGGCATAACGCGGTTCGCGCGCCAGAATTTCAAATTGATGAGCGATGTCCTGCCAAAATTCCAGCCGCGCGAAATTCTCGGGGTAAAATATTTTCACACGCAGACGCCGGACGGCGGCGATTTGTATTTCACGGAATTCGGTCTGCCGTTCGCGCGGCAACTGTTGCCGGAGAACTGGCGGGAGTCGGAATGGTTCACCGCGCATCGGCAGAAACTGCGCGGGACGAGCACGATTTACCGCACCGTCACGCGGCCGGTGGCGGGCAAAAGCCTGGAAATCGTCGTGCGTTATAATCGCGTCGGCGAGGAGTTGCCGGTGGACACGCTGACGCTGGAAGAATTCATCAACGCGGATTTCAACAGCCCGTTCGAGGAAATCAAGGTGCTGATGGATTTGCGCGCGTCCCGGCGCGGCGTGCCACTTCGCCGGATGCCGACCAAGAAGCCGTTGGCGATTTTCGAGCCGCCGGATTTACTTCAGCTCTGGCAGAGCGGCCGGCTGGAATCCAAGATGGCGCAGAAGCTCGCGCGTTATCCGCAGGCGGCGCTGGACATTCGACGGCAGTATATTTTGATTTACGGCTGGATTGAAGGCCACGACGCGCAACAGGTCGCCGACCTGTGGCAATTGGAAGGCGAACCGCGCTTGGAATTTCTTAAAAAAACCACCGCGTTCGTCACCGATGAGATGGCCGAGATGGGCTTCCGCGTGCTGGATATGAAACCGGCGCACGTCATTCTGCGGCTCAACCCGGACGGCACGTTGAAAAAACGGCAGGACGGCAAACTGCTTTACGCGCTGGTGGATTACGAGCTGCTGGAAAAAATTTCAGCGGCGGAAATTATCAGTTGAAGCCGGTGGCAGCGACGCCCTCGTCGCCGTCAGCCAGATTTGCAGGATAAACTTTTCTTCGTTTTCCATCTGTGTTTAGCTGTGGGCATCTGTGGCTATTAAAAATCCCATCATCGTGGCGCTCGACGTGCCGTCGGCGGAACAGGCATTGAAACTCGCAGAGCAGGTCGCGCCCGCCGTCGGCGCCTTCAAGATCGGTAAGGAATTATTTGTTTCTGCCGGGCCGGACATCGTGCGCCGCGTGCGCGCGACCGGTGCGAGCGTGTTTCTGGATTTGAAATTTTACGACATCCCGAACACCGTCGCCAAAGCCGTGGCCGCCGCCACACGGCTCGACGTGCAAATGCTGACCATTCATACCAGCGGCGGCGGCGAGATGATGCGTGCAGCGGAAAAATCCGCGCAGGACACGGCGAAAGCGCTCGGCCGTCCGGCACCGCTGGTGCTCGGGGTCACGGTGCTGACGAGTTCGGATGCGAATACTTTGGCGGAAATTGGTTGTCCGTCAAACGTCGGCCAGCAAGTCGAGCGGCTCGCGAATTTAGCGGTGAAAGCGGGTTTACGCGGATTGGTTTGCTCGCCGCTGGAAATCGCCGATCTGCGCGAATTTCTTCCGGCGGAGATACAGCTCGTCACGCCCGGCATTCGCACCGGCGCGGAAAAGACCGATGACCAGAAGCGCACGTTGACGCCGCGCGAGGCGATGCAGGCTGGCGCGAGTTGGCTGGTGATTGGCCGGCCGATTTACGCGGCGGAAAATCCGCGCGCGGCGGCGGAAAAGATTTTGGCCTCGCTGCTTTGAAAAGTTGTTTATATTGAAGCCGGATGAATCCGATTGAAAAGCCTGATGCCGCCACGGAAAGACTGGATATGCTGGTCGTTCAGGAGATGCAATTGCTACTGGCGGAGAAGCGCACGGCGCTCTCGACGTTGCGCACCGGCCTCGCCATCTTTGCGTTTCCGCTGTCGGTCTTGAGTGTGCTCATCGCCACCTCGAAATCCTATGAGTTGCACGCGGTCCTGCACTGGCTGTTGCCGTTGATTGGCATCAATCTGGGACTCATCGCGCTGGCGGTGTATCTCATCGTCCACGCGCTGCGGCGGCTGCAGCATTACAATCGCATCATTGGCGAATTCAAACGCAAGCACAGCCGGCTCGCGGAGTTGCTGGCGTGAATCACTTGGCCGCCGTCAGCTTGTAGAACACCACGCCGTGCGCGGGAATCGCGAGTGGCAAAATTCCTTTCGCCGCATCCAGGTCGGCCAAATCCTTTTGCCGCCAGAGGTCGCGGACGTGTTGTTTGCCGGTGAGACCGAATTGGTTGAGCGCCTTCAATTCCCAGTTCACCACTGCTGAACCAAGATTGAAAATACCGAACGCGCGCGCGCCGTCAGCCAGTTCTTTTTCATAAACGCGCACGTCGCCGTCCTTCAGAACGCACGTTGCTTCTTTGCCAAGTTCGTCCTGATCAATCGCGAGCACTTCGTCATTGCTCAAAAGATTCAGTGTGAAGTCGTCAAATTTTTCCATGTCGCAGCCGATGAGCAAGGGCGCGGACAACAGGCACCACAGGCTGATGTGCGTATATTGCTCGTCCGCCGTGAGGTGTGAGGGATGCGTTTTGCCCCAGCCGACTTCGCCGACCACGAGCATATCGGGATCGTTCCAATTTCCCGGCTTGGCAAAGGGAGCAGCCTGATCCTGATTGAAGCCGATTTTGCTCATGCTTTTCCAAGTGTCCTCGATGTCGCCGGTGGTGCGCCAGCAGTTGCCGTTGACGGAGCCGCCCCATTTCCAAACACTAGCATAGCCGTATTGGCAAAGGCTATAAACGATGTCGCGCTTTTGTTTGCGCAGGCAATCGCCCA
>CAIOUK010000150.1 GCA_903861445.1 uncultured Verrucomicrobia subdivision 3 bacterium
TTCTTTGATCTCAAGGCTAACGTTGAGCTGCACACCATCTGCGGGCGTGACGCGGCGGCAGTGCAGGCTGCGCGCGCGAAGCTCGGCTGGCAGTTCGCCGCGACCGACTGGCGCGAGGTCGTGGAATCGCCGCTGATTGACATCGTGGACATCGGCACGCCCACGGACACGCACGCGGAAATCGCCATCGCCGCGCTGCGCAACGGCAAACACGTCCTGCTCGAAAAACCGATGGGCCGCGATTTGAAGGAATGTGAGGCGATTTTTGCCGCTGCGAAAAAATCCAAACGCGTCCACATGATCTGTCACAACTACCGGCGGATTCCGGCGATCGCATTGGCGAAGCGCATGATGGAAGAAGGCGCCCTCGGAAAGATTTATCACTTTCGCGCCCGCTACGCGCAGGACCGGCTGGCGGATCCGGAATTTCCCGTGGACTGGCGGTTGCAAAAGGAGACCAGCGGCAGCGGCGTCCACAGCGACATCAATTCGCACATCATTGACCTCGCGCGCTATCTCGTCGGCGAATTCACCAGTGTTTGCGGCGTCGTGCATACGTTCATCCCCGAACGTCCCCGCGCCGACATGCTGGCCAAAGGCAAACGTCAGCTTGGCAAAGTCACCGCGCCGGATTCGGCGGTGTTCATCGGTTGGATGGACGGCGGCGTGATGGCGAACCTCGAAGCGACGCGCTACGCGCTGGGCCGGCGCAATCACATCGAGATTGAAATCAACGGCAGCAAGGGTTCCCTCTGCTTTGACTTCGAGGACATGAACCGGCTGAAATTTTACAACGGCGACGACCCGAAAGATCGGCAGGGTTTCCGCGACATCCTCGTGACGCAGCGTGACGGCGTGCAACCTTACGTTGCGAACTGGTGGCCGCCCGGCCACGGCCTCGGCTACGAACACACGTTCGTCCACGCCGTCGCCGATTTCGTGAACGCCTGCGCCGAGGGCAAGCCCGTGCAGCCGACGTTTGAGGACGGTTTGAAAAACCAGCGCGTGCTGACCGCCGTGGAAAAATCCTCCGCCAGCGGCAAATGGGTGAAGGTTTAATTCATCCGAAACTGCCGTTTGAGTTCGAATTATTTAAGACATGAAGTCGAGTAAATGCTAATTCCAACGATATTTTTTGTATCCATAGCACTTGTTGCTGTTCTAACTGTGACAGCACTCAGGTTTCTTGTTCGACAATCTGAAATCAAAGATTTGATGGAAGATGGAGCTGTTTTGACGGAAGGTGGCATTGAATATCTACGTCCCTTTTTGCTCGGCAGAGGTAAAATTAAATTCAACGAGATTGAGTCGGTAAATATGGTGTCATTTCCAACATCCATGCTTTCATTGATGATTCCCCTTAAATACGGATTTTCAGTGCATAAACCCAGCCAAATAGGCGTCAGACTTTTTGGTGAAGTTGTGGAGATTAAAATTAAAAAGAAACCACGCTGGAATGAATTTCATTTTGATTATCTGGTTTTTAAGCCCAAGAACGCGGCAGCTTTTGTTGAGCAATTAAAACGGCGACTCAATATTTCGGCTTCGCCGGTTTTAAAATTTCCAAATTAGGTGACTGCCTAAATCGCCCCATTCTTGCCACGCCATCTAATTTTCTGCTACGATTTTAGCGGAAAATAATATGCCACCCACCTCACTTGAACAAATCATCCCACAACTGCGCGACGCCATCGGCCCGGTCATCCTCATTTCCGGCGTCGGCCTGTTGCTGCTCACCATGACCAACCGCTTGGGCCGCTGCATTGACCGCGCCCGGCAGTTGCAGAACGAACTCATGGGCCAGTCCGGCGCGGAACGCGCGGCCACGCAGGCGCAGGTGGACATCATCTATCGCCGTGCCAAAATCATCCGGCTGGCGATTGTGCTGGCGGTGGGCAGTGCGTTGCTGGCGGCATTACTGGTGATGACGCTGTTTCTGGCGGCGTGGCTGGGCTGGCAGCACGCGTGGCCAGCGGCGGTGATTTTTACCGTGTGCCTCGGCGCCTTGTGCGTGTCGTTGCTGGCGTTTCTGATTGATATCAACCTGTCTTTGCGCGCTCTCAAGCTGGAACTGGAATTTTACGCCGCGCAAAAATAAAGTCTCGTGATGGAACTGCGCGCATTCGCCGAACAAGTCCTGTTTGCCACCACGCTCGACGAAAAACTGCGCGCGCCCGGCGAATTGACCGACGAACAGCCCGGCTCGCCGCTCATCACGCCCGCTGCTCCCGGTCGCCCGACAAATCTGATTTTCAAAGCCCACGGCACCGGCGATAAAAGCGAATTTCCCGGCCTGCATCAGCTTGAAAACGACCGCGAGCGTGGCAAGCTGCTCCATTTTTTCGGGAACCACGAATTGCTCGCCACCGAACTGATGGCGCTGGTGCTGCTGAAATTTCCCGACGCGCCGCCGGCGTTTCGCCGGGGTGTTTTGAAGACGTTGCAGGACGAACAGGAGCACACCCGCCTTTACATGGAACGCATGCAGGCGTGCGGCATCAGTCTCGGCGATTTTCCGGTGAGCGGCTATTTCTGGCGCTGCGTCGCGCCGATGGAGCATCCGATTGATTACGTCGCCGGGCTGTGCCTGACGTTCGAGCAGGCGAATCTTGATTTCGCCGGGCATTATGGAAAATCGCTGGGACAAGTCGGTGACGCTGACTCCGCCAAGCTGCTGGAGAAAATTTATCGCGATGAAATCGGCCACGTCGCCTACGGTTTGAAATGGTTTCGCCGCTGGAAAAATCCCGGCGAATCTGACTGGGACGCCTTCTGCCGAACGCTGAAATTTCCGCTCTCGCCGCAGCGCGCCAAAGGGTTTTCGCTCAACGTCGCCGGACGCCAAGCCGCCGGACTCGACGAAGATTTCATCTCGCAGCTCAACGTCTATTCGCAATCCAAAGGCCGCACGCCGAGCGTTTATGTCTTCAACGCCTTCGCTGAAGGCCGCATTGCCGAGGGCAAAAAATTCAATCCCACGAAATCGCAGGCGCAACTCGCGCGCGATCTGGAAAGCCTACCGCAATTTCTCTGCCGGCAGGACGACATCGTGCTGGTGACACAAAGGCCGTCGGTGGAATTTTTGAGTCGCATCAAGCAGGCGGGCTTCCCGCTGCCGGAATTTGCTGCGCTGGATGACGTGCGCAGTTTGCAAAGGCGCAAACTCGGCCGCCTGCGGCCGTGGGCGTGGGGGCCGGATAGTTTTGATTTACTCAAACCCATTTTTGCCAGCGTCACCGGCGAAAAGCGTGCGGATGAAAGCAGGTTCAACGAAAAAATCGCGCAGCTTTATTCCAAAGCTTGGAGCGCAGATTTTCTGCGGAAGATTCTTGGGGCTGGTAGGGCCGCGCTGCTGCGCGGCCAGCACCCAGAGGCGGCGCAGCAGCGCCGCCCTACCGACGAAAACTGGCTTTGCACAGAGAACGAAATTGGCGTGGCCGCTCATTCCCTCGCCGAAGCGCTATCTGCCATTGCCAAAATCCGTGCGCGCGGTCACCACAAGGTTGTCGTCAAAGAATCCTTCGGCGTGGCGGGCAGCAACGCATTGCGGCTGTTCGAGCCGGAGCTTTTGCCGGCGCAAATTCGCTGGCTGGAAAACGCATTCGCCCAAAAGCGCGAACTGGTCGTCGAGCCGTGGCTGGAGCGGGTGCAGGATTTTTCCGTGCAGCTCGAGATGGGCCCGGACGGGTTGAAGCTGTGCGGTTTCACCGGTTTGCACTGCGATGCGCGCGGTCAGTTCATCGCCAACTACGCTGAGCCACATCATCACAAACGGATTCCAGCCGACATCCTCGCGCTGTTCCACGAGCCGAAAAATCTCGCGACCGCGCTGTTAGAATTTTACGGCGAGATTTTTGTCGCGCTCGAAATCGAATTGCGGCGCGTGAATTTTACTGGGCCGATTGGCATGGATGCCTTTGTTTATCGTGATGCTGGTGACGTGATAAAACTGAAACCCATCGTGGAAATCAATCCGCGTTACACCATGGGCCGAGTGCTGGTGGAACTCATGCGGCAGACGAGCCAAAACAGCTTTGGCCAGTTCCGGCTCGTCAATCTCGCGCAGTTGCGAGCGGAAGGCTTCAAAGATTTTTCAGCTTATGCCCGCGCGCTGGCAGAAAAATTTCCGGTGGCAATCAAAGCCGAACCGGTCGCCCGCATTCATTCCGGTGCCTTGTGCTTGAATGATCCGGCACAGGCGCAGTCCTGCTTGGCGGTATTTCAGGTGGGCCGCACGGCAGCCGGGCTCCTCACGCAAGCTACGCCAGGCACATCTCCGTGACGGCAATGGCGGCGAAAATCATGGCCGCAAACCACAGTGGTTTCTTTTTGGTGACCGTGCAGATGGACGCCGTGGCAATGGCGATGGTGAAGATGGAAACCGCGAGTCCCATTTTGCCGCCATGCTTGCCGGCGTTGTCGCGTTTCTTTTCGAGAGCCTCCGCCCGAACCTTGATCTCCGCCTTTTCCTTGTCGTAGCGCGCGACAGTTTCCTTGAGCTTCTTGATTTGGTCGGTCACTTGCGGATTGTTCGCGTCGGCAGTTTGCGCGAGTTGCATCAGGGTCGTTTCATCGAGGTGCTGCTTGATGGATTTGGCCTCATAAAATGCCCACTGGTCGGAGGCCTGCGTCTGGCTCAACATCACTTGGCTGCCATATTTCCCGCTCCATTGAGCGGCGACGGCGGCGATGACGGCCACAATGACGATGGTGAGCGAGACATATTTTGTCCACGCCTCACGCTTCTCTTTTTCTTTGGTCGCGGCGCGATCCGCCTTCAAGTCGGCGATAAAACTTTTCAGTTCGGCGATTTCAGTTTGCAATTCGTTCATAGGTTGATGGTCAAAATTCGGGAGATGATTTTGCAAATCTTCTGAAAAATTGCAACTCCCGGCTGCGCCCTCGTGAAAAATGTTTTTGTCTTTCGGTCATGGACGGATTTAACATCGGCTCATGTCGGAAAACTTTCGCCTGAAAGACCAGCCGGCCAGCGAGCGTCCGCGCGAACGCCTCGTGGCGCGCGGCCCGGACGCGCTGACGCACGCGGAATTAATTGCAATCCTTTTGCGCACCGGTTTGAAAGGCACCAACGTAGTGGAAGTGGGGCAAAACCTGTTGCGGAAATTTGACGGTTCGCTGAATGCGCTGGCCTTGGCGTCCGTGGATGAAATTCGGAAAACTCCCGGCATTGGTCGCGACAAAGCCGCGACGCTGGTGGCCGCATTCGCGTTGGCAAAACGGATGGAACAAGAACGCCGCGAAGAATCGCCCGTGCTCGACAATCCGGCGACAGTCGTGAATTTCATGCGCGAAACCAACCGGCTGAAAAACGTCGAGTCGTTCCAAGTGCTGCTGTTGAACGTCCGGAAAAAGCTGATCCGCGCCGAGGAAATTTCCAGCGGACTGCTCGACACGTTGTTGGTGCATCCGCGCGAGGTGTTTCGCGCCGCTATTTCTGCCAATGCCGCCGCCATCGTGTTGATCCACAACCATCCCAGCGGCGATCCGACGCCCAGCGAGGCCGACATCAAAGTGACCCGCGACTTGATTCGCGCCGGCCAGCTTTTAAAAATCGAAGTTGTAGACCATGTCATCATCGGTCAGGCCACGGCGGAGCGAGCCAAAGATTATTCCTCCCTGCGCGAGCTGGGTTATTTTTACGCCTGAAAAATCGGCGTCGCCGGCGCGGCTCACCAGTCCTTGACCGGTTTGTTCGGATCATGCGGCTTGTCCTGCGGCTTCAACTGCAACAACTGCTCGTTGCCTTTTTGCGCGTCCAGCAAGCGCTTCGCTTCCTCCGGCGTCATCTCGCCGGCTTTCGCTGGCTGGCCCGGTTGCTGGTCTTGCTGCTCGCCCTTCGGCTTGTCGCCGGAATCTTTTTTCCGCTGCTGTTTTTGTTCTTCGTCTTTTTTCTGGTCGGACTGCTTTTGTTGATCCTGTTTCTGCTGCTCGGAATTTTGCTTTTGATCCTGCTGCTGTTTCTGATCTTGTTTTTGCTGCTGATCTTTTTTGTCCTGTTGTTTTTGGTCTTGCTGGGACTGTTGCTGATTCTGTTGGTTCTGCTGTTGTTGGTTTTGTTGTTGCTGTTGCTGCTTGAGCAACTGTTCCAATTTTTTCAGCTTCTCATCGTCGGGATAAGTCTTTAATCCCATCTCCACGCGCTCCAGCGCCGCCGGCACGTTGTTGGAAATGTAGAGCTGCGCACCACCGTTGAAAAAATCTTCGGCGGGCGTAAGCTGCGCGCACAATTTCTGCGCGGCGATGAGCAGCACGCTAAGGCTGATGAGGAGTCGCGATGTCATCAATGTCCTTCAATTTCTTGGTGAACTCTTCAAATTGTTTTTCGGCGATTTTATATTTTTGCGTCAGGCCTGACATGATTTCGTAGGCGCGATGAAATTCCGCGCGCTGCACAGCCGTGTCCGCGCTGCTCTTCGCTCGGAGCAGCGCTGCCTTGATCGCGCGCACCTGCTCCGCCGCGCCCTGCGCGAAGCGATAATTAAAAATTGCGTCGGCGTCGTTCGTGTTCAACATTACCGCACGCTCGTAGATTTTTGCCGCCGAGGCGAAACCCTGCTCCAAACCATCCAAATCTTTCGACTGTTTTGCCTTTTGGAACTGCACATTGCCCAAGTTGTAATACGCCTTTTGCTGCAATTTCAAATCCGGCGCGGCGGCGACTTGTTCGAACAAGCTTTGTGCCAGATCAAAATTTGTCGCGCGATAAGCCGCGTCGCCGGCGTTGAACACCAGCCGCAAGTCATTCGTCTTCACCGTCGCGATTTTTTGGTATTCCGCCAGCGCGTTCGTGAAATTGCCAGACTGATAATCGTGTAGCGCCGAGGTCGGCGAAGCATTCGTCACCACCGGTAAAAATATAAATGCTAACAAAGTTATGGCGGCTGTGGCTTTGCTTTTGGCTCTGGTGGCCGTCCGCAAGGACCGTTCCGGCAGCAAAAATTCCGCAATCAATAAAAGCATCGCCGCCGCCAGCGGCCACTGGAACTGCTCGTGATATCTTTGCACAAACTTTTCTTTGTTCTCTAATTTTGGCAACGATGCCAGACCGCGATCGTAAAGTATGTTGATGGTGTCCGCGCCGCGCAACGGCAGATAAAAGCCGCCGGTCGCCGACGCGATTTGCTGCAAGAGTTGTTCGTTCAAATGCGATTTCACAACCTGACCTTTTTCATCGCGGATGTAATCGGAATTTCCATTCGCATCCGCAATCGTCACCAGCGTGCCGTCCGCTGAACCAATGCCGATGGTGAAAATTTTCAGCCCTTCCTTCGCCGCGTTTTGCGCGGCTTCGAGCGCGCCTTCGTCGTTGTCCTCGCCGTCGGTGAACAGCACCAGCGCACGGTGATTGCCCTTTTCCTTAAAAGTGCCAAGCGCTGTGTTGATTGCGGAGGCGATGGCCGTGCCGCCTTGCGGAATCGTGTTCACATCCAGCGTCTGCACGCTTTGCTGAAACGCCGTGTCGTCAATCGTCAGCGGACATTCCAGAAACGCGTCGCCGGCGAACGCCACCAGCCCGAGCCGGTCGGTCTTCGCGGTCTGCATCAGCTCCAGCGCGGCGAGCTTCGCACGCGCGAGGCGGTTCGGCGCGATGTCCGTCGCGAGCATGGATTTGGAAGTGTCCACGGCCACGACGATGTCCAAACCGTTTTGCTGCACTTCTTCCAAA
>CAIOUK010000151.1 GCA_903861445.1 uncultured Verrucomicrobia subdivision 3 bacterium
CCCGGCGGCGCGGCGGCGTTGCCGGAAGTGCGCAAGCTGGTGTTTGCAGGCAAAATTTTTGAGGCCGAAAAATTGTTTAACCAAAAAATGATGGGCAAGGCGGACCAGATGAAATATCAGCCGCTGGGCAATTTGTTTCTGGAATTTCCCGGCCACACGAACGTCACGGAATATCGCCGTTCGCTCGATTTGAACACCGCTATCGCGGATGTTTCCTATCGGGTTGGTGACGTGATTTTTCATCGCGAAGTTTTTTCCAGCATCGAGGATCAGGTCGTGGTGTTCCGGTTGACGGCGGACAAGCCCGGCGCGATTTCGTTCCGCGCCAAACTTACTGGCATCGTCAATCCCAAACCCGACGCCGATTCTCCCGGCGATGAAAAATTCGCCACCGAAGTGCTCAAGGACGGCCAGCTCGTGCTGCGCGGCACCACGGGGACTTACTGCGGCATCAAAGGCAAAGTGAAATACGTCGGCCGCGTCAAGGTCATCAACGCCGGCGGCAAGCTCACGACTTCCAAAGACTCGGTGACGGTGGATGGCGCCGACTCGGTGATGCTGATGTATGTCGCGGCCAGCAATGTCAAACATTACGACGACATCAGCGGCAACCCGGAAAAGTTGTCCGCCGAATATCTGGATGCTGTGGCGGAAAAAACCTATGACCGATTGTTTGGCCGGCATCTCGATAGCTACCAGAGATTATTTCAACGGGTCAGTTTGACTTTGCCCGCCACCGAGGCCTCGCTGCGTCCGACGGACCAGCGGTTGCGCACTTATGATCAACAGAAAGATCCGCAACTGATGGCGCTGCTGTTTCAATACGGACGTTATCTCTTGATCGGCAGCAGCCAGCCCGGCGGCGAACCCGCCAACCTGCAAGGCATTTGGAACGAAGACATGAATCCGTCGTGGGACAGCAAATACACGGCGAACATCAATTTGCAGATGAACTATTGGCCGGCGGAAACGGCGGCGTTGTCCGAATGCGTGGAACCGCTGGTGCAGATGGTGCGCGACCTTTCCGAGACCGGCGCGAAAGTGGCCAAGGTGCATTACGGCGCGCGCGGTTGGGTCTTCCACCAGAACACCGATCTGTGGCGCGCGGCGGCGCCGATGGATGGCGCGACGTGGGGCACGTTCTCCGTCGGCGGCGCGTGGCTGTGCACGCACCTGTGGGAACATTACCAGTTCACCGGCGACAGAAAATTTCTGGCCGGAGTTTATCCGTTGCTGAAAGGTTCCGCGCAATTTTTCCTCGATACGCTTGTGGAATATCCCAAGAACACCAATTGGCTGGTCACCTGTCCGTCCACCTCGCCGGAAAATTTCCCGGCCAGCCCCGGCAACCACCGGTATCACGATGACTACACCAAGATGAATATGCCCGGCACCACCATCACCGCCGGTTCGACGATTGACATGGGCATCCTGCGTGATTTGTTTTCTGCGTGTGTGAGTGCCGGAAAAGTTTTGGGAACCGACGAAAAATTCTGCGAGCAGGTGGCCGCCTCGCGCGCGCGCCTCGCGCCGCTCCAAATCGGTCAGCAGGGCAATTTGCAGGAGTGGATTGAAGATTACACTGGCATCATCGAGCCGCACCACCGGCACATCTCACACTTGTATAACTTGTATCCCAGCGCGCAAATTTCGCCGTCCGCCACGCCGGCGCTGGCCGCTGCCGCCAAGGTTTCCCTGAATGAGCGTGGCGATGCCGGCACCGGTTTCGGCATGGCATGGAAAGCTGCCTGCTGGGCGCGGTTGCTGGACGGCGACCACGCCAATGTCTGCCTCGGCAATCTCGTCGCGCGCCAGACCTGCCCGAATCTTTTTTCGATTTGCTTCTCCTCGCCGCAAGTGGACGGCTCGTTTGGTGCCACCGCGGCGATTGCCGAAATGCTGTTGCAAAGCCAGACCGGCGAACTCCAGCTCCTGCCCGCGCTGCCCAAAGCCTGGGCCGACGGCGAAGTTTCCGGCCTGAAAGCGCGCGGTGGATTCACTGTTGACGAAGTGTGGGCGAATGGGCGCTTGGTTTCCGCGACGATTTATTCCGCGCTCGGCGGAACGTGTTCGGTGCGCGCGCCGCTGCCGCTGGCCGTCAGCCAAAACGGCAGTTCTGTGACGGCAGAAAAACCCGAAGCAACGGTCGTGCGTTTCCCCACCGTTGTGGGTGGCACTTATATTTTGACGCCGGTGAAATAGAGCGACCTTGTTTGATTCAACCAAAACTCTTTTGAAAAAATGAAAGCACTGGTGAAGCAGGAGGCCAAGCCCGGCTTATGGCTGGCGGATGTTCCGGAGCCAAAAGTCGGCATCAATGATGTGCTCATCCGCGTGGATCGCACGGGCATCTGCGGCACGGATCTGCACATCTACAAATGGGATGCGTGGGCGCAGAAAACCATTCCGGTGCCGATGGTGGTCGGACATGAGTTCGTCGGCGAGGTGGTCGCGGTCGGTGCGAACGTCAACGATTTTCATCCCGGCGACGTGGTCAGCGCCGAGGGCCATGTGGTATGTGGACGTTGCCGCAATTGTCTCGCGGGTCGCCGCCATCTTTGCAAGGACACCTCGGGCATCGGCGTGAATCGCGCCGGCGCGTTCGCCGAATTTATTTCCGTGCCGATGACGAACGTGTGGCATCACCGGCCAGACATTGACCGGGATGTCGCGGCGATTTTTGATCCCTTCGGCAATGCCGTTCACACCGCGCTGTCGTTTGATTTGCTTGGCGAAGATGTGTTGATCACCGGCGCGGGGCCGATTGGCATCATGGCCGTGGGCATCGCCAAGCACGCTGGCGCGCGGCATGTCGTCATCACCGATGTGAATGACTATCGCCTCGACCTCGCCAAAAAAATGGGCGCGACGCACGCGGTCAATGTGACGCGGGAAAAATTGTCCGCCGTGCAAAAGCAGCTCGACATGCGGGAAGGTTTTGATGTCGGTCTCGAAATGTCCGGCAACGCCGCCGCGTTTCGCGACATGATTGACAACCTGGCGCACGGCGGAAAAATTGCGATGCTGGGCATTCCGTCCGAGCCGATGGCGATTGACTGGAACAAGGTGGTTTTCAATATGATTACCATCAAGGGCATTTACGGCCGCGAAATGTATGAGACGTGGTATAAGATGAGCGTGATGCTGGAGAGCGGACTGGATATCCGTCCCGTCATCACGCACCGGTATCATTACACCGAGTTTGAAAAAGGTTTTCAGGCGATGCTCAAGGGCGAATGCGGCAAGGTCATCCTGAACTGGCGATGAATTTGCCGTCCTTCCAAGTGATGCTGGAACATTTTGGTATCGCCGTCGCGGCGGTGACCGGCGTGCTGGCGGCGCGCGGTAAAAAAATTGATCTCTTCGGCGTGCTGGTGCTGGCGCTGGTCACGGCGTTTGGCGGCGGCACGGTGCGCGACCTGCTGGTGGGCGACCTGCCGGTGTTCTGGCTGAAAAATCATGCTTATTTGCTGAATGCTGTGCTCACGGCGCTGGTGTCGTTTTTTGTGGCGCGGCGCTGGCAATTTCCCGAGCAGGTCTTGCAGGTGGCGGATGCCATTGCGCTGGCACTGTTCACGATGGTCGGGGTGCGCAAAGGATTGCACATGAATTTTCATCCGGGGTCGGCGGTGTTGCTGGGCGTGGTGACCGGCGTGGCCGGCGGGATTTTGCGGGACGTGTTGATTGGCGAAGTGCCAATGGTTTTTCGCTCCGTCATCCGGCTCTACGCCACGGCCGCGCTCGCCGGCTCGTCGCTGTTTGTCGGGTTGTGCTACTTGGGCGTGACGGAGGACCTTGCTGCTCAGGCCGGCCTATTGATGGTTTTGCTTCTGCGGCTGGCGGGAATTCGCTGGCGTTTGACCTTGCCGGAATTTGAGGAGCAACCATCGCCACGCAAAGATTGAGCCGAATTTAGCCATGAACCAAAATTTCAATTTACATCTCTCCGGCCAGCTCGCCGACATCCGTGCGGCGGGCACTTACAAAAATGAGCGCGTCATTCTCACGCCGCAGGGCACGACCATCCGCGTCGCCGATGGCCAGCCCGTGTTGAACCTGTGCGCGAACAATTATCTTGGCCTCGCGCAGCATCCCGAAGTGAAGGCCGCCGCGCACGCCGCGCTCGACCAATGGGGCTACGGCTGCGCGAGCGTGCGTTTCATCTGCGGCACGCAGGGCGTGCACAAACAGTTGGAAACCAAGTTGAGCGAATTTCTCGGCACCGAGGACACGATTCTTTACGGCTCGTGCTTTGATGCGAACGGCGGTTTGTTTGAAACATTGCTGGGCGAAGCGGATGCGATTATTTCCGACGAGCTAAATCACGCGAGCATCATTGATGGCATCCGTTTGTGCAAAGCGCAGCGCCATCGCTACAAGAACAACGACATGGCCGATCTCGAAGCGAAGCTCAAGGAAGCCGACGCCAACAAAGCGCGCTTCAAGCTCATCGCCACGGACGGCGTATTTTCGATGGATGGCTACATCGCGAATCTGAAAGCCGTTTGTGATCTGGCCGACAAATACGGCGCGCTCGTGATGGTGGATGATTCGCACGCCGTCGGGTTCATGGGCAAGACCGGTCGCGGCACGCATGAATACAACGACGTGATGGGCCGGGTGGACATCATCACCGGCACGCTTGGCAAGGCGCTCGGCGGGGCGAGCGGCGGTTACACCAGCGGGCGCAAAGAAATCATTGAGTATTTGCGCCAGCGTTCGCGGCCGTATCTTTTTTCCAACACCCTCGCGCCGACGATTGCCGGCGCGTCGCTGAAAGTGCTGGAACTGTTGAGCGCTTCGACGGAACTCCGCGACCAGTTGGAGGCGAACACAAAATTTTTCCGCGAAGGCATGGGCAAACTTGGCTTCAATATTCTGCCCGGCACGCATCCGATTTGTCCGGTGATGCTGGGCGACGCCGCGCTCGCCGGAAAATTTGCCGAAGCCATGCTGGCCAAGGGAGTTTATGTTGTCGGTTTCAGTTATCCGGTGGTGCCGCAGGGCAAGGCGCGCATCCGCACGCAAATTTCGGCGGCGCATTCACGCGCGGATTTGGAACTGGCCATCAACGCCTTTGCCGAAGTCAAAGCTAGGCTACTTTGAAGCGGTTCATCGGCTATTGCGAATAATGTTTTCGTGCATCGCACAAGCGGTTCTGCCATAGTCATGCGCGGAATTAAGGGGATAAAATTTTAACCAAACTTGAAATCAACAAATTATAATTCGCAATATGAGCCTCAAACTTGAATCCAAAGCCATCCGCGCGGCGGTGGCCAAACTCAAATTCCGCACTTCGGCCTTCATTGACGGCAAGTTCGTCAAAGCCCAGAGCGGCGAAACTTTTACCACCGAAAATCCCGCTACCGGCAAGCCGCTTGCGGAAATCGCCGCGTGCGATGTCGCCGACGTGGATCGCGCCGTCAAGGCCGCGCGCAAGGCGTTCGACAGCGGCGTGTGGTCGCGCATGAAACCGTCCGACCGCAAGGCGGTGCTGCTCAAGTTCGCCGACCGGCTCGAAGCCAACGCCGGCGAACTCGCGCTGCTGGACACGCTCGAAGCCGGCAAGCCCATCGGCGATTGCGCCACGATGGATATTCCCGACACCATCACCTGCATCCGCTGGCACGCTGAGGCGATTGATAAAATTTACAACCACGTCTCGCCGACCGGCCCGGATAATCTTGCGTTAATTTTGCGCGAACCCGTCGGCGTCGTCGGCTGCGTTGTGCCGTGGAATTTCCCGGCGCAGATGGTCGCGTGGAAAATTGGTCCGGCACTCGCCGCTGGTAATAGCATCGTTCTCAAACCGGCGGAACTGACTTCGCTCAGCGCCATTCGCATGGCGGAACTCGCCGTCGAAGCGGGTTTGCCGGCGGGCGTGTTCAACGTCGTGCCCGGTCTCGGCGAAACCGCTGGCCAGGCCATCGGCCGGCACATGGACGTGGACATGGTCGCCTTCACCGGCTCAACCGAAGTGGGCCGTTACTTCCTGAAATACGCCGCCGAATCAAATCTCAAGCGCGTCGTGCTGGAATGCGGCGGCAAGAGTCCGCAGGTTGTTTTTGCCGACGCTCCCGACCTCGACATCGTTGCAGCCAACGCCGTCAGTGCCGGCTTCTGGAACATGGGCGAGAACTGTTCCTGCGGTTCGCGGCTCATCGTCCACAAGAGCATCAAGGACAAACTCGTCGCGAAAATCGCCAAGGTCGCGAAGACGTGGAAGACCGGCGATCCGCTCGACCCGAGCAACCGCCTCGGCTCAATGATTGAAAAGCCGCACATGGAAAAAGTCCTCGGCTACATCGCCGCCGGCAAGGCGGAAGGCGCGCGCCTGGTCATGGGCGGTAAACAAATTCTCAAAAAGTCCGGCGGCTATTTCGTTGAGCCCACGATTTTCGACAACGTGACCAACAAGATGAAAATTGCTCGCGAAGAAATTTTCGGCCCGGTGCTCTCGGTGATTTCGTTCTCCACCGAGGCGGAAGCCGTGGCCATCGCCAACGACACGAACTATGGCCTCGCGGCGTCGCTCTACACGCAGGACCTCAACCGCGCGCATCGCGTCGCGCGCGGCATCCGCGCCGGCACGGTCTCCGTAAACTGTTTCTCCGAAGGCGACATCACCACGCCGTTCGGCGGCTACAAGCAATCGGGTTTCGGCGGCCGCGATAAGTCCATCTGGGCGCACGAGCAATACTCGGAACTCAAGACCATCTGGATGCAGCTCGCATGATTTGAAATTACGACAAAAAATTAAATGAAAAAACACACTTCCAGTTTCCACGGCGTTTTCTCCGCCCTCGTCACGCCGATGAAGGCAAACGGTGACGTTGATCACGCCAAACTTGGCGCGGTGGTCAATCACCAGATTCGTTCGGGTTTGCACGGTCTGATTCCGCTGGGCAGCACCGGCGAATTTTACGCGCTCTCGTCCGCCGAACGCGAGCAGGTCATCAAGACGACATTGTCCGCCGCTGCTGGCCGCGTGCCGGTGGTTGCGGGGACGAACGCCAGTTCCACGCGCGACGTGATTGCGTTTTCGCGTCAGGCCGAACAGCTTGGTTGTGACGGCATCATGCTCGCTGCGCCGTATTATTCGCTGCCGACGCCGGAAGAATTGTTCGCGCACTTTCGTGCCGTGAACAACGCCGTCGGTTTGCCCATCATGCTCTACAATTATCCCGGCCGCACCGGCGTGGACATGAAACCGGAATTCCTCGCGCGGCTGACGGCGTTGAAGAACGTCCGCTACGTCAAGGAAAGCACCGGCGAAATGGCGCGCATGACCACGCTCCTGCGTTTGTGCGGCGACCGCCTCGGCGTGTTCTGCGGCGCGGATGCCATCGCGCTGGAGGCGTTCATGGTCGGCG
>CAIOUK010000152.1 GCA_903861445.1 uncultured Verrucomicrobia subdivision 3 bacterium
AGCCATCAAAGGCGGCGTCTATGCTGGTTATCAGGTCATTGACATCAAAGTCGAAGTCGTGGACGGCAGCTTCCATGAAGTTGACTCGAACGAACTCGCGTTTCGCATGGCCGGAATTTTCGCGTTGAAAGATGCGTTCAAGAAGGCCGGTCCGATTTTGCTCGAACCGCTGATGAAAGTGGAATGCACGACGCCCGATGAATATCAGGGCGACTTGCTCGGCGACATCAACCGTCGTCGCGGCCAGATTGAAAGCATCGAAGCGAAGAACGGCCAGACCGTGTTGAACGCGCAGGTGCCGCTCGCGGAAATGTTTGGTTACGCCACCGCGATCCGATCGCTGTCCAAAGGCCGCGCGTCCTACTCGATGGAACCGTTGACGTTCGCGCAGGTGCCGAACAGTGTGCTGACGACCATTTTGGACGCCGCCGCGAAGAAGCCCGCCGCGCGCACTTAAAAAATTAAATTCAACCGCAAGGCCGGAACGAAAGTTCCGGCCTTTTTTAATTTTCAAATTGAAGCCAGCCTTTCCCAAGATTGAACAAAAAGTGGATTGCCTTTGTCGGTTGAATCCAGAATTATCTCCGCTCTCAAATATGAATCGCATGAAAAAATTTATTGTGGTCGCCACCGTGGGTCTGGGATTTTCCGCTGCGGTCATGGCGGAAGGCACCAGCCAGTTGAGTGATGAAAAATCCCGCGTCAGCTACGCCATCGGCATGATGCTGGGAAATAATTTTTTAAATCGCCAGGGACTGACCACGAACGAAGTGGACGTTGAAATTGTCGCGCAAGGTATGAAGGCGGTTCAAACCGGTCGCGAGCCACTGCTCACGTCCGAGCAGGCGCAGGAAACTTTGAAGGCGTTTCAGCAGGAATTTCACGCCAAGCAACAAGCCCGGCAAGCCGAACTCGGCGCGAAAAATCGCACTGCCGGCAACGCCTTCCTCGCTGCCAACCAGACCAAGCCCGGCGTGCAGACGCTGCCGGACGGTTTGCAATACCAGATTCTCACCCCCGGCACCGGCGCGCAGCCCAAGGCCAGCGACACCGTGACAGTGAATTATCGCGGCACGCTGATTGACGGCACCGAGTTCGACAATTCCTACAAGCGCGGTCAGCCGGCGTCGTTCCCGGTGGGCGGCGTGATTCGCGGCTGGACCGAGGCATTGCAAAAAATGTCCGTGGGTGCGAAATGGAAATTGTTCATCCCGTCCGAGCTGGCCTACGGCGAACATGGGCGGCCCGGCATACCGCCGAATGCCACGCTCATCTTTGAAGTCGAGTTGCTCGATGTGAAAGCGGCGACCCCGCCGCCGGTCACCGCGCCGCTCACCAGCGACATCATTAAGGTTCAAGGCACGAATGTGGAAGTGATCAAGTCTGCTGATGCCGCCAAAGCGGCGGCGGTGACAAATTAATTTTGCTTTGAACGTCTGTCGGCTCGGTGTGTCAATTTCAACACAACTATGAAATTGATTTTCAAATCACTGTTCGGGCTGTGTGCTTTCATAGCAGGCGCAGCGGTTATTCTGGGCGTTTCCCATTTCACCAGTTGGGGCGGCGACAGCCGGCCGGCATTCGCGGTCTCCAGCACGCCGGTTAATCGCGAAGCCCGCGCCGGTAACAGTTACGCGCCCATCGTCAAACGTGTCGCGCCGAGCGTCGTCAATATCTACTCCACGCGCTTCATCAAGGAACGGCTGATGCGCAATCCGCTCATGAATGACCCGTTCTTCCGCCAGTTTTTTGGCGACCGGTTTCAAGGTGATGATCGTGAGCGCACGCGGAAGGAACAAAGCCTCGGCTCCGGCGTCATCGTTTCGCCGGACGGTTATATTTTAACAGCGAACCATGTGGTGGAAGATGCCGACGAGGTTAAAGTTTCTATTGCCGAAAACAAAAAAGAATACACCGCCAAAGTCATCGGCAAGGACAAGGCTACGGACATCGCGGTGTTAAAAATTCAAGCGGCGAATCTGCCCGCCGTCACGCTCGCGGACAGCGACCAGTTGGAAGTCGGTGACGTGGTCCTTGCGCTCGGTAATCCGTTCGGCGTCGGTCAGACGGTGACGATGGGCATTGTCAGCGCTCTCGGTCGCAGCGGACTGGGTTTCAACGGCTACGAAAATTTTATCCAGACCGATGCCGCCATCAATCCCGGCAATTCCGGCGGCGCGCTGGTGGACGTGGAAGGACGGCTCGTCGGCATCAACACCGCCATCATCAGCCGCAGCGGCGGCAATCAGGGCATCGGTTTCGCTGTGCCCATGAACATCGCGCGCAATGTTCTGGAGCGCCTCGTCAGTGGCGGCAAAGTCGCCCGCGGTTATCTCGGAATTATTCCGCAGGACATTGACGCCGACCTCGCGAAGCAGTTCGGCCTTGCCGATCAAGCCGGGGCGCTGGTAGGCGACGTGATGCCGGATGCGCCGGCAGCCAAGGCTGGTTTGAAATCCGGCGATGTGATTGTCGCCCTCAACGGCAAGCCGGTTACGGACGCGCACGGGTTGCAACTCGCCGTTTCGCAAATCAATCCCGGCACGAGTGTGGCCGTAAAAATTATTCGCAATGGTTTTGGCAAAATTATCAACGTCACGCTGGCTGAATTGCCCGGCAGCGAAACGGTCGCCGGCGATCAGGATAATTCCGACGCCAGTCCCGGCATGGCTGATGCGCTCGATGGCGTCACCGTGGCCGACCTGGAGCCGCAAGTGCGCGAACAATTGCGCGTGCCCAGCCACATTCATGGCGTGCTCGTGACGGCGGTGGATGGCGATTCCAATTCCGCCGCTGCCGGTCTGCAAGCGAACGATCTCATCGTGGAAATCAACCGCCAACCCGTTGCGAGCGCCGATGACGCTGTGCGGCTGTGCAAAGCCGCGCGCGGCGAGCACATCCTCGTCAAAATCTGGCGGCGCATGGGCCAATTCGCCGGCACGCGTTACTTGAGCGTGGATAACACCAAGCGCGCAAAATAAATTGCGTTCGCCATTTTGCCCGTCTCTGGCTTTGACAAATTGCCGGCGGCGGGCAAATTCTTTCCGATGTCCGTTCAATACAAAGATTATTACCAGAGCCTCGGCGTGGCGCGCACGGCCAGCGCGGATGAAATAAAAAAATCCTTCCGCAAACTGGCACGTGAATTTCATCCCGACGTCGCCAAGGACAAAAAGAAAGCCGAGGAAAAATTCAAGGAAATCAACGAGGCCTACGAAGTGTTGTCCGACTCGGACAAGCGAAAAAAATACGACGAGCTGGGCGCGAACTGGAAATCCGGCGCGGAATTTCGTCCGCCGCCAGGCCACGGTGGCTTTGGCAGCGGCCAAACATTTCGCGGCGGACGCGGGGATGGCGTGGAGTTTGAATTTGGCGGCACCGGCTTCAGCGATTTTTTCGAGCAGATGTTCGGCGCGCAACGGCGTGCTGGTGGCTTTGGCGGGCGCGGTAGATTTGCCGATGAGGAAATGGCCGAGCCGAGCCGCGACATCGAGGGCGACATTCTGGTCACGCTCGAAGAAGCCAAGCGCGGTTCTGTGCGCACCGTCACCGTGCGGCGCGAAAACCGCACCGATTCGCATCAGGTCAAAATTCCCGCCGGCATCACCGAGGGCCAGAAACTCCGCATCGCCGGACGCGGCGAGGGCGGCGGCGACCTTTATCTCCGCATCCGCCTCGCGAAACATCCCGATTTCGAGGTGGACGGGCACAACCTGATTTACGAACTGGAACTCGCACCGTGGGAAGCCGCGCTCGGTGCGGAAATTTCCGTCCCCACGCTCGACGGTAAGGTGAACATCAAGATTCCCGCCGGCACCGCCAGCGGGCAAAAGTTGCGCGTGCGCGGGCGCGGTCTTGGCAAAGCTGGCGACCTGATTGTTGCGACAAAAATCGTTGTGCCGGGAAAAATCTCCGAGGCGCAAAAGAAATTGTGGGAGCAACTTGCGAAGGAATCCAAGTTCAATCCGCGCGATTGAATTTATCGTCGTTTCAATTTAACTTCGCGCATGGCCAACGCCAAAAAACCTAAACGCAAGGCTGCCTTGCTCGGCCTCGGTCTGGATTCCGATGGGCACAAGCGTGTGACCAAGGGTGATAATTTTCTGCTCGTAGGCGGGGCCAAAGACACGCATGAGGAGATGACCGAAAAGGCCATTAAGATCAACGAAAAGCTCAAGGCGCGCGGCAAACAACTGGAAACCGTCAGCCGCGAGGAGTTCGATGACATCGCCCACGAGGTCGGGTTGAAAAAGTTTCCGGCCAAATAATTTCATGTGAAGACGGTCATCCACTGGTTTCGCCGCGATCTGCGCGTCAGCGATAATGTCGCTTTGATTGCGGCGGCGAAGCGTGCCGAGACCGTGATTCCGCTTTTTATTTTTGAAGACGCCTTTCGCACCGGTCCCGACGTGGGCGCAGCGCGGTTGGCGTTTCTGTTGCAATCCGTCGAATCGCTTCGCAAAAATCTCGCGGAACTCGGCCACACGCTCGTCATCCGCTGCGGTAAGTCGGAGGAGGTTTTGCCGGCCTTCGCCAAGGAAACCGGTGCTCAATGCGTCTTTGCCAACAAACGTTACGAGCCTTACACGCAGCGGCGCGACGAGCGTATCACCGGCGCGCTTTTGAAAAACAGCGTTGGCTTCGAGTTGTTCAAGGACGCCGTGGTGTGGGAAGAAACGGAAATCCTAAATTTGTCTGGCAAACCTTACACGGTCTTCACGCCGTATTCCAAAGCTTGGAAGGCAAAACCCGTTCCGCCGCCGCGCGCGAAGTTTCCAGTCCGCAGTCCGCAATCCGTAATTGCCGATTTGAAATCCGATGCGCTTCCGTTGTCGCCGGCCGAGGTTGGCTATCCGTTGACGCAAAAGATTCCCGCCGGCGGCGAACGGGCTGCGTTGGAATTACTGCGCAAATTTATGGCGGGGCCGGTTTACAGTTACACGACCAGCCGGAATTTTCCCGCGCTGGACGGCGGATCGAATCTCTCGCCGCATTTGCGCGCGGGGACGATTGGCATCCGCACCATTCTGGCGGAGTTGCAAAAGGCAAAAGAGAAAGCTGTTGGTGCCGAAGCGTCGAAAAGCTGCGAGACATTTTTGAACGAATTGATCTGGCGCGAGTTTTACGCGCAGGTGCTGCACAATTTTCCGCACGTCACCAAAGGCGCGTTCCGTCCCGAATACGACAAGCTGAAGTGGTCGGACAATCAGGATCATTTCGTCGCGTGGTGCGAAGGCAAAACCGGTTATCCGATCGTGGACGCGGCGATGCGCTGCCTCAACGCCACCGGCAACATGCACAACCGTCTGCGCATGATTGTGGCGATGTTTCTCACGAAGGATTTGCTCATCAACTGGCAACTTGGCGAACGCTATTTCATGAAGCAGCTCGTGGACGGCGACATGGCCGCGAATAACGGCGGCTGGCAATGGAGCGCCGGCACGGGCACGGACGCTGCGCCGTATTTTCGCATCTTCAATCCGGTGTCGCAGGCGGAGAAGTTTGACGCGGGCGGGAAATTTGTCCGGCAGTGGATTCCTGAACTAAAAGATTTTCCCGATGACTTGATTCAGCAGCCGTGGGAAAATCCGTTGCTCCTGTCCAAATCAAAATATCCACAGCGCATCGTGTTACACGAGGAGCAGCGCGTAAAATGCCTCGCGATGTTCAAGGCGGTGAAAGGATAAGTAGGATTTAATAACCAGCTAGCCTCAGAAAAATCGGACAACCAGAACCCGTCCACGTTGACCACAGTCTGGTTTATTTTTCCGGAAGCAATTGTTGTCCGAGACGAATCAAGCGGCGACCGGACAATCTGAAGTGCAAAAATTTCCTCCGGAAACCAATGATATACGTTTTTTGGTTGTGATAATAATTCAAATCACTCATGAAATCCTTCAGGGTGCTATGTCTCGCCAAGGATCGAAGCATAATCATGCTGGGTTCAAAGTATGACGGCGTCAAATGCAGCACAATCAGGCCCGGCAACCAATAAATTCGGGGAAGACACGCCAGCAGCACTTTTTCTTCAAAGGCGTCTTTGGAGACGTTTGACTGCCTGCAATAAGCGTCGCGGAATGTTTCCATGAAATCGGGCTGGGCTTGTCGCTTTTGTATCCGTCAGGCCGTCGCGCGTCAAGCTCGCCGGGGAAGTTCTTGCCAACCATTAGGCGGCTGTTTTGATTAACGGTGGGCTGGCTGGCGAAAGGGCAGGGGCGAGAAAATCAGAAAGCCAAAAATCGCTGCTGAAAAAACGAGGCGGAATGCGGGCTTGAAGCAAGCGAAAGATATTTTGTTTTCACCATTTAGAAATCGTCATTTAACCTTTATTTTATTGCCGATTTTTAAATGGCGGAGAGGGGGGGATTCGAACCCCCGATAGCTTTTGACTATTCACGCTTTCCAGGCGTGCGCGTTAAACCACTCTGCCACCTCTCCGTTATTTTGCCGTATCCGATGCTGGTATGATTTCGGCAGGCTTTTCAATTAAAAGTAAAGCCCGGCGAAAATCACGAATAACAAACCTGATTTACTATCGGGCGTCGGGGCTTTTTATTCGCACGAATCCGCTAAAACGGCAAGTTTATTCGCCGCTCGCTGCAAGGGTAGCGCTTGAGAAAACCCCCATCATACCAGTCGAAAACCAAGGGGTATCGCCCAGCTGGAATCGGCAGAAAAAGCGATGGCTTGTAACCTGTCCTGCTTGCATTATTCTAGCGTCACGTTCTGATTTTGAGCCATGGCGAACGAAAAAAAATATGGCGGTGGCGGACGCAAGGAATTCGTTCGCACCCGCGTGTCAATCGTTGAAAGAATTTCCAGCATCGTCATTCTCCTGCTCATGGTTGCCACCGGTTTTGTCATCTGGCACAAGGGGAAAGTATTTGACCCGAATCTTTATGCCGTCCGCACCGAGGCACTGAAATCCACCGCCACCGCCGTCGCTGGCAAAAATGGCACCGTGCCGACAACCGCTGAAACTACGCCGGTGGCTGTCAAAATTCCGAAACCGGTCGCTGAAAAATCCGCGGGCACCGAAGAGCCTGCGCTCGAAGGCGGCGCGGAAGGTGCCACTGCCGCACCAAAGCCAACGGCGAAGGGCGAGCCGCTGGAAATTTCTCTGACCGGCACCAAGCCGATGAGCGATACGGAATTTTACACCGCCGACAGCCTCTACGAAAAAATTGACGGGCGCGCGCCGGCCTATCAGAACTTCAATGTCGTCGCGCTCCGTTGCCGTTCGTTCGCCCTCAACGCCGCGCCCGGCAGCTATGTGGACGTTTACGAATATCGCTTCGACAATCCGGTGGATGCGTTCGGTATGTTCGCGCTCGAACGCGATCCGAAGGGCAAGCCGCTCGAAATCGTCGCCGACGGTTACGCCGCCGACATGGGCTATTTCTTCCGTCAAGGCGCGGTCTATGTGCAAATCATCGCGTCGGACATGAAGCCGGAAACGCTGGCCAAGGCGAAAAGTATCGCCGATATCCGCGCAAAAGATTTGCCAGTGGATGACCACGGCCTCGCCGGTCGCCGCAAATTGCCAGCGGACGGAATGTTAGCCGACAGCGTGGCGTATGTGCCGGAAAACGCGCAAGGCCAGTCGTCGCTCAAGGAAGTCTTTCAGGCGAAATATAAATTCGCCGACGCGGAAATTCCCTTCTTCGTTATGGTCGCCTCGGCGGACGATGCGGCGAAGGCGTGGCAATCGTTTCAGGATTTCTGTGGCAAATTCGGCGCGACGGAAAATTTGCCGGACGTGAACGGCGCGAAAATTTTCCGCGCGCAGGTCTTCGGTAAATGGAAGGTCGTCTATCAGCGCGCCGGCGAACTCGGTGGCGCGTTTGATGCCGCCGACGGCGATCAGGCACGGGCATTCATTGAAAAGTATTTGCGCGGCGAGATTAAGTGAGTAGGTTGAGTAACAATTAAAATGAGCGCATCCAATCCAAACGCATCCGGCGTGAACCGCCGCGAATTTCTGGTGCGCCTCGGCGTCACCGGCGCGCTCATCGCCGGCTCCGGCCTGGCCGCAAAAAAACTCTGGCAATCTAATCATTTCGTCCCCGGATTCGAAAAAGAAAAAGGCCTGCAACTCCGCAGTTATGCGCCGGACTTAAGCAAAGTTTTGCCGTCACTCGCTATCGCCCACGGCACGGAGCACGAGAAAACCATCCGCGCCGCCATGGGTTTGCTCGGCGGCATGGAGCGCTTCATCCAGCGTGGCGACGTGGTGATGATCAAGCCGAACGTCGCCTTTGACCGTCCCCCGTCGCTCGCCGCTACGACGCATCCCGACGCGTTGCGCGCCGTGGCGAAACTGTGCTTCGAGGCGGGCGCACACAAAGTCATCATTGCCGATAATCCTATCAATTCGCCGACCGGCTGTTTTTTTAAGAGCGGTCTCACCGCCGTCGCGGCGGAGATGAATCTGGATTTGCTTTATCCCGAAACCAATTCCTTTGCGCCGCTGTCGCTCGATGGCGAGATTCTGAAGGAATGGACTTTTTTCAACACGCCGTTCAAGAAAGCCACAAAGGTCATCGGCCTCGCGCCGTGTAAGGACCATAATCTTTGTCACGCCTCGATGACGACGAAGAATTGGTATGGCTTGCTCGGTGGCCGGCGGAATCAATTTCATCAGCACATTCACAGCATCGTTTCCGATTTCGCGCTGATGATGAAACCCACGCTGGTCATCCTTGACGGCATGAATGTTTTGATGAGCAACGGCCCGACCGGCGGTCGTCTCTCCGATGTGAAGCCGATGAATACCATCGTCGCCGGCACAGACATGATTTCGGTGGACGCCTACGGCTATTCGCATCTGCTCGAACGCGACATCGCGGAACTGACTTATCTCCACAAGGCGCAAGAACGCGGACTCGGAAACATTAACTGGAAAGATACGCTCTACAAAGAGGTGACGGTGTGACTTATCGCAAGCTGACCAGTAATGAAGTTAAAAAAGCCCTTGCAAATAAAGCTTGGGATTTGGGCAATCAAGTTTTGTATGACCTTTGTTCAAAGCATCCTCACCACAAGTCGTGCCAAGAAATTACTGCAAAGGTCTGGTTAATTGGACGCTCTTATTCCGCTGCACTTGAACGCCGAAAAAACAAAAAGGCAAATTCCAATGGTGATTTTTTCTATGAGGACATTGCCATTCCTGAAATTCAAAAACACAAAATTGACCGCTGGATTAAGCCGCTTGGCCACAATTCAAAACCTGAAGAAATAGTGGAAGCTCACTCCAAGCTCACCGAGATTTTTTTCAAGATTACCAAATTGGAAAAGCGGTCACTGGCCTCCAAATATCTTCATTTTCACAAACCTAAACTTTTTTTCATTTATGATTCAAGAGCTAAAAACGCCATCAGCAAAATTACCCCGAGAAGTCCAAAGCAACTTCCGGTAGTTTCCCCGAAAAATCAGTTTGATGGTGAATATTTGAAGTTTTATCGGCGCTGTCTCTGGCTGAACAATTATTTGCAAGCCAAGTTGGGATGCAAACTTTCTCCGCGTCACATTGACAAAGTTTTGCTTTTTGTTGCCGACAAGAAATCACAAGCTTTCAAGAGCAAGTAATTATGGCGTTAAAAAACATTTTGAAGCTCCGCAACGTCCGCCGCGTGGCGCAGGTGTTTTTCTTCGCGCTATTTCTGTTCTTCGTCTTCGTTACTGACCTGCGCTATCTCAAAGGCTATCCGGCCTCGCTGTTCCTCGAACTCGATCCGCTCGTCGCCTTTGCCACGGCCATCACCACGCACACGGTTTACATGGGTTTGATGTGGAGCCTGCTGCTGATTTTGCCGACGCTATTGTTCGGGCGGATTTTCTGCAACTGGATTTGTCCCTACGGCATTCTCCATCACTTCACCGGCTGGCTGCTCGGCAAACGCCGCGCGGAAGAACGCGAGCGCATCGAGTCCAACCGCTACAAAAAATTGTATTCGCTGAAATACGTCATCCTCATCGCGATGATTGCGGCGGCCATCGGTGGCACGCTGCAAATCGGCTGGCTCGATCCCATCTGCCTGTTTCACCGCTCGATGAGCACGGTGATTTTGCCGGTGCTCAATTTATTTTTCCCGTCCAGCATTTACGTCCGGCAATACTTTCACGTCGGCGCCTGGGTAATCGGTTTCCTGCTGCTGTTCCTCGTCGGCATGAACGTCATCATTCCGCGTTTTTTCTGCCGCGTGCTGTGTCCGCTGGGCGCGTTTCTCGGCACGCTTTCGTCGGTGGCGCTGTGGCGTATTGACCGCGACACGACGAAATGCGTGGATTGCGACCTCTGCCTGAAAGGTTGCGAAGGCGCGTCCGATCCGCACACGCAACTCCGCAAGAGCGAATGTTTCGTCTGCTTCAACTGCATCGAAGACTGTCCGGAAGACGCTCTCTCGTTCAAATTTTTGCCGTCGCTCAAACAGGAAGTCACCGCGCCGGTGGTGCCGGGACGCCGCGCGTTTCTCGGCACGTTGGTTGGCCTCGGCTTCTACGCGTTTGGCCGCACATCCGGCGCGAGCGCGCGGAACTACGACAAAAAAGTCATCCGCCCGCCCGGTTCCGTGGAGGAAATTGATTTTCTGGATCGCTGCATCAAGTGCGACCAGTGCATCCGCGTCTGCCCGACAAACGTGCTGCAACCGGCACTCATGGAATCGGGACTTGAAGGCATCTGGACGCCGATTCTAAACATGAAGATCGGTTTCTGCGAAGTCAACTGCACGCTCTGCGGCCAGGTGTGTCCGACCGGCGCGATCCAGCGGATTTCCATCGAGGAAAAAACCGGCACCGGCCCGTTCGACAAAGAAGGCCCGATCAAGCTTGGCACCGCGTTCTTCGATCAAGGCCGCTGTTTGCCGTGGGCGATGGAAACGCCGTGCGTCGTCTGCGAGGAAGTTTGTCCCGTGTCGCCGAAAGCGATTTTCTCGCGCGAAGTCACCATCATCAAACGCGACGGCAATCCCATCACGCTGCGCCGGCCTTACATGGATCCCGCGTTGTGCATCGGCTGCGGCATCTGCGAGCACGAATGTCCGGTGACCGACGAAGCCGCCATCCGCGTCACCGCCGTCGGCGAAACGCGCTCGCGCGAACGCCGCCTGCTGATGGACGGCGGCGTGACCAGTGCGGTCAACGAACTAGAAAAACGGCAAAGATAATTTTATGGCTTCCGGCGAACGTCCCCGCACCTGCCGCGCCTGCGGCAAGAAATTTGATTATCCCGTCAAAGGCAGCGCCGCCACGCGTCATCATTGCGAGGATTGCGTGGCCGTCCCCGCCGAGACGCGAAAAATTCTGGAGCGCCTCAACACTCGCGTGACCCAGTTGGAAAATCAACTCCGCCGTTTGCAGGAAAAGCCACCGGGATAATTTTTTGAATGCGAAAGTGGGAGTCGGCAGCCGACTTTTGGAAAAGTGGCGGAGAGAGGGGGATTCGAACCCCCGATAGATCTTTTGAACCTATACCGGTTTAGCAAACCAGCGCCTTCAGCCACTCGGCCATCTCTCCAACCGTTTGATTTGACAGGCGTTTGACCACGCCCGGGAATTCGCTGGATTGACAATCTGATACTGGTTTTTGATACTACTTGCATGAAATCGAGCAAGTCATCATCAAACGCCGGCCAACCCGAAAACGATTGGCAAAAGACGCAGTTCTCAAATTTAATCCGCTACGTTCCGTCTGGCACATATTTTGCAAGACTTCGCGTTCGTGGCAAGCTGATTCGTCAGTCGCTCAAAACGGACGTGCTCTCGGTGGCTAAGCTCAGGCTGGCCGATCTCGAAAAAAGCGAGCGTGAGGCAGCGGAATCAAAGGACTCAACCACCAAGGGCCGGATGACGTTCGGGGATTGTGTGGAGCTTTTCAAAACCCAAACCAACGCAAGCACCCTGCTCAAGGCTTCGGCCAAGCTGTATCGGATGGAGGCAATCGAAACAATCTGCCGGACGTGGCCAGGAATTAAAGCAACCGATGTCCGACGCATCAGCACCAACGAGTGCAAAACTTGGGCGGCAAAACTAAGCGGTGAATATTCACCATCTCGTTACAACGGGACGCTCGGTGTGATCCGAGCCATCTTTAATGTCGCGATGGAGACGGGTGCGCTATATCGAAACCCGGCCACTGATTTGCAACGCGCCAGGGTAAAGCTCAAGGCCCTGAAGCTGCCAGACGCAAAATATTTTGAAGAATTCATCGCTGAAATTGACAAAGCAAAAGGCCGGGACTCCAAAAAATGCGCCAACCTTGTTCGTTTTTTAGCTTATGGCGGCTTTCGTCGAAGCGAGGCGGCTAACGTCACTTGGTCCGATTGCGATTTCAAAAAGGGCGAGATCATTGTCCGTGGTGACGCCGAGACCGGCACAAAAAACTGGAGTGTTCGCCGGGTGCCGATGATTCCAGAAATGAGATTGCTCCTGGAAAAATTGCGGGCGGAGAGACCCAATGAACCCACTGACGCTCGCGTGATGCAAGTCAAAGAATGCCTTCAAGCCATGACGCGCGCGGCAAAAGTTGTTGGCATTGCCAGGATCACGCATCACGACCTCCGCCATTTGTTTGCCACGCGCTGCATTGAATCCGGCGTGGATATTCCTACGGTTTCGCGCTGGCTCGGTCACAAAGATGGCGGAGCGCTGGCGATGAAAACCTATGGCCACTTGCGCGATCAGCACAGTGCAGCGATGGCTGCCAAAGTGATTTTCAAACCTGAATCCCCTGACGCCAAATCCACTGGTAGCAAACCGCAGGTGGATGCTTCCCCGCCTGGCCCAACAGGCGAGAATTGATTTGATCCCGAAACGCAGCGCGACAAGTTTTTGGGCGCTGTCTCTCAATATCCCCCAATTGCCCTCATTTGCTTGAGCCATAAAAAATGTTGGTGTTGTTGACAATTATTTTTTGACAACAAGTGGAACTAGCGTGAAAATTTTAGTTGCCGCGTAGGAATAGCGCGGACAGGCACTAACGAGTCGAGACTGATTCTCGACACGTTCAAGACCTTTTTCCCGTTCGATAAACTTCGGGCGTGGCGTCTTGATCCAGTCAGTGCCGGTTGATCTTTGAAAGAACATCGGCACTGGCCTCCTCCGGCCAAAGGGACGTTTTTATTAAATGAAACCTCGACCAGTTTGCAAGAGGGAGTATGCGTCCGCAATCAACCGGAATTAGGAGAACAAAACGATGCAACAAGTCATCGTGTCAAAGGGCTCTGGGCAGTTTTACACTGTGCCAGAGGTCTGCCAAATGCTGAAAGTGGATCGAAAAACCGTTTATCGGTTGATTGATCGTGGCCTACTGAAGTGCTCGTCGGCGATTCGCCACAAGCGCATTCACTCGGCATCTATGGAACAATTCATCAACACTTCTGTTTACGGAGGTGCCAAATGAGTCGCTCCCAGAAAACGGTCAAGTCAGCTAAACAAACGGCGGCGGCGAATCCTGGAAAAGTTGTGAGTCGTAAAAAGCTCCAGCAACTTCAGGAGCACGAAGCAATCATCTCGAAAGCGCAGAGTGGCTTTCTGGAAAGCGGCAAGGCTCTCAAGGCCATCCGCGACCAGAAACTTTTCAAGGCATCCGGGCATGAAAACTTCGAGGCGTATTGCTTGAAGAAATGGGGTTATTCCCAAAACTACTCCAATCGTCTCATCGCAGCCTACAACTGTTATGAAGTGCTCAAAAAGGAACTCGCCGCAAGCGGTAGAATCCTTCCGAGCAACGAATATCAGTATCGCGCCTTGGCAGGTTTGAAAGAATCGCAATGGGTCAAAGCTTGGAAACAGGTTTTGGCTGATGCGGCTGGCGAACCGGTCGTTGGCGAGATGGTCGAAAAAGTGGTAAACAAGCTCAAGGGCACTCCCCCTAAAAAGGGAAAGCACTATCGGCTTGGAAAACGCTCGGCCACGAAACCACCGGAAGCAAAGAAGTTGGTAAAAATCGGCACTTTGGTGAGTAAAGCCTTGAAAAACAAGGCCAAAGTCTCCAAGGCAAAACTGCTTGAACTTTTAACGAAGATTCAGAAGTTGGCCGCCTAAGCCGGCTAAATATCCCAGAGGTGTTGGACCGTAAAAAGTCCAGCACCTCTTTTTTTGTGCCAATTGGCACAGGGAAAATCCTGTTCGACAAATCCTGTGGGTTCGCCACACTTTTTTCATGGCCAAAAAGAAATCGCCAAAGACAAATGCCCGACGGAACAACTTGAAAACCGCCGTTAAACCCATCCTGGCTGCAGACGATATTTTTTGCTCGCCTGACAACACCCCGTCGCAAGTGGTGTTAGTGGATGCCAAACTCAAAAAATTGGCCAGCGCATTCATCGACGCCTGGCGTCAGTGCGACCATGATTTCATCGATCAAGAATTGCCCGACTTATGTGCACGGTTCTTGAGAACGGAAGATGCGGCGAAAGCTCTGCAACAGGTAAAGTCTTTCGCCGATTATGTTTTCAAAAAGAAGGCAGCAAGCCTGAAACTGCTCAAACAGGTGACGAATGAAAATCTGCAATTGCCTGCCCGCATTATTTTGCCCGAGATTTTTTCATGGCCAGCCGCAGACATTGCCGACAGCACCAATGACCATGATGTTAAGCGCGGGTGTGATGTGGAGGCGGCGAAACTGTATCTGGCCATTTTTACTGGCACAGATTTCAAACGACTGGTCTTGGCAGATCCCGGCAGTATGAGTAAAGAGCGGAAGCAGTTGTTGGCGAATGTTCAGGCAGCCCAAGAATGTTTGGTGGCATATTTGAAATCGATGGTGAAACAAGCGCGTCAGCACATCGTCAAGATTGGTGAAGACATCAGCATTGAGATTGATGGCAAAACGGTGGAGACAAAAGGAGCTGCTAAACGGGCATTGCTGTCGTTGGCGTTGATGCACGGAAAATCGAAATTCAGCACGACCGAGTTCAGCCTAATTTATTATGGGGCAAATCGAACCGCTGGCGATGCGGCCAGTGAATTTACGACGGCTATTCGCGACGCAAAGAAGTTGGTGCGGAACTTGAGCTACGAGAGCGACAACAAAGGCAACCGGTCTGTGAGCGGAATATATTTTGTTGTTCAAGCTGCCGACGCACAGCTCAAACAAGCCATCGCAGGATTGCTGGCCGCCGAAAAATAAAACTCCGCATAGTCGAACAGATTCGGCAAGGTTCGGCAAAATCCACTATTTCTCGGCAACCAGCCGGCTTTCAAGGCTTTTCTGGGCTTATCTCGAATTGCTGCTGTCAGCATGTAATACTGTGGATGTAAATTAAATTTGCTGTGACTCGATAAACTTCAACGAGCCGGCAATGCGGAATGGAAAGTTGTTTGAGCAACCAACCATTCCAGGGCGTCAGGCCAAAACTTCAACTGACGCGGGCGATCAGTCGCTCTCATCCAAAATTCAAAAAACGGTGATGCAAGGCATGGGTAAAAACTGTGCCTTGCCATCTCAGGCCGTGTTGTGCTTGCCGTGACCCACGACGGAATTAACTCGTGAAATAACCAAGTCCCGCGAGGGACGAATACAAGTCAACTAACATGACAAGTAAAGCAGCCGTTAAATCGGCAACGAAACCGGAGCGCAAGGACTCCGCGACCAGCAACCAAATTGCATTGGTCGAAGCGAATAGCATCCAAGAATCAGTAACGCCGCTCACTGAAGCGGAACAAAAGCACTTGGCAGAGTGTGAAGTCATCATCGAAAAAGGCATCAAATCCTTTTTGGAAGTGGCCGATGCACTATTGGACGTGCGAGACCAGAAACTCTACCGCGTCACCCATAAGACGTTCCAGGATTATTGTGCAGACAAGTGGAGCATCTCCGCTCGTCACGCCAACAGGTTAATGTTGGGTGGTGAAGCGGTGAGAAATATCGAATCAGACCAATTGGTCTCATCGGTGCCGGCAGCCGTGCCGGAGAACGAAGCTCAGGCCAGGCCGCTTGCATCCTTGCCAAAGGATAAACAAGTCGCTGCTGCACGAATCGTAGCGAAACAGACCAAGAAACCGACCACCAAAGACTTCCAGGCTGCGGCTGACGAAGTTGAGGAGGACGAATCACCAAGGGTGAAGTCTTACAATCCGAGAGGTGACAGCAAGGACAAGCCCGCCTCCGCCAAGAATGACGAGAAAGATAAACTCGAAAAATTGCTTGAGTTGGTGGATCAGGCCGAGACTCAGGCCAGAAAAATCGCAAGTTGTAGTGATGTGGTCAAAGTGCTCAGTGAATTGTCGAAGACCATCACTCGTAAATTGAACGGAGGTGCCAAGTGAAGATCCCCAAGGCTAAACCGCTGGTAGTGCAAGTGCCAAAGACGCACAACTACCGCATTCCTGAAGGCTACTACACAGGCGTCATCCACAAGGTAATGCGTGTGCCGCGTTCGAACTGTCGAGATTGTGGCGACATATTGCGCATCATCTGTGCCTTGAACGTTCCGAAATTGGAAAAGTTCCTCAACCTCGCCAAGGCTGAATTCTCGCTCAGCCTCGAACATGGTGCCGAGTTGCGTGACTTCCTTGCCGCTGTGCTGGGCAAGGATGCGTTAGGAGCTCTGTCCGGTGGGGAATTCAACCTCGAATCGTTGGTGGGTATGCACGTGGACGTGGAGGTCGAACACATCACCACTAGCAAGAGTGACTCGTATGATTATCCGTTCGTTAAAATCTGCGACATCAAGCCTGCCGGCACATGGGTAAAAACCGTCCAACCAGACAACATTGAACCGAAGAAGGAGGAATCGAAGTAACGAGGTTTCTGGAGCTACCCAAAAATCAAAAATGGGCAGCTCCGGGAATCAACAAGGATATTTATGAAGATTCAAACCAACCGCAGCGACATGAGCTTTTTGAATGTGTTGCGTATTCTTGAGCAAATCATCGTGGAGAAAGATCTGGTCGGCCAAATGATCAAGATGACCGAGCTCTCCAAAATCTGCCGCAACTACAAAGCTCGTTTACCAATTCGTAATTATCGTGCGAAAGACCTGGTCCAAGACTTCAGGATTTTTGGACGATATTCTGACTTGGTTGAAATCGACGACATGGTGATCGGCGTTTATGAAGACCGCGATTCTGAAACCGGACGCCTTCAACACCTCATCGATTTCAATTATCTCATGACTAAAGAGCAGCAGCACCTCAAAGCTCTCCAACAACAAGCAATCGAAGACCAAATATGAATGACCTGGATGCTGTGAAGATGAAAAAGTCCGGAATCGCCAATATAGGATATACAGCATCCACATTCCTCCACCTCCCACAGATGAATACAACCAATTTAATCGATCCCAATCCCATGCCCTTCAATCCAGACCCAAGCCCTAACTCCACCCCCAACTCCGTGAAAAGTGAGGTGGCCGCTTTCGTCGAAATTGCTGGTAAAATGCTGGGGCACTCCAAGTCATTTAATCAGACCAATTGTTCTGCTTCCTCCCACACCTCACCTTTCATTCAAATCGCCGCTGAAGCCAATAGCGTGCGTTCTGTGAGTGTTGTGGTGGGAGAGGGAAATAAAACCAAGACTGGGAATTCGGGCGGCAGTTCAGTGGTGCAAGTTGAGCCTGTCCAAGATTTTTCTAAACTTAACAAATCTGACATCAACGAACTTTTTGCCCACCCTCAACTGCTCTCTCACACCCAACTCAATCTGCTTCGTTCCGTTCAGAAAAAACAGCAGCTTCATCCTCAACGCTACCGTGACGACTATTTGCGCCACTCCTCGATCCTGCTGTTGTCGAATGGCTGGTCTTCGGCTCAACGCTATTCAATGTGCTCAGTCCCCAATCTCGTTAACAGATCCGGTCAATGCAAGCTCCACAAATTCTGTCCGTATTGCTGCTTTCTTGAAAAACAGACTGCCTTAGCTAGATACGTCCCAGTCTACGATTCTGGCAACTGGTTCTTTATGACAGGCTCGTTTACCGGCGATCTACACATGACTGGAATCTCGTCCTATTTCGAGCTTCAGAGCTATTGGGACGCTTACAAATTGAGTTTGCAGCAGGTGGTAAAGGAAGGGTTGGTGCGCGGCGTGTTCTGGACTGAAGAGCTGGCTGTGAACTCCATCGCACCAGTCCAAGTCTTACCCCACATCCATGCCATTGTCGAAAGCAGTGATTTGAGCGATGGTGTGGTTCATGGAATTCGTGATTTGGTGGCTCGCAATCTTAGGGCTGCACTCGGACCAGACTGTTTACCTGCCAACATCCAGATCAAGAGCCTGAACAGTCAAAGAAAACTCCTCTCCCACACCCAATATCTCCTAAAACCGATTCGATTGGTCAAAGCCTACGACGCGGCTTGGTCCAGAGCAGTTCATGATAATCGAACTGGAGCGATCAGACTTAATTCAGAAACGACGGATCTGGTTCTGGGCTATTCAGCAGCCTCAACTGATCGCACTAAAATCAACTACGCCGGCAACCTGTCCCCTAAAACCAAAGCATACATCGGAACCAGAGAGAGTGAACGTGATGATGCCAGAGAAGTAGTGGCGCAGGTAATGGGGGAAGGCGTGGACTACATCGAACTGGAGGACTAAATGAACGATAAATTTCAAATGGCGGCTGAAATTGAGCGCAGGGTCAGAGAAAAGTTTTTGCTGATCGAATCGCTGGCCCAAGATTTTAAGGCACTGGAAGAACTTGGCACGATGACTTCAGCCCAATTCGAAAGCTACCTCGAAAAGTGGCATTTTAATCGAGAAACTATCAAGGTCTTCTCAATCATGCAGACAGTTCACGAAGACCTCCAAGATCTGATTCCGCCCGTATTGCTGATGGTTCACAATGGCTTATTCGAGTTTGGGAATTTGGATAGGGAGCAGAGGAGAGAATTGGCCGCTGCACTTGATCTAAACCACCCTCTTACCCTTGAAGCGGTAAAACAGGCAAAGAGAAACCTGTTCCCGTTTCAATGCCTGAGCCTATGACCGACACTCCTTATACCAAACGACTCGACCAGATCCAGGAAGCACGTAAACGATTCAACGAGTCTGAATGGCGACTCGGCTTCTTGAGAGCCATTGAACCTGAGCGCCCACAACCACCAACACCTGACCAACTTTTAGAATGGAACCAGAAACTTTTACGAGGCTAGAACTGAATCTGGCACAACAGCATTTCTTGGACGGACCGCAAACACCAAAAACACCGTCAGAATGGTTTGCGCTAAAATTTCCGGATGCTGCTAACAGATTTGGCTGCCCGTTTCTAGAGATGAGACAGAGTAGTGTTGACGGGTTTGTGAGAATTTTTCCTGTCTCAATCAACCTCGACTTTATGGCTGGGATGTTAGGAGGTGATTCAGCGCTCGGTCATTCAGTGGTGTATTTTGAACCCGAGATGCAGTGGTATTTCCGAGACCGTGATGGCATTTACAAACCGACTAGCGCAGAAAAGCTCCAGAATTATTACAGAGCGATGGTGTTGAGATGTGCCCAAGAGCTGAATGGGGAAACAGACAAGTTCAATTTGTTCCAGGATTTTAGGTCAGACAAAATTGCAAAGGCTGTCGTCAATCGTGCAAAATCCATTCTCGCAGCTTCCCCAGACTTTTTCTCAGCCACCTCCACACACACCAGAATCCGTGGCCAAGAATTACATGAACGACTTGCCCGAAAGTTTGTGGAGGAGTTGTTGTGTGCAGAGTCGGGCCAAGTATTGTATTTGGCTGATGCTTACGCCCACTTCACAAAATTGGTGAAAGAGCGAAATTTGGACGTGATTAAGCGCAGCGACTTTAAGGGGTTGGTGGTGCCGTTGATCCAGGAACAGTTTGGTGTGCGTTTAAGAAATGATCTGGTCGTGGATGAGAGGGGTGGTGTTCGAGGTTGGAAAAATGTGAAGCTTCAGACCGGGCCAACCTGATTTTGGTGCCGTTTGATGAAATTTCACAGATTAGACAAGTGCCAAACTCCTTTGTAAAATTTCCTCATGTCCAAGAAATATTTGCCCTTCAATTCACGCTACCTGCCAAATTTTCAGGTGGTGGAAGAG
>CAIOUK010000153.1 GCA_903861445.1 uncultured Verrucomicrobia subdivision 3 bacterium
TCCCGCGCCAGCTCGTCACCAGCGGCGGCCTCGGCTCGATGGGCTACGGCTATCCCGCCGCGCTCGGCGTGAAGGTCGCGCATCCCGACAAGCAGGTCATTGACATTGACGGCGACGGCTCGTTCCTGATGAACATCCAGGAGCTCGCCACCGCGCACGTTGAAAAGATTGCCGCGAAGGCCATCATCCTGAACAACCAGCATCTCGGCATGGTGGTGCAATGGGAAGACAACTTCTACAAGGGCAACCGCGGCCACACCTACCTCGGCGATCCGCAACATCGTCCGGAGATTTATCCCGACTACGTTCGCGTGTGCAATTCCTTCGGTGTGAAATGCGAGCGCGTGATGTTCAAAAAGGATTTGCGCGCCGCCATGCAGCGGATGCTCGATGCCGACGAACCCTATGTCCTCGACGTGGTGGTGCCTTACAGCACGCACGTCATTCCGTTCATTCCCGCCGGCAAGACCGTGGCGGACATGATCTGGAAACCGTAACGGGTTTTCCGTTCAGCGTAGGAAAAATTCAAAAGGCCGGACGAATCAATTTCGTCCGGCCTTGTTTGTCTTGGTAGGGCGGTGTTGCTGCGCACCTTCGTTTCACCATTTCGCGTCTATCTCCATAAGAGGCCACGGTGTGCTACTTTGAGTTCGCTGCGGCTACAGGCTGCTTGGCTCGTTCGGATAGTGCGGATAGTTCTTTGCAAAGTATCTGAAACCGATGGTCGAGAGCGCTCAGTTTATTCACAAGGGCCTCCCTCTCAAAATGCATCTTCTCAAGATCCTTCTTCGTAAAGGCCTTGGATTCAGAATCGGTATTGCGGTTGTCTATGATGTCAAGCTGGAGCTTTATCTCAAACATCTCCATCCTGACGCGCTCATATTGCTTGAGCGCGATGTCAATATTTACCTGTTGCAAACGTTGTTCGATGCTGATGGTCTTCGGCTGTGCGTCATCGGCTGCCATGAGGCGAGTGCCGAAGAGCGAGATGATGATGGTGATGGTTGCGATTGTGGTTTTCATTTTGTTTTTTTTGTCTGCTCTTTGTTGGATTGCTTTGATTAAAATTCGTTTACTTGGTGTTAGGCGCATTTGTGTCAGGGTTGCTTATTGAAGGTAAGGGTTTGCTGGCAGTTGGCGCGCTCGGAGCCATCCTTGAAGACCGTGAGTGATTCGAGGACGAGTTGGTCGCCGATAGTGCGGGTGGATTATTCATATAATTAGTAAACCGCTTTCTAGTGCGCCGCTTTCATTTTTTGCTGCTCCTGAAAATTTTTGAGCTGTTTCAAAACTGTGTCGTATTGCTCGCTATCCGGCGCCAGCTTCCGGGCCGTTTGCGCGAGCTGGATGGCATCGTCAAGCCGGTTCTCACTCAACAGAAAATTCACATAGCGATACACCGCCTCAGGGCTGGTGGGACACAGCGCAAACGCCTGCCGGAACGCATAGTCCGCCGCTGCCCGCAACCGCGCCTGGTCCACTCCCGGCTTGTTCGTCAGCCGCCATTGATACAGCCCGGCTTGGGAACTGCGCAGCTTGGAAAACGCCTTCATCGCATAATCATTCGTCACAAACTCCCGGTCGCCCGTGAAGTGTGAATAATCCTTCCGGCCATACACCTTCTCCGCAAACGCGCACACCTTGCTCACCCCTGTCTCCGGCTTCAACCAGCCGCCCAGCATCGCGCCACATTTTTTCACCCAGAAGGCACGATCTGCGTCCAGCATCGTCTCCGTCAATCGCGGTAACGGCTCGCGGTTCAGTTGGAAGATTAGTTCGTGCGGCGACAGATAGGGATACATCCATTCCAGTGGGAAACTTTCCTCCACGTAAAACTCGCAGTTCGTGTTGTGGTCGAAAATGGTTTTGGCCAGCATCCCGTTGATGTTCATCACCGCCACCTGTCCGCACACCTGCACCCGCCCCTCGGACATCTTTACCTCCTCGCCCGGTTTCAACTGGTTTTGCTCCCGCCGCCGCTGCACATCCGCCGTGTAATCCTGGAAAGCCTTTTGTGAATCTTCCGTCGTCGGGATATAAATCCGCCGGCCATACATCGCCCGCAGATAATCCAGATAGCGCTCATCCGCCAGTGCGTTTTGCGTGAGCGTATAAAACGGTTTGCCCTCCGGCTGCGACGCGCACAACGCCGTCACCAATCCACGACCATGATCCGTGCCGCCGAAGTAAATGCTGCCCGCCGGGATGGATTGGATGATGCCTTCGCCTATGGCCAGCGGATACTTCTTCCCGCCCGTCGCAAAGGCCTCAAACGGCATTTCCACCTCGATGATGGTTTGCCACACCGGTCCCGCCACCGCGACATCATTCGTCGAATCCTGATACTGTCCCGCCCGCAAACGGAGCTGGGCGTAAACATTCGTCGCCGTCGGCCAGTCGCCCTGTTTTGCGGCCGCAAAAAACCGCCAGATGTCCGGCGAGAGATCGAGTTTCAACTCCTTGGCCAACTGCCGCGCCTGCTGTTCCTTGGCCGCGCTGAACGCCAGCAACTGCGGTGGAAACTGGCTGGTTACTTCTGCCGCCGCCAAGACGCCGACCGAAACCAGGAGCACCGCTAGAGCGGTGCGGACGAAATGGAAGAGGCCGAGCTGGTTTAGCGCAATTCCGACGACCAGTGTGAATAGTTGTTTCATAGTTGTTTTTTGTTTTGTTGTCTGCTTTTTGTTGGATTGCTTTGATTGAAATTCGTTTCATTGGTGTTAGGCGCTGGCCTTGAGGAACCTTTTATTGCCAGACCCAGTCGCCTTTTTCCACATCCACCCCTAAGCCGCCGGGCAAGCCGCCATCATCTGTCTCATTCCAGCCGACGGAGTAGAGTAGAAATTTTCCGACTTCCGTGCGGCGATAATGCAATGGCTGGCCACCGATGATGTCCGGCGGCAGTTTTTCGATGAACTGCGGCACGAGCGCGGCGAGCGTTTCGGGATAATTGCCGTGCGCCAGATGGTAACGTTCGAGCGCGCAAACGATTTGGGCTTGGTTGGCGAGGGTTTGATTGTAGGCCAGCGTCTGGAATGCCTTGATGTAATTGGGAACAGCGATGGCAGCCAGCTGTTGAAATAGGTGCCAATGTTCAAAGGAGTCCGCAAATTGAAAATAAGCTTTATTCAAATCTTTCACACGAATTACCGTGTTGGTCGGATTTAAGCAATCCAGCAGCGGTTGCTCCAATTCCACGGCGTATTTGATATTTTGATACATCCAGCCTCTGGGAATCAGATCGTAGCGATAAGACCATAATCTCTTATGCCAGGCTATTTTCTGGTCATCAACGAAAGCATATCCCGTGAAAATCTTGCGTGCATTTAACTTTTCACCAATGTTCACAAGATCAACTTGTCCCATCCGCTTGGCCTCGGCGACAAAAGGAAGTAAGAAAGTATCTTGAAGCTGCTTTTGAATGGCCGCCAGTTGCGGTTCTTGCCAAGCGTGCAGCCGGAATCCCTCCTGAACTGTGGCCACATAAAGCCCGGTGATGGCCACATTAATCATGGCTTCCACCAAAGTCTCCGGCTTGCCGGTCGGCGGCTTTTCCAAAATCCGGCAAACATCGTGTATCAAGGTCACGTCGCGCAAGGCTTGGTCAGGTTGTCCCAACAGTAAATGACATTGCGCTCGCTGCGCCAGTGTTTGCACCAGGTTGCGCATCGTCACGAAATTAGGAATCGGCATTTTCCACGAAACGGAATAATCTCCCGGAAGGATGGCGCAAGGCCGTTTTAACGCTTCGCGAATCTCATCAAACGCCGGCTCGAACTGATCGCTCCATTTTAAATAATCCGCCGCCGCCGTGACTTGAACATTGGTCAACGTTACCTGAAAAACGGCTTTGTCGGACGTCGCCGCAACCTGCAATCGGCCGAGATTCGCGGCCAAATTTGAAGGAACCAGATTTGTCAAATCGCTGGCGGATAGCGGCACGTCGGTCCGCAATACAATCCGCGCCGGTGCCAGATTGCTTAATTGAAATTCCGAAAACTTAAACCCTGCCGCGCCATTGGCACTTCTGCCAAGGGTGGTTTTAATGAGGTTCCGCACTTGTTCCGGCGCAGTTGCCGCATTGAGCGTCACGACCAGATTGGTTGTGTCGGATTGTTGACCAACGATGGCGGTTGGCGAAATGATTAGGCTGGCGACAACCAGCGGCGTGGACTTGGCGGAGTCAAAGACGGGAAAGGAATTCGAGCCAGACGGAGCCAGCCGCAACCATTGCAACTTCGTCGCAGCTTCGCTCTGCGCGTCGGTCTGGGATTTACGAAACCGCAAAAGTATATTGGTGCTGTAGGTGAAAAAATTCTGGTCGTCCGGCACGGGTGGCGGAATATATTTGTTCCAGTCCAGCACCGCGCCTTTGGCTTCAAGTTCGCGTTTGCAATTTTCCCACGCGCGTTTGCCACGCCAGTTTTCCTCGGCGTAAAAAATGGCAATTAGTGTGACCAGTGCAGCCAGGCCGATCAATCCCCGGCGCAACAGCTGCCAATACCATTTGGTTTTTAATTTTTCATTCATAAATCAGATACAATGAGGTTCGGATTTTTCCGTGCGTGGTTTCGGCAAGAATATTTTTGGCCGCTCGGCCTCCGCCGGCAGGGAACGGGTGGCGAACAGTTCATTAAGCAGTTTTTGCTGTTCGTGCAACCGCATCATGACCAGCGGCGCGGAATTGGTGTCGACTGTTTGCGAACTGTCGCGCTGGGAAAAATTGCTGATGAAAAGCAATAGCCAGACCACCGCATACCCCGTCCAAATTCGGCGGCACGGCCAGATGAGTTCCAGCCAGAGTTTATTTGAACAATTAAGACCCAAAGACGTAAGGTGAGCCGCCCAGCTTTGCGCCTTTGCGTCTTTTCGGTTCAATTCTAAAACCACCGATCGCCGGATGGTGTCGAGCTTTGGCATCGTGTCCTGATGGCGGCCAAATAAGATTTCACGCGGTGTTTTCATTTATTTTCCTCCAATAATTTGCGCAGGGATTTTTTGGCGTAATGCAATCGCGACTTCACCGTGCCCAACTGCGTTTCGGTGATGCGGGAAATTTCTTCGAGCGGAAAATCCTCGACGAAATGCAGCAGCAACACGGAGCGCTGCGGTGGCGGCAGTTGTTCGAGCAATTTCATAAATTCAGCTTCCGATTCTCGCCGGATGAGCAGGTCGTCTGGGCCGCCTTCAAATTCATCCGCCGATTCGGGGATTTCGTCGAACAAAACTTCCCGCCGTTTGCGCCAGTGCTGGACACATTTCTGGTGCGTAATGCCGAACAGCCAGCTGCCAAATTTTGCATCGTCGCGCAAGCCACCAAGGTGTTTGACGGCGGCAATAAAAGTTTCCTGCACGATGTCGAGCCCGGCCTGTTCATCACGGATGAGTTCAATAACATAAACGTAAAGTGGCAATTGGTATCGCCGGATGAGTGTGTCCCAAGCCGCCGGTTCACCAGCGCGGGCTTCAGACACAGGCAGTTGTTCGATTTCGGTCACTTCCAGCATTGTCAGCAAGAGGAATGCACGAGGCGAGAAAAGGTTCAATCCGATTGAAAATAATTTCCTAAAACCGGCATCCGGCCAACCGGCGACTTCCATGAGAAGGCTGTCGTGTCAAAAGATTTCAGCACATGGTTGCCCAATTCGTGTCATTCGTGTCAAAACTTCTCCAGCGGAGTTCTCTTCTGCAAGAACAACTGAATAGCCTCAATTTATTCTCGCTTCTAACCCCGAAAAAACCTGAATATCCTGAATCTATGGCGACGACTACGATTGGCGATTTAAGGTTCCTTCTTTCCCGGATGAATAAATTCATCCTGATCCGGATGATGCTAGGAGTATTGGCTTTCAACCTATCGGCAAAAGCCCAAGACGCGCCCTCGGGCTTGCTTTGCGACTTGCTGACGCATCCCGAACAAAGCCTGATTACCGATGCCAAACCCGATTTTGGCTGGATCGTGAACGCGAGCCACGCGGACGAAGTCCAGTCGGCTTACCAGATTCTCGTCAGTTCCAGCCCGGAAAAACTGGCCCAAGGCCAAGGCGACTTGTGGGATTCGGGAAAAGTCGTTTCGACCCAATCCATCAATGTGAATTATGCGGGGAACGCCTTGCAATCCTCGACTTCCTACTGGTGGAAAGTTCGCACTTGGAACAAGGCCGGCCAGCCTTCTGCTTATAGCCAGCCGCAACGCTTTAATACTGGGGAGTTGAACCGCGTGAAATCGTGGCCGGGCGAAAGCCGGTGGCTGCAAATTCCCGATGCGGCGGGCAAGCCGATGTGGACTTTCGAGGACCGGTCGCCGGTGAACTATCACCCATTCGCGCCGGTCAAGATGGCCACCAACACCGATAGCTCAACTTTCATTGATTTTGGGCGGGCCGCTTTCGCCGCGCTGAATCTGACCCTGACGTGGCAGCCCAGCAATCTCGCCACCAATCAATGCACCATCAATATTGATGTGGGTGAGAAGAACCGGGGCAATGCGGTGGAACAAAAACCGGGCGGCGGAATTATTCACGCGCGGTTTCAACTGACGCTCCAGCCCGGCAAACATTCCTACGCGGTTCCGATTCCCCGATTCGTGCCGCATTTTCCCGAGAGTCAATCTCTGCCCAAGCAAATACGCGAGGTGATTCCGTTTCGCTATTGCCAGGTTTGGCCGGGAACGGAAAGCGTCACGGTGGCAGGCGCGGAGCAACTCCGGTTGAACATCGAGTTCGATGACCAGGCTTCGTCTTTTGACTCTTCGAGCGCGGCGCTGAACCAAGTCTATGACCTCTGCAAATATTCGATCAAAGTGAACACTTTCAATGGTGATTATGCTGGCAGCCAGCGGGAACGGATGCTCTACGAGGCGGATAGTTACATCCAGCAGGTCAGCCACTATGCGATTGACCGCGAATTCGCAATTGCCCGCTATAGTTCCGCCAACATGATTTATCACGCCACCTGGCCGACGGAATGGATTCCACATACGGTTTTCATGGCCTATGCGGATTATCTTTACACGGGAAACACCAAATTCATTTCCAAATACTACGACCAGTTGAAACCCAAAACCTTGATCGCCTTGGCGGGCGACGACGGCCTGATCAGCAGCCGGAACGATTTGCAAACACCGGATTTTTTGAAATCAATCCATTACCCGCATGGGAAACTGCGGGATATCGTGGATTGGCCGAGGGGGGAAACAGACCACTTTGCCTTCTGCCCCACTAACTCGGTCGTCAACGCTTTCCATTATCGGGCGCTCGTGTTGATGGAAAAAATTGCCACCGCCCTCAACAAACCTGATGACATCACCTTTTACCATCAGCGCGCCGAACGAGTCAAAGCCGCCTTTAATGAAAATTTTTATGACGCGCAACGGGGGATTTATGTTGATGGCATCGGCACCAAACACGCCTCGATTCACGCCAACTTTTTTCCGCTGGCCTTTGGCCTCGTCCCGCCAGACCGTCGCACCAAGGTAGTTGAATTCATCAAATCCCGGGGCATGGCATGCAGCGTCTATCCCACCATCTATCTGCTCGAAGCGCTTTACGACGCGGGCGAAGATCGCTATGCCCTCGACTTGATGACTGCCGACACCGACCGGAGCTGGCTCAACATGATCCGCGCCGGTTCCACCGTCACCACGGAAGCGTGGGATGTAAAATACAAGGCCAACGAAGGTTGGACCCACGCTTGGAGCACCGCGCCGGTTCAAATCATCCCGCGAAAAATTATGGGCATCGAACCGTTGGAGCCAGGCTTCGGCAAAGTTCTCATCAAACCCAGACCGGGCAATCTGGCGAAAGCCAAAGTTCTCTACCCGACGATTCGGGGGCCAATTTCGGTGGAGTTCGATCGTGGAAATAAGCTCGATTCATTCCAACTGATTGTCTCGATTCCGGCCAACATGACGGCCGAAGTGGCACTGCCCGTTTCAAGAAAATCATCTAGGAATGTTACCTGTGACGGGCATCCGGTTCCGGCGCGTGTCGAAGGTGACTATCTCCTTATCGACTCAATTGGCTCGGGAAAGCATATTTTTTCTGAATAAGATGAGTGCAGGGGGTGTTGTCTGCGTAGCGGGTCAAATCCATCGTGCCCTTCTTATTTTTGGTGGACCAGCAAAAAAGAAGCGAGGCCGGACACTACTCCGGCCTCGCAACACCAACCCAAATTTTGCGGTGAGTCACTACTTCACCGCCAGCAACAAGAATACTTTAGCAGATGCCTGGCAACTGGCTTGTCACCAGTGTTGGTTACACGGTTTGAACGGGAGTGTGCCTATGACGTAGGCAGATAGTTTGAAAAACTGAATGTTTATGCGGGTGGAAGTGGTCTAATTCAGACGCGGATTTTTGACGGCCTTTTTGGGCTTGGTTTTCTTCGGCATGGGCGGGGCAGATGCGATGCGCTTAACGGCTTCTTCAAAGCTGACGCCTTTCAATCTCAAATCAATGGCTTTCGGCATGGCGTTTTGAATGTGGCTGAAACTGGCGGCAAGTCAAGCGGACGGTTTGGTTGTGTCCTGATAGGTCAGCCATGCGTTAATCAGGTCGCGCAATATGGTTAGCCTTTTGCAACTCGCCTTTACCATTTCAGCCCTTACTTCGCAGTCGTGCCAATCTGTTAAGTCTTCCAAAATTCTAATCAGATCGTCCGTGTCGTAAAAAAACTCCTCGAATAAATCTTCCCATTGATTTGTATAATCCTTAAATTCCCTGCGGTTTTCAGCGGCTTTTTTTCGATGAATTTTGAACCGCCTCAAATGCTCTTTTGCTTGCCGTTTCTGTCTCATTGATTGCTTCCCGTATCCGCGCTCATAAGCCCGCGCCATTTCCTTTCTGCGGAATGCTCCGCCGCTTTGCATGAAGTTAATCCATCGGGTTAATGCGCGGCTTTTAACAAAATAAAAATGGCCGCCATTGGTTTTCTTCGTTCCCGGCACAACCCCGGCCATTGCCAATCGCCATGCGTGAACTCTGTGGACGTGAATCTCAATGGCAAGTTCGCCAATTCTCATAAATGTAACAGTGGTTTTTGGCGTTTTCGGCCTGTTGAAACGGCTGTTTTATTGGATGGCGGCCTAAAACGTAACATTGGATTTAGCAGATTGCGAAGGCTCCAACAAAATAAAAGGGGATGTTTTTCCCTTTTGCGGCCTCGAAACCGCCAACAGGTGAATTGAAATTTAGAGACCGCTTTGGTTCCAAAATACCCGCGCCTGGGTTTTTCGAGTTGGAACTGGAGCGGTTTTCTATTTGTCGGTTGACGAAACAAGTCATGCGCACACTTCAGATAGAGGTGAATGAAATGTAAGAAAAACTAGAAGTCTAAAAATAGGTGTTAGCGAGCGGTCAAAACCGGCCAGTCGAGAGCGAATGAAAACCAGCCACTTTGAGGAACGCATTGCGTTGCGTGCGACAGATGTTGCACAAAGACGCGATGAATCAACTCAACGTGAGCTTACAACATTCAATAACGA
>CAIOUK010000154.1 GCA_903861445.1 uncultured Verrucomicrobia subdivision 3 bacterium
CATGCAGCGCGGCGCGGGCAATCAGCGGCCGTTCCTCGCGACCCGGCTTGAGGTAAAAATCTTTTTTGAGCCGCGAGAGCCAGAGTTTTTTGCCACCGTAAAGTTCATCGGCCACCACCGGAAAACCGGCGTGCTTCAAGTGAACGCGAATCTGGTGCGTGCGATCGGTGAACGGCGAACAGCGCAGCAGCGTCCAGTCGGAAAACTGTTCCAGCACTTCAAATTCCGTCCGCGATTTTTTACCTTCGAGCGGGTTCACGCACATCTGGCCGGGTTTCACCGGGTGCGGCGCGAGCTTGGCATCCACTTCAAATTGTGGCGCTGGCGGCGCGCCCCACGCGAGCGCGACGTATTTTCGCAACGGTTTTTCCGCTCCAAAAAAATCGGCCAGCGCAATCTGTGCCGGTTTGTTTTTCGCCAGCAGGATGACGCCGCTGGTCTCGCAATCGAGCCGGTGGGCGTTGTGCAAATAAGTGAGACCCCGTTCGCGCGCCCACGGTTTGCCGGCGGCGAGGCCGTCGAGCAACAGCTTCATCAGGCTGGGCCGGTTTTCGTCATGCGCATCGGGTGCGGTGAGCAGACCGGCGGGCTTGTCGAGCGCGAGCAGATGCTCGTCTTCAAACAGGACAGGAATTTCCCAGAATTCCTTGGTCGCGGGTGAGGAGAGTTTGATGGCGGCGCTCACGGCTTGGCGCTTTTGCCCATCAGCTCGGCATAGACCGGCGTGTTGCGCAGCTCGCGATTGGCCTCGTTTTGGAGCCAGAGGTTGAACGCCTCGTTCTGCCGCGCGCGACGGACTTGCGCGAGGAACTGCGGCATGTCGGCGGTTTTCTTCACCTGATCCATCGGCAACAGTGAGCGCACGAGCAACACAAAGCCGCCGTCCGGCGTGGGCATGAAATTACTCGCGCGACCGATCGGCGTGGTGAAGGCGGCCTGCTTCAACTGCCGCAGATCAACCCGTTCGCCAACTTCCGGCACCTCCTGCGAACTCAAGGAAAACGGGGTCAGAACCACCGGCAACTGACCGGCCGTAATCGCCGCCTGCGCGAAGGTTTTGCCCGCCGCCAGCTGGATGGCGGCGGTGACTTGAAAATTGGTGCCCGCCTGTTGCGCCAGCACGGTGGACGTGTAATTTTCAAAATCCTGGGTGACGCGGCTGCGGATTTGTTCCAGCGCCGGAATGCTGCTCGGAATCTGCTGCGCCAGCGCGAGGATATAATAGGCCTCGGGACCGGGCACCGGACCGGCGAGCGGTTCGTCTGCCGACATTTTGAAGGCGGCCTCGGTGAAGGTGACCGGGGCGTTGAAATCTTCCGGGCCACCCGCCTTGTCAAACGGCGCGGTGGTTACGAGCGTCAAGCCTTTTTGCTTCGCCAACGCGGTGAGATTCTCCGGCTTCACCGGGTCTTGCGCGAAGAGCGCGCCGGCAAATTCATTCGCCGCCACTTTCGCTTCTTCCAACGCGCGCTGGCGGACGATGGTTTCCGCGATCTTGGCCTTGGCTTCCGCCGGCGTCTTGGCGCCGGGCACCGCCTCCAGACCGTTCTGGTTGACATACGCCTCGGCCTGCGCGGTGACGTTGGTCTTGCCGATTTTCTGCTCGGCAGCGGCGAGATAATTGGACGCCGCGAACGCGACGTAATTCACCTGCACCCGGTCCGGCTGGCGGTAAGCGGCCATATTGTTCGTGTAAAACTGGGCGATGGCGGCGGGCGTAGCATGGACGTTGGCGAGATAATTCGACGCGGCAAAAAACACCGCCTGCACGGAAACTTCCTGATGTTCGCGGTCGTAAAGTTGACCCACTTCCTGCGGCGTGACAAACGTCCCGGACAAACCGAGCGTCGTGATGAGCTGTTGGGTGGTCAATTCACTCCGCAGATAATTCCGGAAATCCGCCAGCGTGAGGCCTTCACGCGCGAGCACCTCCGAGATGAATTTATCCATCGGCACCGGCTGGCCGCCGCGCCCGAGCGAGCGCAACATCTCATTCGCCGCCGTCACCACCGCGTCTTCGCCGATGTGAATGCCAAGTTTTTGCGCCTTGCGCAGGAGCATCAGCCGGACGTAAGTCTCGCGGTCAATGTCCGCGCGTTTGACATTGGCGTTGTGATCCGGAAACGAGCCGTAGTGCAGCCAGTAATAAAAGTAAAATTCCCGCTGGCTCCGCGCGTAATCCTCCGCGCTGACTTCCCTGCCGTAAAGCGTGCCGAAACCGCCGTCCGCACGGCCGCCGCCGTTCGTCGGCGCTTTCCACATAAACCCGATGAAGGAAACGATGGTGAGGCCGGCAAGGAGAATCCAAAGCCAGCTCGAATGTTTGCGAATTGTTCCAATCATAGTGCAAAAAAGTGAACGTGCAGCCTAGCTGGCCGGTAGAAGTAAGGCAAACGTAAAAGCCGGTTAACGCTGCAACCACTTCGCCACGTCCAGCGCGGCGTAGGTGATGAGGATGTCCGCGCCGGCGCGACGCATGGCCAGCAAACTTTCCAGCGTCACCGCGCGCTCGTCAATCCAGCCGTTCGCGGCGGCAGCCTTGATCATCGCGTGTTCACCGCTCACGGCGTAGGCGGCTGTCGGCAGGCCGAATTCCTGTTTCACGCGATGGATGATGTCCAGATACGCCAATGCCGGCTTGACCATCACCATGTCCGCGCCTTCCTGAATATCCAAAGCCACTTCGCGGAGAGCTTCGTTGCCATTCGCCGCATCCATCTGATAACTGCGCCGGTCGCCGAAACTTGGCGCGGATTCCGCCACCTCGCGGAACGGGCCGTAAAACGCGGAAGCGAACTTCGCCGCGTAGCTCATGATCGGCGTGTCAAAAAAACCTTCGTTGTCCAGTTCCGCGCGGATGGCGCGGACGCGCCCGTCCATCATATCGCTCGGGGCCACGATGTCCGCGCCGGCCTCGGCGTGGCTGGCGGCGGTGCGCGCGAGCAGCTTGAGCGACGGGTCGTTCAAGATTTTGCCGCCATGCACGATGCCGCAATGGCCGTGGCTCATGTATTCGCAGAGGCAAACGTCCGTGATGACGAGCAGCGACGGTAATTCTTTTTTCAGCAACCGCACAGTTTGCTGCACGATGCCGTTTTTGACGTAAGCACCGGTAGCCTTTTCATCTTTCTTGTCGGGAATGCCGAACAGTAAAACTGCCGATATGCCGAGCGCATGAGCCTTGGCGGCTTCGCGCAAAATTTCATCCGGCGAAAGTTGAAACACGCCCGACATGGCCGCGACCGGTCGGCGGAGTTTCTTGCCGCTGCGCGCGAACAGCGGCAGGACGAGCTGCGAAACGTTCAGCGAGTTTTCGGCGACAAGGCGGCGCAGCGCCGGCGACGTGCGCAGGCGGCGCGGGCGAACCACGGGAAATCCGGGCGAATTCATGACGTCAGTCTAGGTTTTGCGGGGCGCGGGCAAAAGCGGAAAGTTTCCAGCCACAGATGCACACAGATGAAACACAGATTACAGAATCAAAAGGCGGTTGGCAGCAAAGGGAGACACGAATTTTACGAATTAACACGGATTTAATCAGTGAAAATTTGTGTAATCCGTGTCAAAAAAATTTGCCCCCGCCTTGCACTTTTCCGAATTGGCCTACATTCAGCCGCTCGCCACCGCCAAAAGAAGGTTTGAACTGCCGGCGATTGGCCTTAAAATTACTCCAACGTCGCACCAGTAATATTTTCATTATGAGCGCACCGATTCCCAAAAACGAAAAGCAACGCATCGCCGTGTTGTGGCAATACGAAGTGCTGGACACCGTGCCGGAAGCCATGTTCGACGACCTGACGGAACTGGCCGCCAGCATTTGCGAAGTGCCCATCGCGCTCATCTCACTCGTGGACGAAGACCGGCAATGGTTCAAGGCCAAAGTCGGGCTGACGGTGAAGCAAACCACGCGCGACATTTCGTTTTGCGCGCACGCCATCTTGCAAAAGAAACTCTTCATCGTGCCAGACGCCACGAAAGATGTGCGCTTCAAAAATAATCCGCTGGTCACCGGTCCGCGCAAAATCCGTTTCTACGCCGGCATCCCGCTGACTACGCCTTCCGGCCATGCGCTCGGCACGCTGTGCGTGCTGGATCGGAAGCCACGCCAGTTGCGCCCCGAACAAAAGCGCGCCCTGCAAATTCTCGCCCGCCACGTCATGGCCCAGCTCGAAATGCGCCGCCGCATCCGCGAACTTTCGGGTGGGAAGAAATAACGCCACCCAACCGCCATGCGGCCAATTCGCAATTTCATCTGGACGCTGACAGCGGTCGTCACGCTGGCGGCGGCGGTTTATCTTACGTTCACCGCTGCCCGCTGGTTCAATCGCGGTGCCAGCCAGTTTTTCTGGAACACCACCAGCGTCGTTCACGAGGTGCAGTCGTTGTCCGACCTCGTCACGGTGAAATACGTCATGAACAAGGTCGTCGTGCTGGAAGACGTAAAATGGTATGGCGAGAGCCGTGTGCTGCTCCTCGCGCAAGGTGTCGTGAAAGCGGGCATTGATTTGAAACGGCTCAAGCCGGCGGACATCGCCATCACCGGCAAAAAAATTTCCCTGCGCCTGCCGCCGCCGCAGATTACCGACGCCTACCTCGATGACAAGGCCAGCCAGGTGATTGACCACACGACGGGTTTGCTCCGCGCGTTCGACAAGGATTTGGAGCAGTCCGCGCGGCAGAATGCCGTGGACGACATCGCCCGCGCCGCGCGCCGCGCCGGCATTTTGGACGAGGCAGACAAACGCGCCCGCGCCGAGCTGCAAAACTTCTTCACGCGCGCGGGCTTTGAAACGGTGGAATTTCGGTGAAGCTGCTAATACGAACTTAGAAAACGTCGTCTCCGCTGGAGGAATAAACCAAGACAAAATCCCATCACAGAAAAAATTGCTGGTGAAAATCCCGCAATGTAACTGTGCGTCATGTAACTCTGGCCAAGCTCATGAAGAATCGCTGGCCCTTCGTTTGGATCTCTCAACCAGCTGAACGTCAGCATGACTGGAACCGCGGCGATGACTGATGCCAAAGCAATACCCCAAGGCCGCCACAAACCTAACAGCAAGCAAATGGCGGAAAGAAATACTGCGAAACCATAAACGCTGCTGAACGTCGGCTCTTTGTCGGCAACTTCGGCGATAATGGGTGTCAATTTGTGCACATTCACCATGCGGTCATGTTAGAAATTTCACGCTGCATAAATCAGTCACGCGAAAGATACTGCTTCATGAAACTCCTCGCAGATGCCAGACAAAACCTGATAAAAAGCCTGAAATAATAATTAGCGGTAAATATCCAAACCGAATCAGCCCAATGTCCACACGGCTCGGAGACTGTGGTTGCCGCCAAATCAACACGGCTACGCCACCCCAAAACGCAACCAATGCAATGCCACAAACTTGAGCCATGACGCCGCCATCTAAAATCATGGCAGACAAAATCCCCAAAACAATTTGTAGTAAAAGCGCGTCGTAAATTGCGCTGTCATACTTTGCCGCAATCGGTAGTCGCTTCATGGTGAAGTGGCTTAACATCTATATTACCTGCCAACCGTAGGCCGGTTGATTTTGGTTGGCAAGGCGTTTTGCCGGTTTAGCGTCTGCCCAGCCGCGCCAGCAGCTTGGGGTGGATGCCGTCGAAGCCGCCGTTGCTGAACACCACCACCACGTCGCCGCCCTGCGCGTGCTGCGCGAGGTGCGCGACGATGGCGTTCGCATCCGGCAGATACGCCGCTTCCTTGCCGGAAGCCTTGATGTCGGCCATCAGCTTTTCAGGATTTAACCGCTCGTCGGCGGGGATTTGCTCCAGCCGCGCCACTTCGGAAACCACGACCGCATTCGCATCGGCAAACGATGATGCCAGTTCCTCCTGAAAAACATTGCGGCGCGTGGTGTTGCTGCGCGGCTCGAATACCGCCCAGATTTTTTCCTTCGCGTAACGCAGCCGCAACGCCTTGAGCGTCTCGCGGATGGCCGTGGGATGATGGCCGAAATCATCAATGATCGTCACGCCGCCGGCGATGCCCTTCACTTCCAGTCGCCGCTTGATGCCCTTGAATGTGTCGAACGCGCTCTGGATTTGCTTGTTCGACAAGCCGCAATGTTTCGCCGCGCCAATGACGGCAAGCGCGTTGCGCACGTTGAGTTCGCCAACGAGATTCAGATGGAACTTGAAGCTGGGGATTTCAAACGTCGTCGCCGTCGGGCCGAAGCGCAGGTTGAAACCTTGCACCGCGTTACCTTCGGCCAGACCGAAACGCTTCACCGGACAATGCGTTACATTCAGCAGCGGCGAGAGATTCGCGTCGTCGCCATTACCGAGCAAAAGTCCGTTGCGCGGCACGAGACGGATGAAGTGCGAAAATGTTTTCTTCACCGCGTCGAGATTTTCAAAAATGTCCGCGTGGTCGAACTCCAGATTGTTGATGATGGCAACTTCCGGCTGGTAATGGATGAACTTGCTGCGCTTGTCGAAAAACGCGGTGTCGTATTCGTCGCCTTCGATGATGAACCATTCGCTGTCCGTGAACCGCGCACCCTGCGAAAAATTGTTCGGGATGCCGCCGATGAGATAGCTCGGGTTCAGCCCGTTGTGCTCGAAGAGCCACGTCAGCAGCGAGGTTGTGGTGGTCTTGCCGTGCGTGCCGGCGACGACGATGGAGCGTTTGCCGCGAATGAAAAATTCCGCCAGCAGCGCCGCCAGCGAGCAATAGCGCAGCTTGTGGTCGAGCACATATTCCGCCTCCGGGTTGCCGCGCGAAATGGCGTTGCCGATGACGACGAGGTCGGGCTTGGATGCAAGGTTGCGCTCGTCGTAGCCGTTCATCACCGGAATTTTCTTGGCGGCGAGGAACGACGCCATCGGCTCATAGACATTCTGGTCGGAACCGGTGACGG